>JBFGIA010000056.1:0-15508 GCA_041577935.1 Gemmatimonadota bacterium | reverse complement strand
TCTGGGATTGGGAAACGAAGCGGCCGTTACAGGTCGAGCATCTCGACAAGGCCCCGCTGGAAGTGCGCTGGATGCACGGGCCGCAAGGGTTGGGCGGGTTCGTCAACTGCGCCTACGGAGGGACGGTCTGGTATTGGGAAGACGCCGACAACGACGGGACGCTGGAGTTCGAGCGCGTGATCGAGCTGGGAGAGGGATCGATTCCAGCCGACATGCGAATCTCGTACGATAACAACCTGTTGTACGTGTCGTTATGGGGTGGAGGTGAGGTTCGGCAGTACAACATCACCGACCCACATCACCCCAAGCTGGTGGACTCGGTCCAGATTCCGCAGCCCAACATGATGAAGCTGACGCCGGACAGCAGACGGCTGTACGTGACCAACTCGCTCCTCTCGCCGTTGGATGGTGACGTCGAGTTTGGCGCCTGGCTGTACCACGTAGGACCCCAGGGAATGGAGTTGGAGCCGACGTTCGAGCCCGACTTCAACAGCTTCGAGAACGGCCCGGCGGGTCCTCACGACATGCTGTTGAAGTAGTCAAGTGTTCAGGGGAATTAGTAAGGGGGCGGCCTGGGCCGCCCCCTCTTTTTTGGCGCTGCATAGAAACGGCGTTGAGAATCCCTTAAGCCCGGACGCTTAGAAAGCCGCAGGGACAGACCTCCACGCACTTGCGGCACCCCTCGCACATCTCGAGTGAGATCGAGAAATAGGCTCCCGGTTGGACTTCCTCCAGGCGTGTGAACGCCCCTGGGTTGCAGTAGGTCCAACAGTGTTCGCATCCAAAGCAGCGACCACACGACAAACAACGCGAGGTTTCTTGCAGGAACGCCTGTTCAGAGATCGTCTCGTGAATCTCCCGATCGGGTTCGGAGAGCCACGTCTCGACTGCGCGGCGTGGGGCCGGCACCGGATCTTTTCGATCGTAGTAGTCGGGCGCTACGCGATCGGCCGGAATCGCGGGTCGAGCGTCCTGCTTCGACCGGGGAAGCCCTCGCAGCCGGGAGTGGACATCTATTGCCGCCTTGCGGCCCTGGGCGATCGCGAGGCCGGCGATGCCCGATCCCAGGGTGTCGCCTCCGGCCCAGACGTCGCGTTTCACTCGACCGCTGTCCGTGGTCTCCAACCGACCCCCGTTGCCATTGAATTCTTCTAGGTGGAGCCAATCCGGCTCCTGGGAAATAGCGACGACGACCGAGTCAAACGGTAGCGCGGCCTGCGAGCCCTCGATCGGTTGCGGCGACCGCCGTCCCGACTCATCGGGTCGGCCAAGCTCCATCCGTTGGATCGTCACCGATTGGATCACGTCGTCTTGCCGCTCGATGCGGATCGGAGCTACGAGAAACTCGAACTGCACGTCCTCGACCATCGCATCGTCGATCTCGCTTTCGATGGCCGGCATCTCGTTCCGTGTTCGTCGGTACAGCACTGTCACCTGAGCGCCCGATCGACGGGCCGCTCGGGCTGCGTCGATGGCGGTATTCCCACCACCAATAACCGCGACGCGTTCTCCGAGGTCGGGGGCCTCACCACAGTTCACCCTTCCCAGGTAGTCGGTGCCACTCCAGCACCCCGCTCCATCTTCGCCAGGCACTCCCAACTTGCGGCTCAGCTGTGCACCGATGCCCAAGAACAGAACATCGTGCCGCGATCGTAGCTGATCGACGGACACGGATTTCCCCGCGGTGGCATTCAGCTGGAACTCGACCCCGAGATCGATGAGCCGCTGGATCTCGGCGCGGAGAATGTCTTTGGGAAGTCGGTATCCTGGTATCCCGTAACGCAGCATCCCTCCAGGCTCGGACGCCCTTTCGTAAACGGTGACGCTGTAGTTGCGACGTGCCATCTGGTACGCGAACGAAAGTCCGGCGGGGCCAGAGCCGATCACACCGATCGACTCCGGCTTTGTGTCGGTTTCCAACTTTTGCGTCGAGAGTTTTTTGTCGATTGCCCAGTCGCCCAAGAATCGCTCCAAAGCATTGACTGCAACGGGGCCATCTTTGTCTGTTCGGTTGCACTCGACTGTGCAGGGATGTGGACAGATCCGCCCCGTCGTCGCCGGGAACGGGTTGAATTCGGTTAGGTGCTCCCAGGCCCTGAGGTACGCCTCACGCCGCGTGTATCCCAGTTTCTTGCGCTGCGCGATCAAGCCTACCCAACCGCGGATATCGGTGCCGATTGGGCAGTTAGCCTCACACGGCGGGCGCTTGTCGAGCTGCTCTGGGAATACCAAGCTGTCTTTGTAGATGTTGGCTTCCGTCATCGTTCGAGCCTTGACTTCACGGTCTCTTGGGCACGCAGTTCCACTATCGCGTGGTTGAGCTGTCGGATGCGCTGGGACATCGTCTTCACGATGTCAAACGCCAGAGAAGGATCCTTTTGAATGCGCCGCATAAACGTCTTTTTGTCGATCGTTAGGACCCGCACGTCTCCCAGCGCCTTGACCGTTGCCGCTCGCACCTCGCGCTCGAAAATCGACATCTCGCCAAAGAAGTCGCCTTCGTTAAGAACCGCGATACGGATCTCATTGCCATTCTCTTCGCGGTAGACCTCGGCCTGACCCTCTTGAATGATGTACATGCAATTACCGACCGAGTCCTGACGAACTATCGCTTCGCCGGACTTGTATTTCTTGCCCAACGTCCTAATGCCCATATGCGTCTCCCTCGGTGGATCGTCTTCCATTCCCGAGCCCGAATCCGCCAGGCGCGACGTTTCCGGCAACCAGATTCCACCCCAATCCAGTAAGGAATGCGGGACGAAACGTTCTGAAAAGGATTTCTCGATAGGGCGCGCTGCCGGTAAACAGATCCCACAGAACACCGCTCATGTGACGGCGATTCCCCGAACGCGCCTGTTCTTTCTCGGTCATCCTGAGTAGTGCGCGGCGCGTCAGCCGGGTTTTCTGGATCGCATGGCTCACTCTGAAGATCAGTCGCCCGATGGTGTTATCGACGTCGATTTGGCGGCACGTCGGCCAGTAGTGTTTCGCGAAAGCTTCGTCGGAGACTCCGTGGAAGACTGCTGTGCGAGCGGCGGCCTTGGCGGTCCGGTAGGCGGCGCCGATGCCGTCCTTGTACAGACGGGTTACACCACTGTCTCCGACCAGCACGATACGATCGGTGAACGGTCGTGTTGCACCTTTCACGTTGATCCGCGGGAAGCAGTGACAAACGGTGCTCGGCACGATCTGCTTTGGGAAGCACGCCTGTACCTCCGGTGAATCGAGGAACTGCAGTACCAATGAGTCGTCGATCTCATCTCCTAACAGACAAAGTGTCACGAAGTCACCCTTGGGGATGATGGCCGCGAATTCAAGGCGCGGGATGTCAAGCAGAAACACGTGCATCGACTTGCCGAGATGCTTACGGACCGTCTTCGCTCCCAGGTAGAACTCGCAAATGAATGTCCGCACCGTGTCCGGAATCTGGTAACCGAACTCGAGCCCTTCGATTGATTGAAGAACATTACTGTTGATACCTGCTGCTACTGCTACCAGGTCGTACCGCTCTCTCTCGCCCACAGCGCATTCGATGTGCGGTCGATCTTCCTCCCACGTGATTCTGCTTACCAACTGACGTTTAATCTTCGCCCCGCGCGCGACCGCCAGGTCTTGGAGATGGCGATCGAATCCAACCACATCAACTGGGGCTCCATCGCGGGGACCGTTGCCACGGTATACGGCCGCGATTCGCTTCTCCTGAAGCGGGGTTTCGAGGCGGACTGTCCCCACATCCATGTGGAGCGTGTACGAGTCGATGCCACGCTGGACGACCTCGGGTGGGAGGCGAAAGCCCTCCGCGGCCAGGAGCTGGACAAGAAACTCGGAGACGATCCCACCGCAGTGGTTGCATCCAGCCGGGCCTTGGTGGACGAAGTGTCTGGGTTCGTAGATGTCGACGTCGACCTGGAGGTCGATCGTCTCGGCCATCTTGAGCAGAAAGAGGGTGAAGAACGACCCGGCGGGACCACCACCGATTACCCCTACGCGCGAGCCTTCCTCGAGCGCGGTAGGATCCAGACGCTCGACAAGCCCCGCGGCCAGCCGTTTCTCGATGGAGGCGGATGACTTTGCCACGTTCCCCCTAGCTTGTCCGAATAAGACTTTCCTCTGCTGTAAGGGAAATCCTGAAACCGTGTGGGAATAAGCCCGACATGCGCGGCCTGATTTGACCCCACTGGGGCGATCTGTAGCGCCGGCTTGTCCTCTGTGGGCGGGTGGGACAAGTTGGCGTCCATGAAAGCTTGGTTCGCGATCGGCTCTGTGATGGCCGCGCTGGGCGTGGTCTTAGGCGCGTTCGGGGCCCACGGTCTCGAGGGCCGATTGGGCCCCGAACGGCTAGCCGTGTTTGAGACCGGCGTCTGGTACCACCTCTATCACGCCCTGGGACTCATCGTCGTGGCGTGGGCGTGGACCCGCTGGCGAAACGCGTGGACCGACGCCGCCGGGTGGTTTTTCATCTTCGGAATCGTCCTCTTCTCGGGTAGTCTCTACTTGCTTGCCGTAACCGGTGCTCGTTGGCTGGGGGCGATAACACCGCTCGGTGGGCTCGCGTTCATCGCCGGTTGGTTGGCACTCGCCGTCGCCGCGCTGCGGGCCAGGTCGTAGCAGTTTGCAGACGTTCGAGATTTGCCGCGGTCAATCGCGTCTCCCGATCGTTCTCTCGTGTGAGCACGCGTCGGGCGAGATTCCCGACGAGTTTGGCGATCTCGGCATGACGGAAGAACATCTGGCGGAGTGTGCGCGCGGCAAGGATCAGGGCGCAGCCGATCTCTTCGACTATCTCGTGCGCGAACTCGACTGCTTGGGTGTTCGCAACGGAATCTCGAGGCTCGTCATCGATGCGAATCGGTACGAAGACCAGAACGAGCTGATCCCAACCCGCTGGGGCGGCAAGGAGATCCGCGGCAACATCGGCTTGAGCGATGACGAACGGATGCGACGAATCGAGCTGTACTACCGACCGTATCACAAGGCGTTGGTGGACTCTCTACTCAGGTGCGAGCGGCTCCACGGGAAGGTGTTCTTTTTCGCAATCCACGCCATGGCGGAGCAGTTCGAGGGTCAGGTGCGGGAAATGGACTTTGCGCTGATTGCCAATCGCGGCCGCGAATTGGCGCCATTTCTCGAGGAGCGGCTACGAACGGCGGGCTATACGGCTGCCATCAACCGGCCCTATCAGTTGGAGCGCGATATCGTGCGGGTTCCGGAGGGTTCAGAGTTGGAGCGCTTCAACGAAACTGCTGTCCTGATCGAGATGAACGAGCGGTGCCGCGACGACGATCGGGCGAAAGAGGCGCTGCTGAACGCGATTCGCGGGACGGTCGAGGAGAATTACCACTAGGGTAGGAGTGAAGCGCGGAGGAGAGCGGATGGCACTCAGCGCATTCGATGACAAGTCGAGGCCACCTCAGGCGGAGGATCTGGCAGCCGTCTTGGGGCGAGCTATGGGCGCGTGGGAAGCGCTGCGCGAACATCTCGCCGTCGAGTACGCTCCGATGACCGAACAATGGAATTTCTCCGGCGTGAAGTACGGTTGGTCCTTACGCTTGAAACAGGAGAAGCGCACCATTTTGTACATGACGCCGCAGGAGAAGCGATTCCAGGTGGGTTTCACCCTTGGGGAGAAGGCGGTGAGCGCGATACGCGGGACCGACCTCTCGCGTGTCGTTCTGGATGTCGTTGACAACGCCACGAAGTACGCAGAGGGCCGAGCAGTCCGCCTCGAGGTTCGCTACAAGAAAGACCTACCTGACATTGAGAAGCTCGCTGCGGCGAAAATGGCGAACTGAGGAGGCTGCACCGCGGGCTAGGCGCCCGCGTCCGACGCCAACCACGCTTTCCGGAGTTGCAACTGACGCTCGGTTGGCTCGGCCACCGGCTCGACGACCCATTTCAGGTTTGCGCCGCCGCCGAGGATGACCGAAACGGTGCTCTCCTTCCCGCCGCGCTCGTAGACGACCTCTACGACCTCACCCGGTTGGTGTGTCTTCATCGCCTCCATGATGTCGGCACTGGTCGAGATCTCCGTGCCGGCGATCGATACCAGGACATCACCCCGCATGAGACCGGCCGCCAAGGAGGGTGAATCCGGTAAAACGTTGTCGATCGCCACTCGCTGCCCCGTCGGGCGGGGCGCGAGGCCGATCGTCGCCGCAGGCCGCGTTTCGTCGATCGCTTCACGCACCTGGAGCCCGACGACGCTCAGGTACTCGTTGTAGGGTAGCTCGTCGACGCCGTGGACGTAGCGATCGAAGAAATCGTCGAACGACTGGCCGGCGATCGTCTCTACCGCGCGCTGCAGGCCATCCTCGGGATAGCCCCGATCCTGCTCGTAGTACTCGCGCCACAGGTATCGGATGGCGTCGTCCAGGCTCTTCTCGCCATCGGTCAGGTCGCGGATTCGCAAGTCGATCAAGAGTCCCAGCAGCGATCCCTTGGTGTAGAAGGAGATCGACTGATTCGGGTTCCCGTCCCCGTACCCGGAGTGCCACGACGTCAGTGACGCCAGTGACGCGCTGGTCACCTTGCGTCCCGGTGCACGTTGCAGCGAGCGGATCGTGTTGCCGAGGGCTTCATAGTACAGTTCCTCGCTGGCTACCCCCGAGCGCTTCAGGAACAGCTTGTCGTAGTACGACGTGACACCCTCGGTGACCCAGTGCAGACGGGTCAGCTGTGGCGTCGAGTAGTCGTAGGGCCACAACGCAGCCGGGCGAAGACGCTTGACGTTCCAGGCGTGGAAGAGCTCGTGCGACGTGGTGCTCATGAACCCCATGTACGCGAAGTCGTTCATGAATACGCCGTCGTGCATGACATAGGACGCACTCGCCTCGTGCTCGACGGCGTGGCCGAAGGGGTGGGGAACGAGCTGATACAGGTGCCAGTACTCATCGAATGGGGCACCGCCGAAAAACGCCACTTGTTCGCGCGTCATGGCCTCGAAATCAGCCACGATCGACTCCTGGGTGCGGTCACCGAGTCGCACTTCGCCGCGCATGACGACGTGATAGGGAACGTCATCGACGGTAAAGCTCCATTGGGTTAGCTCGGGTGCGGCGAACGTCGGGGAGTCGACGAAGCGGTGGTAATCAGGCGCGCGGAACTTGGCCAGCACGACCTCGCGGTCGCTTCGCCGTTCGACGTGGTCGCCGTTATCGATGCGTTCGAGCTGGGTCGCGATCGTCCAATCCGGCGGGACCTCAAACGTCAGCGCGACCGAATGATCCATCCGCCCCTCGACCCACGGGAACAGGTTGACGGGGTTGAAGTACGCTACGTCTGGTCGTAGCGTCGACGAACCGGCGTCCAACGTGCTGGCGTAGTACTCGTACTCGAGCGTCACCTGGACGGCGCCATCGGGTTCGACCCGCCACGAGTCGAGATCGATCCACTCGGCGTCGAGCGGACGTCCGTTCTCGTCGCGAGCGCGGACCGCCTGCACGTTGGCGGCGTAGTTTTGGACTATGTATCGCCCCGGCCGCCAGGAAGGGAGCGAGAAGACGATCGGCTCGTCCCCGGCGGAAGCGGTCACGCTGACGGTGTACAGTTGACTGGCCGGGTTATCCCACCCGAGCCGGTAGTGGATCGTATCGTCCATTCCGGACTCCTGCGCTATGGTCGGCCCCGGCGCGGCGGCGAGAAAGAACGCCGCAGCGGGGAACAAGATCGATCGTCGCATCGAAACTCCCTTCGAATCGCTAATGTGCGCAGGGATTCTAACCGTCTCGGTGGCCGAGAGCAGGTCCGCGCAAGCTATATTCCGCCCGCCGATGCCCGCTCCCACGATCAAAACTGACCTGATGCGACTCACCGAGACGCTCGCCGTGCAGCTCGAGGCGAGCCGGCGCCGGTTCATGCACGGGAACGCGATGTACGTGTCTGCCAACCTGGTCCTGGCGGGATTGGCGTGGCGGCTACCAGGCGGTGGCGTAGCCGGATGGTTGCCGGCGGCGATCGGCGTGTTCGGCAACGTGTTCTACGCGTTGACGACCGAGTGGGAGCTCCGCTGGCATGCGCTTTGGCGGCGCGAGATCCCGCGCATCGAGACACAAACCGGGCTCGATCTGCTGTCCAAGCTAAAACCCGAGACGAGGCGGCTGAGCGGACTCATGCGAATCCTGAGTTGGGTGCTGGCCCTGGTATGGATGGCGATCCTGGTCCTCCAGATGCAGGCCTCGGGTCTCGATATCCGTATCGTGCGATGACGCGTCGCGGGCAGAGTCGGATCGAGGCTTTCGAGCTCCAGCCCGGGGACACGTTGACCGATAAGTACGAGGTCATCGAGAAGTTGGGCGCCGGTTGGGAGGGCGAGGTCTACCTGGTGTCCGAGATCACGACCCAGATCGAACGCACGGCTAAGCTCTTTTTTCCACAACGCAACGTCCGCGACGCGACATCGAAGTTCTACGCAAAGAAGCTCCACAAATTGCGACACTGTCCGATCGTCATTCAGTATCACACCCAGGACACGATATGGTTCGACGGCGTCCCGATCCGATTCCTGGTGTCAGAGTTCGTCGAGGGTGAGTTGCTCCTGCAATTCATGAGGCGCCAACCAGGCCGGCGGCTGCAACCGTTTCAAGCCATTCATCTTTTGCACGCCTTGGTAGCCGGTATCGAGTGCATTCACCAGGCCGGCGAGTACCACGGGGATCTTCACATCGAGAACATTATCGTTCAACGCTACGGGCTTGAGTTCGAGCTTAAGCTGCTCGACATGTTTCATTGGGGTTCACCGACGGCCGAGAATCGACACGATGACATCGTTGACGTGATCCGTCTCTTCTACGACGTGTTGGGCGGCCAGCGGTATTACGCGAATCAACCCGACGAGGTAAAAACGATCTGTTGCGGTCTCAAGCGCTCGCTGATCATCAAGAAGTACCGGACGATGACGCGATTGCGTGCGCACCTCGAGACGATGGAGTGGGAATAGCCGAGCTCTACTTACAAGCAGATCTTTCCGACGTTCAAACGTTTCCGTTTGCCGCCGGGAGCGTGGTTGTATTCTGTCGCGCCGAACCAGGGAAGGCGACCGGCAACGAGGATTCAGTGGCTTTGATTCCGATCAGCTCCGGGTCCGGAGTGCTCGTCGTGGCTGATGGCGTGGGCGGGATGCCGAGCGGAGCGCGAGCATCGCGCATCGCGGTTGAAACCTTGGCCGACCGGCTGGGGAGTCTCGCCGAAGACGAGCCTCTTCGCGGCGCTGTGTTGGACGGTATCGAGATGGCAAACGAAAAGGTGCTCGAGCTGGGTGGAGCCGCGACGACGGTTGCGGTCATCGCCATTGACGATCGTGTTGTGCGACCGTTTCACGTCGGTGACTCGCTCATCCTGGTGACCGGTCAGCGTGGCAAGGTCAAGTTTCGGAATATTCCGCACTCGCCAACCGGTTACGCGGTGGAGTCGGGATTCCTCGACCATACCGACGCGATCCATCACGAAGAGCGGACGCTGGTTTCTAACGTCATTGGTGACCCCGAGATGCGTATCGACATCGGCCCGTCGGTTGGCCTCGCTCCGCGCGACACGGTGGTCATCGCCAGCGATGGCTTGTCGGACAACCTGATCCTGGGGGAGATCGTCGATGGCGTACGCGTCGGGCCGCTTGAGAGGGCGGGCGCCCGATTGGCGCGCCTCGCCCACTCCCGAATGGTCAAGCCGGCGCCTGGAAAGCCCAGTCATTCTGACGACCTTTCCTTTGTGCTCTATCGACCCGACCCGGAGCCTCGCGGTAACGTTGGTGCGCGCTAGACATCGACGCCTGTCACGATATCGACGATCTTGAGGGCACTATGAGCGACGCCAAGAAAATCCGTTCGATCGTTTCCCCTGCCGCTGCTAACGATCGTAAGGTCGGTCGGGAAGCGGCTGAGAACCACATCTTCGAGCTGCTCAAGTTCGTGGGTGAGAATCCCGATCGCGAAGGTTTGCTCAAGACCCCGGAGCGGGTCGTGCGGGCGCTCAGCTTCCTGACCGAGGGGTACCAGAAAGACGTCGACGAGCTCTTCAACAACGCTTTTTTCTCCGAAGAGTACGACGAGATGGTGCTGGTCAAGGACATCGAGTTCTACAGCCTCTGCGAGCACCACATGCTGCCCTTCTTCGGTCGCGCTCACGTGGCGTACCTGCCGCGCAAGAAGATCGTCGGGTTGTCGAAGATTCCACGTTTGGTGGACGTCTTCGCCCGGCGACTGCAGGTACAGGAGCGGATGACCAAGGAGATCGCCGAGATGATGAGAGAAAAGCTCGATCCCCACGGCGTTGCCGTCGTCGTCGAAGCGCGCCATTTGTGCATGGTCATGCGGGGGGTCGAAAAGCAGCATTCGTACATGACGACCAGCCACATGTTGGGAAAGTTCCGCGACGACCAATCGACGCGACTCGAGTTCATGAACTTGATCGTGCCCAAAGGCATCGAGTGAAACCCGTAGGCCTGGCGCTGTTCTTGCTTGCCGCTGCGTGCGGCGGTCCGCAATCGTCCCCGGAGGGAACGGTGCGCAACTTTCTCGATGCGCTCGAGGGTGAGGACACCGTCGCTTTCGAGGCGTCGTTTACGTCCGAGACGATGACCCTGGTCGACGAGATCGAGCGGTTGAGCGGTGTGGCCGACGACACCGGTCGGCCATTCGACATCGGAGAGTGGTGTCAGATGTTCTGTGGCGGAGCGGTGGTGGGCTCGACGCTGCTCGGCGACTCGGCGACCGTCGACGTCCGGGTCGAAGGGATCGAGGAGCGCTTCCCGCTGCGCCGGGAGGGGGACCGGTGGAAGATCGACTTCACCACCCGGCTCGAGCCGGCCGTCCAGCTGCTAAAGCTGGCGGTTCCGGACACCGTGGGCGGGGCCCTTCCCTAGCGGGCCGGAAGTTGTTATAGTAACCGAAAGAAAACCGAAAGTCTATTGAACGAGCGAGACCGCACGGGACCCCGGAGCGGTGGAGGTGAACGAATGGCAACGACGATGGACACGAAGGAACAGGAAAAGGCCCTCGGC
Organism: Gemmatimonadota bacterium; assembly: GCA_041577935.1. Classification (GTDB taxonomy): domain Bacteria; phylum Gemmatimonadota; class Gemmatimonadetes; order JACCXV01; family JAHWKZ01; genus CAMYLR01. Next base: position 4,515 of record JBFGIA010000056.1, on the reverse strand, counting down.
CTGGCGATCAATCACATCGAGAGGCAGTACGGGAAAGGGGCGATCATGCGGTTGGGGACGGATACCCGGCTCCAGGTCGATGCGATCCCGACCGGGGCGTTCAACCTGGACGCCGCGATCGGCATCGGCGGGGTGCCCAGAGGTCGGGTGACCGAGATCTACGGTCCCGAATCTTCGGGCAAGACGACGCTCGCCCTCCACATCGTTGCCAACGCACAGAAGGAAGGCGGCATCGCTGCCTTTATCGATGCCGAGCACGCGATGGACTCCGAGTACGCGAAAAAGCTCGGCGTCGATATCGACAACCTGTTGGTGTCGCAGCCCGACACCGGTGAGCAGGCGCTCGAGATCGCCGAAGTGTTGGTGCGGTCGAACGCGGTGTCGGTGGTGGTCATCGACTCGGTCGCGGCGCTGGTCCCCAAGGCCGAGATCGAAGGCGAGATGGGCGACAGCCACGTCGGTCTGCAGGCCCGGCTCATGAGCCAGGCGCTGCGCAAGCTGGCAGGTGCGATCAACCGCTCGCAGACCTCGGTCGTCTTCATCAACCAGATCCGCGAGAAGATCGGCGTCATGTTTGGCAACCCCGAGACCCAGCCTGGCGGCCGGGCGCTCAAGTTCTACGCCTCGACCCGGCTTGACATCCGGCGCGTGGGTGCGATCAAGGACGGCGACGCCTTGGTCGGCAACCGGTGCCGGGTAAAGGTCGTCAAGAACAAGGTCGCCCCGCCGTTCAAGCAGGCCGAGTTCGACATCATGTACGGCGAGGGGATCTCTGTCGAAGGGCTGCTGCTAGACCTCGGCGTCGAGCACAAGGTCGTCGACAAGTCCGGCGCCTGGTACAGCTACGGCGACACGCGCTTGGGCCAAGGCCGCGAGAACGGCAAGTTGTTCCTCAAGGAGAACCCTGACATCGCCGACCAGATCGAGAACCATCTGAAGGTCGAGATGGGATTGTATAAGGCGGAGGAGAGCCTAGAGACGGAAACCGATGAGGCTGGCGAGCCTTCGCCAAAGGAGGCCGGTTAGAGTGCTTCGCTAGGGCATCGACGCTCGAAACGTAACCGAGTGCACCTTGCCCCGGACGTCGGTCAAACCGATTCCTGTGTTTTCCAACAGATCGGTGAGGTCGTCCGGGATGTGATCTTCGGTTGCGGCGACGAAGTCAACGTCGCTCAGGATCTCGACATCTGTTAGCCCGGCAGCCTCGACGGCGGCGAAGTACGCGTCGCGCTGCATCGCGCCGGCGACACACCCGACGTAGGCCAAGAGATCGCCGGCCACGCTCTCAGGCAACGGTCCGTCCAAGACGACATCGGAGATCACCAGCCGTCCACCGGGTTTGAGGACCCTGGCGATCTCATTGAATACTCGCTGCTTGTCGGGAACGAGATTGATGACGCAGTTGCTGGTGACGGTGTCGATCGAATTGTCGTCGACCGGCAGGTCTTCCAGCCGTCCGAGCCGAAACTCGACCTGATCGAACCCGCCGCTGTCAGCGTTCTGTTTGGCGCGTTCGATCATCTCGGGCGTCATGTCGACACCGATCACCTTGCCATCGGGGCCGACCTGCTTGGCGGCCAAGAAGACGTCGAGGCCGCCACCCGATCCCAGATCGAGCACGACTTGGCCGGGTTTCAGGTCGAGATGGTCAACCGGTGCGCCACACCCGAGCCCCATGTCGGCGCCTTCGGGTAGCGACTTAAGCTTGTCGGTCTCGTAGCCGAGACCTCCGGAAACCTCCGTTGCGGTAGCCCCGCAGCAGCTAGTAGCGGCTGCGGATTCTGTACTCGGCGCGGGAGCACAACAGCTCGACTCCCGCCCCGCGGCGATCTTCCCGTAACGTCGTTTCACTTCCTTCACCAGTTGTTCAGGATCGATGTTCTTCATCACGCACCTACCTTTGACAATTCGGCTGCCAGCGTCCGCTTTCCAGCGGCCAATGGCTTCTCCATCCTCGACAGCATCGCCGCCCCGACGTTCTCAGCCAGGCAATCGAGATCCTGCAAATGAGCGACTAACCCCAACGTCTTGCGAATGTCCTTTGGGGTACTGCCCTGATCGATCGCGCGGCGGACCATCTTCTCGGCGCACGGCTCGCATCCGGCTGCAATGACGACTGCGATCGGGATCAGGTTCTCGAGGTCAGGACCGATATCGGTTTCGCCACACATGGTTCCTCCTCATTCCTTGGCGAACGCTTCGACCTGCTGCAACACGTCCTCGTTGGGGGAGCAGCACACCCAACGGCCACGCTTCTCGCAGCAGATCAAATCTGCGTTCTTGAGCTCTTTGATGTGATGAGACACGGTCGAGAGGGCGATGTCGAACTGTTCGGCGATCTCGGATACGGTGCTGCCGGCCTCCTTCTCGGACACCGTGCAACCGGGCCCGCACCGCTCGCGGAGGAGCTGGAGGATCGCCAGCCGATTGGGGTCGGATAGCGCCTTGAAGATGCGTGCGAGGTCGTCGAATCGTGACATTTCGATATTCCTATGATCATCGAAATGATACCATAAGCCGTGCTTCCTGTCAAGCATCTAGTTTCGGGAAGACCGCCAAGCAGCCGGTAAGTCGAAATGGGGGAGGCATGTGCAGAAACATCAAGCCGTTGTTCAACTTCGATCCACCCGCGACCGACGAAGAGATTTTGGCGTCGTCGCTCCAGTTCGTACGCAAGATCAGCGGGTCCACCAAGCCGTCGAAGGCGAACGAAGAGGTTTTTGAGCGTGCCGTCGAGGATGTCTCAAAGGCCGCCCGAAGGCTGATCGACTCACTCGTCACCAACGCGGCCCCGAAGAATCGGGAGGAAGAGGCCGCCAAGGCTAGGGAGCGGGCGGAGAAGAGGTTCGGCACGCGGCCGGCGGTTGTCCCGAAAGGCTAATCCGCACGATGGAGTGTTAGTCGTGGTAGACCGCACAGACTGAAGGCTGACGAATCAAGAGGAGTATCTCGCAAGTGACGAAGATGAGCTCTTCGACATGGAGTTGAACGCCGAGACCTTGGATACGCTCGAACGGCTGGGTCCATGGCGGTAACGCCACGCAACGAAAACTACGAAGCTGTCATCCAGGAGATCTTCTCGCGCGCTCAGTTCACTGAGGAGCTGGGTATCAAGTTGGTGCGGGTGGCACCTGGCGAGGCCGAGACGACGCTCGAGGTCCGAGACACGCACCGGCAGCAAGACGGCTTCGTGCACGCAGGCGTCCAGGCAACGATTGCAGATCACACCGGCGGGGCCGCAGCGGCGACGCTGTTCGCCGAAGGACAGTTCCCGTTGTCTGCCGAGTTCAAGATCAACTTTCTGCGCGTCGCGGACGGCACGTCGTTGATCTGCCGCTCCAAGGTGCTAAAACCCGGCAAGACGCTGTCGGTCGTCGAGTCGGAGGTCTACTCAGTGGACAAGTCGGGGGAGAAGCTCGTTTCGAAGGCTACCCTTACGATCGCGATCGTGGAATCCAGCTGATACCGAATGTGAATGCGGGGCGGCCGTTCGCCTACCCCGCATCCATGAGAGCCTACAGCTTTACGCCGACACCAGAGTGGTGGTAACAAGATCCCTCGGCGACGCTACGGCGCGTGCGCGGGATCCCGAGTCGGCTGAATGTGACATAGTGGCCGGGGAGAACGTCGACCGAGCCATACGTCTTCCACTTCCCAAACCGCTTGTACTGGGTTGCGAATCGGGTGGTTCCAGCGCACGAGTAAATGGTCGCGCTGATCCCGATGCTCCACACACTGTAGTTGGTCCTGCCTTGGCGGTTTACCCAGCACCACGTGACGTCGCGACCGCCTCCGGCATGACAGAACTCCTTCTGAAACCAATCCGCGCGGTTTTTCGCTTCGTTGGTCGGTGGTAGGTCAGCCGGTTCCTGCTTTGGCGTGTCGCCGGCTCCGGGTTTCGCCCCTGGTTGGACTGGTACCTTGGCCACGGGCTCAGCACGCTTTGCCTTGATGACTGGCTGCGCTGGGATTGGCTCGACCGGGGGAAGCGCAGGCCGCGCGATAGCGTCGATCTTCGTTGGTTCCCCGCTATCCGTGATGTCGGGCTCCGGCTCTTCTGGTTCTTCTTCGGGCTGGATCGCCAACGTCGCGACCTGTATCGATTCTGGCACCGGTTGGTCGGGCGCCAATGCACGGTACACTTGGACCGGAGTTGCGTCTTCGCCGAGGTCCAGTTGAGCCAACGTTGGTGTCGCCGGCCATTCGCCACGTTCTACGACCATCACGACCCCTGGCTCCGGCTCGAGAAACTCGACCCGGCTTCCGTTGTCAAGCGAAACCGCGGTGAGGCTTTTTGCTTGTATTAGAGCTGGCGCTGACGCTTCGCATGTGACCGAGCTAAAACCGTCACAGAACCCTTCATCGCAGACAAGTCCGTCACGTAGCGTCTTGGTCGGCGTGCGGTCGCCGATGTCGTTCGCGACTTCCCACCGGGCTGCCTTCTCGAACCCTTCCGCTTCACAGAACGCTGTTGCAGCGGGCTCGCCGCAATCGGCACCCCAGCTCAGGCAGAGG
>JBFGIA010000055.1:0-15818 GCA_041577935.1 Gemmatimonadota bacterium | reverse complement strand
TGGTGGATCTGTGTGAACCCGCCCGCGTCGCTCAAGAAAAACGGGGTCGCCAACACCAACCCTGAGATCAGCAGTACACCGTTGACGACGTCGGTGTAGACGACCGACATCATGCCTGCTAGCCCCGTGTACGTGATCACGACGAGCGCCGTGACGATCATGCCCCAAGGCCAATCGATACCGGTCCAACCCGTAAGTACGGCATCGAGGTCGACCGTCAGGTTGAGGATCAGCGAGCCGCCGCGAAACTGATAGGCGACGATCGTGGTGTAGGCGATAATGGTGACGAGCGTGGCCAGCGTTTGCGCTACCGGATGATACCGCGCCTCGAGCAGGTCGGGAACGGTGTAGCTGGCGAACGCACGCGCGCGCGGCGCGATGAACCAGAGAATAAAGATGCCAAGCCAGGCGCCGATCGAGAACCAGACCGCCGCCAACCCGTAGTTGTATCCGGCGCCGGCCCCTCCGAGCAGGCTACCGGTCCCGATCCATGTCGCCAGCATGGTGAGCGCCAGAACGCCGGTCCCCAAGCGACGACCCGCGACCATGATGTCGTCCTGGGTCTCTACGCCGCGGGATTTCCACACCCCGACACCGAGCAGCCCCAAGAGGTAAACGACGATGGTGACGAGGTAGATCATGCGTCTTCCGGTGCGGGTGGAAAGTCGATGCTGACGCCTGGTTGAACCTCGGATCGATCGGCGTGCTCCAGAAAGTAATGCGTCACGCGGGCGAACGCGTCCGGCTCCTCGACGAACGGGAAGTGACCGCTCTCGAAGAACGCCACAAAACGCGAAGTAAGCAGCGAGCCACGGAACTGGAGCTGGTACCGTGGCTGGACGACCCGATCGCTCTCACCGTACACGACGAGTGCGGGAGCCCTCACGTTGGGGAGCGCGGGCGCCAGATCATAGGTCTGCAAATCGGTCGCGATCGAGCGGTTGACGTGAGCGCTGAACGATGTGGCCGAGACAAACGCTTCGGCTTCCTCGGGCTCCAGCGATCTATGGAAGTAGAGCGGCAGCGTGTTCAGAAAGCGTTGTCGGAACACGTCGTCGGTCAGCTCCGCGCCGTCGAGTTCGGCCAGTCGCGCCTGATTGTCTTGTGGCAGCTCTTGGACTGCTTCGCGGTAACCGTCCATGAAACCACGATCGGGCGCACCGCCCATCAGGATGAGGTGCGACACACAGTCGGAGTGTCGAATCGCGTAGAGCAGGGCCAACACTGTGCCAAATGAGTGGCCCAGCAAGGCCACGGTATCGAGCCCCAGTGCCTGCCGGACCGCATCGATGTCATCGACATGGCGTGAGAGCGCGAGTGGCTGCTCGACATCGGGCACCCCCGAGCCGCCGCAGCCGCGCTGATCGTAGGCGATGACATGGTGTTTCTGGGCTAACTCGGCCAGGCCCGGGCCAAACCGGTCCGGTGGGAAGAAGTACGCCGCGTCCATGCCGGGACCGCCATGGAGGCAGAGGAGCGGCAGGCCGGCGCCGATCCCGGCCTCGCGGAGTAGGACCGAAAACCCGTCGAGCTCGAGCTGTCGAGTGCGGATCGTTGTGGCCATGAACGACCGAAGATAGACGGCCGTCGCTACGGGCGGCATGATGGATCATTCCCTAGGGCTCACGGTATACTGACCGCCGATGAAAGCTACTCTGCGCCAAGTGATTCTCTCCGTTTTGCTGGGGTCGATCGGTTTCGCATTTCTACCCGTCGAGGTGTCAGCTCAAGCGGCGACTCAAGCCCAGGTCGACTCTCTTCGAGCCGAGGTCGAGCTCCTGAAGGAGCAGATTGAGAAGTTGCGAGCCGAGGCCGAAATCGATGCCGACATGGCTGACACGACGGATGCGGTAGCCAAACTGCGGGCTGCTGCAGAGGCCGCTGCGGCCGAAGCCGACACGTTGGGCGCCCCCACCGCTCCGGAAGAACGGGAGTTTGTCGGTCGGCAGCGATCGCTCCAAGCGCTCAACCCCGAGATAAGCGTGACCGCTGACCTGTTCGCCGCTGTGGGAACCGAGAATCCGGACAGCGACAATTTCGTGCCGCGCGAGTTCGAGTTCGCCTTCCAGTCCGCTCTCGATCCCTACTCGAGAGCCAAGATCTTTGTCAGTCACGAGACCCCTGGCGCCGAGATCGTACCGTTCATCGATGAGGAAGAGGAGGAAGAAGAAGGGGGCGTGGAGATCGAAGAAGGTTACGTCGAATGGGTGAATCTTCCGGGTGGTCTTGGACTCAAGCTGGGCCAGTTTTTCCAGCAGTTCGGTACGCTTAATCGCTGGCATCAGCACGCGCTGCCGTTCCAGAGTCGTTCGTTGCCACACCTCGCGCTGATCGGCGAGGAGGCGCTGGCGCAGGCGGGAGTGTCGCTGCACTGGTTGGTACCGGTTTCGGGCGCTGGGACCTACGAGGTCACGGTCGAGGTGAATCGGAGTTCCAACAAGGCGTTGTTCGGTGAATCGACCGGACCGTCGCTGCTGGGTCACCTGAACGGTTTCTGGCAGCTTACCGAAGCCGTCGATCTCGACCTCGGAGTGAGCGCATTGCTTGGCGATCACGACACCGAAGATTCGAGCTACGATCAGCGACTGTTCGGGATCGAAGGCGCGCTCACGTGGGCACCTCCGGATCGATCACGGTACCGTGGAGCGGTTGTACGCGGTGGCGTGATGGTCCGCGACCCGGGCGACGTGCCGGCCGACCTCGATGTTCGGGGTGCCACGGGTGCATGGATCAACGGCGAGGCTCGAGTGTCGCAGAGCTGGCTGATCGGGGGGCGTTACGGTTGGGTGGAGAATCCAGTGGATCCCGGCGAGAGCGTGTGGTTGGTCGCGCCGACAGTGACGTGGTGGCAAAGCGAGTGGGTTCGAATCCGGGCCGAGTACGACGTGATCGACAGGTTGGGCGACACGGATGGACTGTTCGTCGTTCAGGCAACGGTATCGTTGGGCCCGCACAAGCACGAGACGTATTAGGGAACGCAAGCGGAGATAGATAAATGCTTCGAGTCCTCCCGATTACGCTGGCACTCTTCACCGCGGCTCCAGTCCAGTCTTCAACGAACTTCGCGACCGCTGAATCGAGGGATCCCCCATCTCAGGCACCGCTGCGGGTCGTCACGACCCTGCCGATCTACGCCACGCTGACGCGCGCGATCGGGGGCCACGAAGTCGAGGTCACATCGATCGCGAAGCCGAACGAAGATGCCCACTTCGTGAGACCCAAGCCGAGCTTCGCGCTCGACCTTCGGCGGGCCGACATGTTCGTCACCACCGGCTTGGATCTCGAGCTTTGGGTTCCGACTCTTCTCGACAAGGCGGGCAACGCGAGGGTGAGCGAGGGCGGCCAGGGCTACGTGACCGCGTACACGGGGATCACGCTGCTGGATATCCCGTCGGCGGTGGATCGAAGCAGGGGCGACGTGCACATCTATGGAAACCCCCACCTGACGACCGATCCGCTCCGAGTCCTCCAGGTCGCGCAGAACATCACCACTGGATTGAAACGCGTTGCACCCGATCGATCCGCGACCTTTGACCGGGGATTGGCGCAGTTTCGCGCCGAGGTTCATCGCCGCTTGTTCGGTCCGCGTCTGGTCGAGCTGTTGGGTGGCGACACGCTGGAGCGATTGGCGCGGGCGGGCACGTTGTTCGGCTTCCTGCGCGAGAACACACTCGAGGAGAAGCCGTTGATCGACGAGTTGGGGGGGTGGCTAAAAGCCGCGGAACCATTTCGAGGCCGACGAGTGATCTGTTATCACAAGAACTGGGCGTACCTGGAACAACGGTTCGATCTGACGTGCGCCGATTACGTCGAGTCCAAGCCTGGCATTGCGCCGACTCCCCGTCACGTGGCTCAGCTCATCGAGATGATGAAAGTCGAGGGCATTCGAGTACTGCTTGCCGCTACCTATTTCGATCGTCGCAAGGTCGAATCCGTGGCCAGTCGTGGCGGAGCGATTCCGGTTGTCTTGTCGCTGCAACCGCCCGCTGGGTCCGGTGCTGAAGGGTATTTTGCGATGGTGGATGGATGGATTGGCGACATCGCCGATGCGTTCCGGCGGTCAGGCGACTAGCGACCGATGCTCGACCTCATCCTCCTGCCGTTGCTGGCCGCTCTGATCATTCTCGTCATGCACGCTTACCTCGGGCTCCACGTGTTGTCACGAGGGGTGATCTTCGTCGATCTCGCCTTCGCGCAGATCGCGGCGTTCGGGACCACCACCGCATTGTTGTTCGGCCTCGAGCATGGAACACCGGCGTCGCTGGCATTCGCCCTCGTTTTTACCGCGATCGGGGCGTTGATCTTCAGCTTCACTCGGCTCGAGAACTCGCCGGTCCCGCAGGAAGCGATCATCGGGATCGCTTATGTCGTGGCGTCAGCGGCGGTGCTCTTGCTGGCTGGGTTTACCGCCGAGGGTGCAGAGCACATTCGCGAGACCTTGACCGGAAACCTGATCTGGGTGGATTGGCGCACGGTGATCAATCTGACCATCGCCTACGCGGTGTTTGGGGCCTTCCATTGGATTTTCCGAAGGCAGCTTCTCGATGCTTCGTTCGAACCGGAGAGAGCAAAGCGACCTCGTTGGTGGGATTTTCTGTTCTACCTGAGCCTGGGGTTTGTGATCAGCTTCTCGGTGGATATCGCCGGTGTACTATTGGTCTTCAGCATGCTCGTGATACCAGGTGTGATCGCGTTCCTGTTCACCGACCACCTTGTTCGGGGATTGATGATCGCATGGGCAGTTGGAGCGCTCACGTTGGTTGCCGGCATCGTCACCTCGTTCGCGTGGGATATCACCACCGGTCCCTTGCTCGTCGTCGCGTTCGGGTTGAGCCTGGTGATCGCCGCGGTTCTCCGGCCCCTCATTGGTGCCAGGACCGGAACCACAGTCCATCTGCCGGAGGAAGGAGATCACGATGCAGATTGAGGTTGACTGGCAAGGGGAGAAACGATTCCGAGCCCGGACACCGGGCGGGATCGAGCTGACGGTCGACGGGGACGCCGAGGTAGGCGCCACGCCGATGGAGAGCGCGCTGATTGCACTCGCCGCCTGCATGGGGATCGATATGGTCGACATTCTGTCCAAGGGCCGGCAGGACCTGACCGGCTGCACAATAGGTGTGTCCGCCGACCGGCGGGAAGACCCGCCGCGCAGGTTTACCGCCATCCGGCTCGATATCACACTGACCGGCCAGGCGATCGACCCCCGTAAAGCCGACCGCGCGGTCGAGCTCAGTCGGTCGACGTACTGTTCGGTGTGGACTTCGATGGCGCCTGACATCGACCTCGAGACCTCGATCCAGATCGTCGAATCGAACGGCCCCAGTTGACGGTTTTTCCCCACCCAGGCTAGATTAGCCGCCCGTTTCCGGTCGTTTCCTTCAGTTTCAAACCCTTTCAATCGAGAGGTCTGGCGGGTGGGCGCCAACCACGAGCTACGGCTGCTCACCGGGGGCGCAAACTCTGCGCTCGCGGCCGAGATCGCCGCGCAAATGAAAGTTCGGCTGACCGATGTTCAGCTGAGTCGGTTCGCGGACGGGGAGATCTTCGTCAAGATCAACGAGAACGTCCGAGGGCGGGACGTCTTCATCATCCAGTCGACCAACCCGCCGGCCGAGAACCTGCTGGAACTGTTGCTCTTGATCGACGCGGCGCGACGCGCATCTGCACATCGAATCGCGGCCGTCATTCCGTACTTCGGATACGCGCGGGCTGATCGGAAGGACCAGCCGCGGGTCGCGATAGCGGCCAAGCTAGTGGCCAACATGCTGATCGAGGCGGGGGCGGATCGGTTGATCACGATCGATCTTCACTCGCACCAGGTACAGGGATTTGTCGATATCCCTCTTGACCACTTGTACGCGTCACCGGTGTTCCTCAACTACTTCCGGTCGAAGGGGCTCAAGGACGTGGTTGTTGTGGCGCCCGACGTCGGGGCAGCCAAGATGGCGCGTGGTTTCGCGCGGCGCATGAACTCAGCCATCGCGTTGATCGACAAACGGCGACCGATCGCCAACGAAGCCGAAGTGGTTCATTTGGTTGGTGAGGTGGAAGGGAAGACCGCGATCCTGATCGACGATATGATCGATACGGCGGGAACTTTCGCCCAGGCGGCCCACGCGTTGGCCGAGAACGGTGCGGTGGCGGTCTACGGGTGCGCCACACATGCGCTCCTGTCCCGCAATGCGAGCCAGCGGCTACAGGAAGCGCCGTTCAAAGAGGTCTGCGTGACAAATACGGTGCATATCGCCGAGCAACGAAAGTTTCCAAAGCTCAAGGTACTGCCGGTGGGGGATCTGCTTGGCAAAGCGATAGCGTTTACTCACAATTATCAATCGGTGTCCTCGCTGTTCCTCGAGTAATCGGGCGAGCGGCGTGGAGCAAGACTGAGCAAGGAGTATTACGATGGCTAGATCAGCGACCATAACGGCGGATCGCCGCCACGATACGGGCAAGGGCGCGGCCCGCGCCGGACGGAGGTCGGGTCGGGTGCCTGGTGTGTTGTATGGCCACGGCGAAGAGTCTGTCGTGGTGAGCGTCGACGCGTTGGAGCTCAAGCGACTTATTCAGTCGATCTCGATCGAGAATACGATCGTCGATCTCAAGGTCAAGGGTGACAAAACCCCCCTCAAGGTGCTGATCCGAGAGGTTCAGCGGCATCCGTACCGCGACGATGTGCTCCACATCGATTTCTTCCATATCGCGATGGACGAGAAGATTCACGTCGACGTTCCAGTGCTATTGGTAGGGATTCCGACCGGGGTGAAGAACAAGGGCGGGGTCATCGACCATCAGCTACGAGAGATCGAGATCAACTGTCTTCCGGCAAACATCCCTGAGAAGATCGAGATCGACGTCTCCGAGCTCGACATTGGCGACTCCGTTCACGTTAGCGATCTAGAGTTGCCCGACCTCGAGATACTAACCGACCCGGAGCGATCGATCGTGGCGGTCCTCGCGCCGACGGTGATCGTGGAACCGGAAGAGGAAGAAGCCGCGCGGGCCGAAGAGGCAGCGGGCGAAGAGAAAGAGTAGCTGGCGCTGGCGATCCGGATCGTCGTCGGCCTTGGCAACCCGGGTCCAGAGTACGAAGCGACTCGCCACAACGTTGGCTATCGCATCGTCGATCGGCTCGCTGGGCGGCACGCACTGCCCGACTGGGTTCGGCACGATAAGCGACTACAGACAGCGGGAGAGATCGGCGGTGAGCCGGTGATTTTGATCAGACCGCTCACGTTCATGAACCACTCGGGTCGGGCGCTGGCCGCGCTCTATCGGGACACGGAGTTCACCGTCGAAGAGCTCCTGATTTGTTTTGACGATCTAGCGCTCCCGCTTGGTCGATTGCGAATTCGACCGTCGGGCTCCGCGGGGGGACACAACGGCATGCGGTCGGTTATCGAGCATCTGGGGACAGAGGAGTTTCCGCGCTTGCGGGTGGGTGTGTTTCCAGAGAGCGGCGCCGTGGATGATGCGACCGAGTTTGTCTTGCGGCCGTTTCGACGTCGCGAGCGAGCGGTGATCGACGACGCTATTGAACTCGCTGCTGATGCCGTTGAGTGCATTCTTGGCGAGGACCTGACAACCGCGATGAATCGATACAACCCCGAACCTTTGTAGAGGAGCATCCGTGGAGAACTTCGCATCGACCGCCCCGGCGTGGGGTCTACTGGGCCTGTTCGTGGCCTGGATCATCTACATGTACGTGAAGCGACAGCCGGATGGGAACGACACCATGCGCGATCTGGCGGCCCAGATCCAGAGCGGTGCGATGGCGTTCTTGAGGCGCGAATACTCGGTGCTCGTCCCGTTCATTGTCGTGGTCGCCATTCTGCTAAGCATGGCGGTGGGCAGGAACACTGCGGTGGCGTACGTCGCTGGGGCAGCATGCTCGATCCTGGCCGGCTTCTTTGGCATGACCGCCGCGACGCGGGCCAACGTCCGCACGTCCGAGGCTGCACGCGCCCACGGCCAGGGTCCGGCTCTGCGGATCGCGTTCTTTGGAGGCGGCGTAATGGGGCTGTCGGTTGCGTCGCTTGGGCTGCTCGGCATCGGGTTGGTGTTCCTGTGGGCCGGCCAAGCCGAGGGGAACCCGGTGATCATGCGCGAATTCGCCGGCATTATCAGCGGATTCGCGATGGGCGCCTCGTCGATTGCACTGTTCGCCCGCGTAGGTGGCGGGATCTACACCAAGGCCGCCGACGTCGGTGCTGACCTGGTTGGCAAGGTCGAAGCCGGCATCCCAGAGGACGATCCGCGCAACCCAGCCACGATCGCTGACAATGTCGGTGACAATGTTGGTGATGTGGCCGGCATGGGAGCCGACATCTTCGAGTCGTACGTGGGATCGGTTATCGCCACGATCGCGATCGCGGGTACCAGCTCGCTGTTTATTGTGGAGCACAGGATGGCAGCGATAGCGATGCCGATCATACTGATCATCTTCGGCCTGCTCGCGTCGCTCGTCGGGATCGGAGCGATGAAGCTTCTCGAGCGAACGAACCCAGCCAGCGCACTCCGCAACACGACGTTCATCGCTGCCGGTCTTTTTCTGGTCGCCTCGTACTTCGTGATCCAAGAGCTGGATGTTTTCGCCGCCAGCGAAGATTTCACATCGCTGGGTCCGTTCTGGGCGCTTGTCTCGGGCACTATGGTCGGTATCCTGATTGGGTTGGTGACTGAGTATTACACCGCCGGAGGGCCGATTCGGAAGATCGCGGATGCGTCTGAGACCGGTTCGGCGACCAACATCATCGCCGGCCTGGCGGTGGGGATGGAGTCAGTGGTGATCCCGGTGGCGCTGATCTGCACCGCGATCGGGGTGTCGTTCTACTTTGCTGGACTGTACGGAATCGGCGTCGCAGCGGTGGGGATGCTGGCGACGGTTGGAGTGACGATGTCGGTTGATGCGTACGGACCGGTCGCCGACAACGCCGGTGGCATCACCGAGATGAGTGGCCTCGGGAAAGAAGTGCGCGCGATCACCGACAGCTTGGATGCGCTCGGCAACACGACCGCTGCGATGGGCAAGGGATTCGCGATCGGGTCTGCGGCGCTTACCGCACTGGCGCTCTTCTCCGCGTACGGTTCCGCTGTCGGGCTCGTCCAGGAGGGGATCAACATCATCAACCCGACGGTTGTAATCGGGCTCCTGATCGGCGGTTTCCTGCCGTTCCTGGTCGCTTCGTTGACGATGAACGCAGTCGGTCGCGCAGCGCAGGGGATGGTAGCCGAGGTGCGGCGTCAGTTTCGTGAGATCGAAGGCTTGATGGAGGGGACAGCGAAACCTGACAGTGCGCGATGTGTGGATATCTCGACGCGCGCCGCGCTGCGTGAGATGATCGTCCCCGGTCTGATCGCCGTGATCGCCCCGGTTGTGGTCGGCAAGGTGTTGGGCGTCGAGGCGCTCGGCGGGATGCTCGCCGGTGCCACCGTTACGGGTGTGTTGCTGGCGCTGTTTATGGCCAACGCCGGTGGTGCATGGGACAACGCGAAAAAGCACATCGAGCAGGGCGCGCACGGCGGCAAGGGTTCGGATGCGCACAAGGCGTCGGTGGTCGGTGACACGGTGGGCGATCCGTTCAAGGATACGTCCGGCCCATCGATGAACATCCTGATCAAGTTAATGTCGATTGTGTCATTAGTGTTGGCGCCGTGGTTTTAGGGTCGATACATCAGACCAAGGGATAAACCGACGAGGCGATGCTCTCTCGCGGCCGGCGCTTCACTGCGCGGAGCCTCCTTGGCACAATTAGCCTGCGGGGTCTCCGCTTGCTCTGGCGCAAACGGCCGGCTTGAGAATGTCGCCTCACCGGACGGTTCCTTGTTCTGATCGCGAGAACCTGAGATGCAAGTCGGCATCGTCGGTCTACCCAACGTCGGCAAATCGACGCTCTTCAACGCGCTGACAGCGGCTGGCGCGGAGGCGTCGAACTACCCGTTCTGCACGATCGATCCCAACCGCGGTGTGGTCGCAGTGCCGGATGAGCGGCTCGATGTGCTCGGCGAAGCGTTCCAGCCGGAAACGGTCACCCCGACAACGATCGAGTTCGTCGACATCGCCGGGTTGGTCGAAGGCGCGAGTCAGGGCGAGGGGTTGGGAAACCAGTTTCTTTCCCATGTACGGACGGTCGACGCGATCGTCCACATCGTGCGTTGTTTCCCGTCGGCCGACGTCGTGCACGTCCTGGGCAGCATCGACCCGTTGCGGGACAAGGAGATCATCGAGACCGAGTTGGCGCTGGCTGATTTGGCGCTCGTTGAGAAGCGTCGCGCGCAGGTCGCGAAGCAGGTGCAGGGAGGGAGAAAAGAGCTCGCCAGCGAGCTGTCGGCGCTGGAAAAGCTCCTGTCGGCGCTGGAGGCCGGGGCGCCCGCGCGGACGGTGGAGATCGCCGACGATGAGGAGCCGGCCGTTCGGACCTACGGCCTGTTGACGCGCAAACCGGTCATCTATTGCGCCAACATCGGTGACGATGTTCTGGCCGACGCGGTTCGTGATCCGATGTCGGTGCCCGAAGTCGCGCCGTTGGCGAAGGCCGCCGCCGCCGAAGGTGCTGCGCTGGTTGAGGTGTGCGGCGAACTGGAAGCCGAGATGGCGACCCTTTCACCAGAGGATCGTCGGGAGTTTCTGTCTGACCTCGAGCTGCCGGAGTCGAGTTTGCGACGGGTCATCCACGCGGCCTACGATCTGCTCGATCTGCTGACCTTCTTCACCACGACCGGTGACAGGGAAGTGCGAGCGTGGACCCTAACCCGCGGCGGCACGGCGGTCGAGGCGGCCGAAAAGGTTCACACCGACATGGCGCGTGGCTTCATCCGCGCGGAGGTCGTTCACTACGACGACTTCATCCGCGCCGATCGGTCGATCCACCACGCGCGCGAGATGGGGTTGGTCCGCAACGAGGGCCGTGACTACGTGGTCGCTGATGGCGACATCATCTACGTCAAGTTCAACGTGTGAGTGTTCTCGATTATGAGTGCAATTGACGAGTTATTGAAGAACAACGCCGAGTACGCGCAAGACTTTGCCGGGGGAGGTTTGCCCACGGCGCCCTCGAAGAAGGTCGCGATCGTCGCCTGCATGGACGCTCGACTCGATACCCAGGCAGCACTCGGCTTCAAAGACGGCGACGCCCACGTGATCCGAAACGCGGGTGGAGTCGTGACCGACGACGTGATCCGGTCGCTGGCGATCTCGCAGCGCTTGTTGGGCACGCGCGAGATCATGCTGGTTCACCACACCGATTGCGGCATGCAGACGTTTACGGACGACGAGCTGAAAGACGCGATCGAGCAGGAGACGGGTGTTCGGCCACCGTTTGCGATGGGGGCGTTCGCGGATCTGGAGGACAACATTCGCGAGTCGATCGCGCGCATCGTGGCGAGCCCGTTTGTGATTCACAAGGACGTCATCCGGGGGTTTGTGTACGAAGTCGGCACCGGGCGTCTGCGCGAGGTGCCGTAACACCGCCATGACGGTACGCTTGCCAACATGCTGACGGAGTTTTACTGCCCCGGCACCGGAAATACGACCGGACTCTCGTTTCCTCCCGGGCCCACCGCAGCGACGCCAAAGAAGTAGTTGTCGATGACGAGGTCGGTCATCTCGACCTCGTGGTTACGCCCGACCCAGCGTGACCGATCCCACATCGGTGAGGTCGTGTCCCGCCAGTACACCTTGTAGCCAGCGACGATCGGGTCCAGCGAGGGCGTCCAGCGCAGCACGGCTGACGGCTGGACGGCGCCCTCGATGGTGACGTTCTCCGGCGGTGCCGGCGCCCAGGCCAGTGACGCCAAAACGGCGACGTTTAGTGCAGTCAGCTTGCGCGCGTAATCGAAGTCGACCGCGTCGACGACGTCACCGTACGCGACCCCGTTTTCGACCCGCACGTCCTGATGCTGGCGATCGTAGTGCTCGTTTGTCTCCATGATCCGGACAGCCGGAAATCCGGCATCGTTGAACGGTCGGTGATGACCGCCGCGGCCCCACCGATCCAATCGATAGATCATGATCGTGTCGAGATCGTCGAGGTAGAGGTCGGCGATCCGGTCGACGTACCGCGCGAGCTGTCGCGAACGACCGTCGACTTCGCCCCCGGTGAACCGCATGCGGAGCCAGTCGTCGGCTGTCGTCGTCACGTCCGGGCTCTCGGAGAAGACGCGCGCGGTCGAGTTGTCGACGACGTTGTTGATCCCGGCCGTGTTACCGATCATGTCGTTGTTGAGCACGGCCTCGATGTTCCAACCCTCCTCCAGTGCGACACTCGCCATGTGACGACCGCCGAAGAGCCCTTGCTCCTCGCCGGACAGTCCCGCGAAAACGATCGACGCGTGGAACACGTGGGCGGATCGCGTGATGACGCGGGCCGCTTCGAGCACGCCGGCCATCCCGCTGGCGTTGTCGTTGGCTCCGGGCGCGTCGTCGACAGCGTTCATCGGATCGGAGATCCGCGAGTCGATGTCACCACTCATGATGACGTAGCGGTTTGGGTCGCTTGTACCGTGTAGCACGGCGACCACGTTCACTATCCAGGCGGGATCCGGAACTCGCCGTTCGCCTTCAACCAGAGATCGTTGATACGACACCTCGAGGCACCCACCGCAGTCCGCTGATATCCGGTCGAACTCGGCTTTGACCCAGCGCCGGGCGGCGCCGATCCCGCGATTGTCGGACAGCGTGTCGGACAGCGTGTGTCGGGTCCCGAACCCTGAGAGGGTCCGGACGTCACGCTCGATCCGATCGGCGGACACGGCGTCGATTAGTTCGTAGAGACGCACGTCACGATCGGGAAGAGCTGGTGGCAGGTCTTGTGCGCTGACTCGGGTCGGTTGGATGACGGCGAGCGAAAACGTGAGAGCGATCGACGTGTAACGCATCACGATCGATTCACGCTTTCCTGTTAGAGCCTCTACCACGTGCGACCCCGATCACGGCTAGCGCCACGAACCCCACCAGACAGAGCCAAGCGAACGCGTCGCCGATCGAACCGTACACGGTGGGGACCCTTGCGACTTGCAGGTGGGCCACTATCGCGTCGTCCGGATAGTCGACGATCGATACCGCTCGACCCCAAGGGTCAGTCGCGATCGAGCGCCCGTTGCTGGTCGGTCGAAACAACGAGAAGCCGTTTTCGATCGCCCGGAAGATCGCCATGTCAGCGTGGAGCGGGGTGATCGCCGCCCAATCCGCCGACGGTCCGACCACCAACCCGACATCTTGACGATTGGCTTGTGCGAGGAGGGTTGGGAAATCGAGATCATGACAGATGACGGCGGCGACGCGTCCGGTCGCGGTGTCGAGTGTGCGCACGACCCCGTCCCCGGGACTCATGAGCGGCGACTCCGCGCCGACGATCGGGTGCGCTTTCCGATACTCCCATGCGACGTCTCCGGTTGGCGGGATCGCTGCGATTTTGTTCTCCAGCGGCGGGTCGCCGTCGGGATCCCAAACCCCATAGGCGATCAAGAAAACGATCTTTTCTTTGGTCGCCAACTGCGTTGCACGATCCAACAGCAGTGCTTCGTGTCGCTTCGTGACGCGTCCAGCCGTCTCGGACCATGCGACGATGTCGGCGCCGGCCTGCGCCTCCCGTCGACTACGAGCGAACAGATCGTTGTTGAGCCGCGCAGCGGCGGCTTCGAGATGTGCCAATGAAGGTGCGTCGATCGCTTCGCCTCTGCGAACTGGATCGAACGCCGACTCGAGCTCATCCATGAGGGGCGCCGACGGGACGAGCCCGGCGACCCGCACGGTCACTTGGTCCTCAGCCGGTGGAACCGCGAGTCGCGCGTACCCGAAGAGAAGCACCCCGATGACAGCGGCGGTAGCGAGGGCCAACCCGCCGCGGCGCTCCGCGGCAGTCTGACGGCCGGTGAGCGACCAGACGGCCACGGCTGCAACCCACGTCATCAAGAACGAAATGCCCCAGGTGCCGGCTACCGAGGCGAACTGGGCGAGCACCAGACTGTTGGCCTGAGTGTACGGCAGCGAAAACCAGCTTCCGTACGGGGTGATCCAGCGCTGAAGCACAAGCTCCGTGGTCACCCACGCGAGCGGAAACACGAGCGTTTGAGCGAAACCGGCTACACGGCGGGCCAGCAGACGGTGAGCTGCGAACGGGAGGAAGTAGATGAGCCCATAGGCACCGGCGATTAGGAAGAACAAGATGCCGGGTGCTGGAATGAGCCCATCCCAGGCCACGAACTGGACGCCGATGTAGGCGGCGCCGCCAATTAGCAGCCCGGTTAGCGCTCGGGATCGCTCCAGAAACAGCAGCCACGCGATCGGGGCGATCCAAGTTGCCGGTGGGAAGATCCACCGGCCGTTAGCGACGACCAGAAGGAACATCGCGCCAGCGAGCCAACCCCATGTTCGCTTATCACTGGTTGTCCTTACTCTTCAGCCCCCGCGCCGGCGGTTTCCAGGGCGGCGCCGATCTTAGCTTGAAGCTCTCCACTGTCGAAAAGCTCGCGCGTGATATCGCAGCCACCGATGAACTCACCGCCGACGTATACCTGCGGGATCGTCGGCCAGTCGCTGTACTCGCGGATCGCCTGCCACAGCTCAGGGTCGGCCAGTACATCGATCGCGTGGATCCGCCCCGCCGCTCCGGCGTTGCGCAGGGTCTCGACGGTGGCGGCGCTGAATCCACAGCGCGGCAACATCTCGGTCCCCTTCATGTAGAGCAGCACCGGGTTCTCCCGGATCTGAGCCTCGATTCTCTGTTTCACTTCGGGTTGCATTACGATCCTTCCTCCGGGGTCCAGGCCTTGATGGCCAAAGCGTGAACGGTATCGTCGTCGATCCACTCCTTGACCGACGCGTAGATCATTTTGTGTCTCTCGATCAGCGATTTCCCTACGAACGAGGGAGAGATCACGCGCGCCTCGAGATGGTTGTCGGTCCCCGTCAGGTCGATGACCTCCACCTTGGCGTCGGGGATCGCGGCTTGGATCCTGGCCGTCACTTGGTCGCGGATCAACATCATCCGCACGAAGATAGCGGCTCTTTTTGACACGGCAAAACGCGTTGACGACGGGGCGCCCGGGCGATAGTTTCTCAGCTCTTTCCAATATCCCTGTTCGCCCTGTGGGGGCGGACCGTCCAGACCGAAGGGAGCATCGCGTGCAGAGATCCTACGAAACCGTTCTTATCTTCGACTCCACGCTCGACGAATCCGTGCTCGAGCAAAAGCTGGGTCGGCTCCAGGGGGCGCTCGTCGACAACGTCGAATCGATGACAGTGACTCAATGGGGTACGCGCAAGCTCGCCTACCCGATCGGCAAGAAGGAGCAGGGCATCTACGTAATCCTCAGATACGACACCGAGCCTGATCGACTGGTCGAGTTCGAGCGTTTGGCGAAGCTCGACGAGCAGGTGTTGCGGCAGCTCACCATCGTCGACCCGATCGAGTCCACGATTGAGCCCGCGGCGGCGACGGTAGAGCCAGCGATGAAGACGGAGCCAGCGGCGACGACGAGCGAGCCGGCGGTGACGAGCACCGAAGAGCCGGCTGAAACCGGCGTGGAGGAGGAATAGTGACGGCCTACAGGCGGAAGAAGACGTGCCACTTCTGTGAGAACAAGGTGGCGATCGATTACAAGGATCAACACATGCTGGATCGCTTTACCAACGACCGTGGGAAGATCTTGCCACGACGCGTGACGGGTACATGTGCCCGACACCAGCGTCAGCTGGCGACCGCGATCAAGCGGGGCCGTTTTTTGGCACTCATTCCATATCTGCCGGATCACGCGCTTTGAGATCGCGTCTCCGGGTCAGCGAACGAGGGATCGAACGATGAGCAAGCACACCGAAG
>JBFGIA010000054.1:0-16044 GCA_041577935.1 Gemmatimonadota bacterium | reverse complement strand
GGGGGCGGGGTCACGCGTTGCTCCACGTCCCAGAGCACCACGGCATTGGCCAGACACGGGTCGAACGCACCGTCGCTCGCGTCAGCCCAGCGCAACGCTTCCGCCAGAACATTCGCGGTCGGCTCACTGATGACGACCGGTTGTGTCGCCGCCAATCGGTTCGCCCGGCCAATGTCCGAAACCGCGTTGAATCGCGTCATTGTTCGATCGACCCACCGCAGCGCATCGAGCGCAGCGTCGATCGCCCCGTGCGCATAGCGCGGGTTCTGATGAACGACGGCGAGCTCGGCGGTCGTGCCCATGACGGGCGCGGTGCGCCGAATCACGTGCCGTCCGGGTCGCATCGCCCGCGGCAGCGATGCGACCACGAAGGCGCCGATCCCGAGCGTCAGAAACAGCCGTCGATCGGGCAGAGATTGTCGATCCTGGTTGGGCTCAATCATCGTTCCACTCCTCATCGACTGTTTCGACACCACAAGTTTCGCACCCCGTCCGGTCGCGTCTCCCGCAAGTGCCACACGCCGGGTCTTTACCCGACTGGAGCATCACCAACGCGAACACGATGAACAGCGTGGCCCCCGCTAGCATGGCAACGACGACGGTCATGAGCTCAACAACCCGGCGAAGCCCATGAACGCCATCGACAAACTGGCGGCGACAATCAGCACGAGCCCCATCCCGCGGGCCAACCCTGGCAAGTCGGAGAGCTCGGTCTGTTGGCGGATCGACGCCATGAGAACCAGCGCCAGTGCCAACCCCAGCCCAGCACCGATCGCGAAGGAGAGCCCTTCCAGAAAACCATAACCGCGATTCGTCTGGAAGATCGCCAACCCCAGGATCGCACAATTCGTCGTGATCAGCGGCAGAAAGATGCCGAGCTCGCGAAACAGCGTCGGGCTCAGTTTCTTGATCGTCATCTCGACGATCTGGACCAGCGACGCGATCACGACGATAAACGAGATCAGTCGTAAGTAGGGCGCGTACGTCAGCACGAACGTGTTGAGAACCCAAACCGTCAGCGACGTAATGACCATCACGAAAATGTTCGCCCCACCCATCCGCAGCGCGGTGGCGACGCGCGCCGACACGCCCATGAACGGACACAACCCGAGGAACAGCGCGAGCGTAAAGTTGTTGACAACCATCGCCGAGATCAGGATCCAGAAGAGGTCGCCGCTCATGCCGCCCTCCGCGTCGTCACGCCGTGGGGCCAGTGCCTGACCTTCGCCTGTTCGCCCTCGGTCCGGCCCCGCCACCAGCCCATCGCGAGCAAGAAAACGCCCAGCGTTAGGAAGCCACCCGGCGGCAGGATCATGATGATCCACGGCTCGAACCCGGCGCCAAAGACGCTGTACCCGAGCAGCGTTCCGTTGCCGAGCACCTCGCGCACCGAGCCCATCATGAGCATCGCGATCAAGAACCCGATGCCCGTGCCGGTTGCGTCGAGCGCAGCTCGGGACACCGGACGCTTCGAGGCAAACGCCTCCTGTCGCCCGAGGATCATGCAATTAACGACGATCAGCGCGATAAACGCGCCCAGCGCTTTGTGGATCTCCGGTACGACAGCCGCCAGCACGAGATCAGCGATCGTCACGAACGTGGCGATGATCAGGATGTAGGCCGAGATCCGTACTTCGTGCGGGATGAACCGCTTGAACGTCGACACCAGCAGGCTCGACCCCATCAGCACGAAGAACGTGGCCAACCCCATCGCCAGGCTATTGGCGACCGTGTTGGTCACCGCCAACGCAGGGCACAATCCGAGCAAGTGGATGAGGACCGGATTCTCGCGCCAGATGCCGCGTATCAGATCGTACTGCGCGGTCGTCTCGCTCTTCATCGCTTCACCGTCGCCGGGTACGTATCGAGCAGTGGACTGAGCTCTTCGAGCCGGTTATTGATGATCGCGATCACGGTGCGCGACGAGATCGTGGCACCGGTGATCATATCGACCTCGCCTGGGTCACCCTGCCCGGCATCCTGTTTGACCCCCACCAGCGGCGCCTGGACACCATCGAACTCGGCCACGAACTCGGCGTCCTTCTCGATCTTGTCGCCGAGACCCGGCGTCTCCTTGCTCTCCAACACTTCCATCCCCACGACTTCGCCGCTCCCCGGATCGTAGCCAAAGATCAACCGAATGATGTCCTGATATCCGGGCTCACCGCCGGTGACCGCAAACCCCACGGGTACGTCAGACTCGTCGTAGCCCAGGAACACCCGTTCGAGATCACGCTCGAGCACGCCTTCGGGCGGCGTCTCGTGCAACGTGCCGTCGACGACGTACAACGTGTCGTAACGAGCCGGAGATGCGAGCACGTTGTCGATCGCAGCGGCCAGCACGGCCGCTCGGTGGGCCTCGATTTGTGGTTCGGCCCACTCGAATACGACGACGATCAACAGGCCGGCCACCCCACCGGCTAGCGCCAACGTCGACACCAACCGCCATGCTGGCGCGCCACGGATCGTCATGCCGCTACCATCCCGTCACCGCCTTTTCCGAACACCCGGGGTTGAGTCGCTTGATTGATGAACGGCGTCATCGCGTTCATCAGCAGGATCGCGTACATGACGCCTTCGGGAAGTCCTCCCCACACGCGAATCACGACCACCAGCGCGCCGACCCCGGCGCCAAACACCCACGCCCCGCGCCGCGTGACGGGTGAGGTCACTGGATCGGTCGCCATATAAACCGCGCCCAACATCAAACCGCCCGAAAAGAGCATGAACAGCGGCCCCGGGTAACTCGAATCGATGGCGGTCAAGATCCCCGACAGCGCCGCCACGGTGATAAAGATCGCCACCGGTATCCGCCAATCGAGATACTGTTTGATCGCCAGGTAACCGCCGCCCAGGAGGATCAACAGCGCCGCCGTCTCGCCGACCGATCCCGCGGTGCTGCCCATGAATAGATCGCCGACCGGCGTCGGCGTGGCCTCGAACTTCATGAGCCCAAGCGGTGTGGCTTCCGTCACCGCGTCGCTCGACGCGCGCATCAGCGGCAGCGCGAAGTTGTCTCCCCGCAGCTCGGTAAAGCTCCCGCCTGCCGCCGGCCACGTGGTAATCGCGGTCGGAAACGCGGCCTGCAAAAACGCGCGGCCGAGCAGCGCCGGGTTGAACACATTTTGGCCCAAGCCACCGAAGATCAGCTTGCCAAACCCGATTCCGAACGCGCCTCCCAAAAACGCCATCCACATCGGCATCCCAGCCGGCAAGCAGAGCCCCAGCAAGACGCCGGTAATCGCCGCCGAGCCGTCGCCCAGGCTGCCCGCCGCACCAAACACACGCTCGGTCAGGACCGCGCCGGCCGTTGCCGCCGCGATCACCAGCAGCGCGCTTAGCCCAAAGAAGTACGCCGCCGCCGCGACGATCGGCACTAGGCTCCCGGTCACCGACCACATGATCCGGCGCGTGGTGGCGCCACCTTTCAGGTGTGGTGACGCCGTGAGTTCGAAGCGCGGGTCGCTCACGCGACCTTTGTCGCCATCTTCTGCAGCGCAGCCTTCCCCAGAGAGAACATCTGGGACAACGGGATGTTGGATGGACAGACGTACGAGCACGCCCCGCACAACATGCAATCGGCGAGGTCCGAGGCTTCCATCTCCTCGTACCGGCCGACCTGTGCCAGCGAGCCAAGCAGCTGAGGGTTCAGGAACACCGGACACGCGTCGAGACAACGACCGCAGTGGATACATGGGTACACCGGATGGCGCTCGGTTTCGGCGCGCGTCAGGACCACCACACCGGTCGTCCCCTTGATGATCGGCACATCGAGGTCGGTCTGCGGCGCACCCATCATCGGACCGCCAAACAGCACCTCGGTGACGTCATCCGTGAGCCCACCGCAGAAATCCAAAACGTCACGCAACTTCGAGCCGACTGGAACGATCAGGTTCGAAGGGCGCTTCACACCCGGGCCGGTCACGGTGACGATCCGTTCGACGAGTGGTAGCCCAGTCTCGAAAACCTCGGCGATCGTGGCGATCGAGCCCGCGTTCTGGACGATTACGCCGACGTGCATCGGGAGCTTTCCCGATGGCACCTCACGCCCAGTGATCGCCTTGATCAACATCTTCTCAGCGCCCTGAGGGTACTTGACCGTCAGCGGCAAAATCGTGATGTCGAGATCGTCGGGGATGGTGGCGGTCAGCACATCGATCGCGTCGGGCTTGTTTTTCTCGACCCCGATCACCGCCCGGTCGACGCCCAGACACTGCATCATGACGCGGGTTCCGAAGTGCACTCGCTCGGGGTACTCGGCCATCGTCCGGTGATCGGTCGTCAAATACGGCTCGCACTCGGCACCGTTGACGATCAACAGCTCGACGTCGGCATCGGGTGGCGGCGACAGCTTGACGTGGGTTGGAAACGCGGCGCCGCCGAGACCGACCACGCCCGCCTCTTGCACCGCGCTGACGACCTCTTTGGGCGACAACCCCTCCCATCGCGGCACTAATCGCGGCCGCGGGATCTGCGGCGAGTAGCGCTCGACGGTGATCCGCACTACCTCGGCCATGCTGCCGTCCGGGTGGGGCCACAACTCGACGCCCGCGACGGTGCCGGTGGCCGACGCGTGGACGGGCGCCGAAATGAAGCCGTCGGCAGCGGCGATCTTGTCGCCTCGCTCGACCTTGTCACCCCGCGCGACCAGCAACCGGGCTGCCTTGCCGGCGTGCTGGCGGAGCGGCAAGACGACCTCGGTCGGAAACCCCATCCGACG
This sequence comes from Gemmatimonadota bacterium, assembly GCA_041577935.1. GTDB lineage: Bacteria > Gemmatimonadota > Gemmatimonadetes > JACCXV01 > JAHWKZ01 > CAMYLR01. Next base: position 11,324 of record JBFGIA010000054.1, on the reverse strand, counting down.
GATCGGAACATTTTCGGTCAGGTGTTTTGAATCCGCTGGGTGAACGCCGTGACGGAACCCCGAGCGCAGTATCATGAGCTCAGTTGTACGGCGCGGCTCGGGCGATCCACTTGTCGAGATTCTTTTCCTTCGGGTTCAGCGGGGTGCCCGGATGAATGATGTCGGCGGGACACCGCTCGGCGGCCATCACCAGCTCGGCGAACGTCCCGGCGCGTGGGTCCTTTATGTATGCCTGCTTGTTGTCGTCGTAGGCGAACATCTTGGCATTCAGGTCGGTGCACTCGTTGCATGACGTGCAGCGCAACGTCTCGATCGATGGCTCGATGACGAGCCCCTCTTCTTCTTCCTCCTCTGGCTCGGCTGCAACCGCTGGGGCCAGCTCGGCCTGGACCGTCGGGGCAGCCGGTTGGGCAACCGCCGCTGGCGCGGCCGCCATCTTCCCGTCGACGCCCGCCACATCCAAGCTGATGGGTTCCAAACCCGGCGTCGCCTCGGCCGAAGCCAGCAGGTCGGCTACCGTCCGGTCTCCCCCTCCACGCAGCAATCCCTCCGCCAGACGGCGCGCGATCACGCGCGGGTACTCGGCTCGCAGCTTTGCCAACTGGGCTTCGTAATCGCCCCGCAGCTGAGCCTCGCGCTGGCTGAACTCAGCCTCCAGGTCGGCCTCCGCATCGGCCTCATCGAGACCACCCAGCTCGCGCAGCTGGGACCAGAAGAGGAGCCGCTCCTCGGCCAGCTCGGCGATCTCCGGCGACACTGCCAGCTTGGCCAGCTTGCGCTCATCATCGATCGTGTAGACAAACGGCTGTCGGCTCTCACGCTCGTCGGCTGGCAGATCGAGATACTCGTGGAACAGGATCTCGGCCTCTTCGTCGCCATTGCGCATCGGGCTGAAATGCTTCTTGAAACGCGTCTCGGTGGCTGCCCAGTCGGCGATCGTGAGCGGCAGCTCCATGCGCTGGGTCTCACCCTCGGCGTCCATGTACTCCAGTTCGTACATCGGCCACCGGTCGTCGATCGCCGGGTTGCCCATCAAGTCGAGACAGTCGGAGAGCGCCCGGCCGCCATCGGGATCGTACGTCAAGAGCGGGAAGGCGCGACTCTCGAGCGCCAGCTTGGCCGCGTGGGGCGCCCATTCGTCGGACAGCCCATGCTCGACCGGGCACGGCGTGTAGATGCTGAAGACCGACGGCCGCCGCGTCCTGAGCCCCTTTATGATCCCGGCGATCATGTGCGATGGCGACGCCTGCGAAGATTGGTGCACGAACACCCCGCGGTGTGCCAGCGCGATCAGCGACAGCTCTTTGCGGACCTCTTGCTTGCCGTGCTGGGCCGCACCGTACGCCGACATGTCGGCGACCTGACCGGTGTACCCGCTCGTGCACGCCTGTCCGCCGGTGTTCGAGTAGACCTGCGTGTCGAGCACCATGACTCGGATCGGCTTCCCCGACGCCATCAGCCGCGACAGGTTTTGGAACCCGATATCGAGCATCGCCCCGTCGCCGCCGATCGACAGGATCGGCGGACACAGCGCAAACTCATCGTCGGTGAACTGATGCCAATCAAACGCCTCGAAGAACGGATCGTGCTCGTCCGGGTCGTACGCATCGTCGACCAGCAGGCGAGCGCGGCGCACAGCGACGAAAGCATCGGCCATCTTGCGCATGTGACCATCGAAGATCCCGATCGCGATCGAGGGTGCGTCCTGGAATAGATGATTGACCCACGGGAACGGGTACGGATTGTAGGGATAGGTGCTGCCCCAAACCGAAGAGCAACCGGTGCTATTGGTGATCCCCAACGACGCTCGCCCGTGACCGCCGGGGCCCTCGGTGTAGCGCCAGCGCAGGTCCTTGAGCTCGCGGATCGAATCCGCCAGCTGCTTAACACGGTCACGCTTCTCTACCGTGAGCGGCACATCGACCGTCTCGTCATCGGTCACGGTCGAGACATCTAGATCCGCGTCCGCCGCGAGCAGGCCTCGCGCCTTGGCGTCGAGCTCGGCGATCAGCCCATCGATTTCGATCACAAACTGCTCGACCCTAGGTTGCACCAGAGCTTCGACCGTCGACGTCACCAGGTGTACAGCGGTCTTCTCCCCACACCCCATGCACGCACCGTCGCCGCCGACCATCGAGCGGTAGTTGATCTTCTTGAGCAACAGCGAGGGCAACACCCCGATCCCCTGCTCGAGATCGCGAATGTTGATGTACCGATCATCGGTGTCGGGAAGGCGCTGCCACAGCTCCCAGTTGCGTCGCAACCGCTCGACGATCTCGGTGTCTTGCTTGACCGTCACCAGCGCCTCTTCGGGGCAGACATCGACGCAGATGTTGCACCCCTTGCACGTTTCCGGATTGATGGTGATCGACAGCAACCCGCCGCTGCCCTTCGCTTTCGATTCGGGGACGTCAAAGAACGGCACCGTCTTGGCCAGCGGAAGCTCTGACAGGATCGAATAGACGGTCGCGAATTCCGCATCCAGTTGCGCTCGGCGATCGGCATCCCAACCAAGCTTGGCCACAACGTTTCGGTACGCCGCCGAGGCGACCTCGCCAAACCCATGGAACTCCATCCCCTTGAGCAGCTTTTGCGACTCGAGAGCGAGCGGTTTTGCGAGCTGACGAATCCGTGGCAGCGAACGACCGTTGGTGGCCGTGTCGATCGCCGCGTTCCAGACGTCCTCGGTCGTGTTGACGAGCCCCGGGATCGCCGCGTCCGGGCACTGGACCCAGCACTGGCTGCACCCGGTACAACGGTCGGCCACGAAGTCGGGAACCTCGAACCGGATGTCGGTCATGTCGCGGATCGAGCTCGACGCCGCCGGCATCGCGCTGATCGCCGTAAACGGATCGGCGATCACGTCTTCGCCCACCAGGCAGAGGCCACAAACTTGCTCGAAGAACCGGCCCGGATTGCCGATCCCGTCGGCCGCGTTCGGTACATCCATCAGCGCCGGGACATGGCTTGCCTTTGACGGTTCGCTGACCAGGTCGACCAACTCCTCCTCGTCGAGGGCTGGTACCTCGCGCACCTCATCAAAGCCGCGCCGAATGACCCGGTAGTTATCGTCGACGACGCGCTGGCCCAGCTTGCCGAACTTCTCCTCGAGCTGGGTCCGGATCCCTTCGAACAACCGCTCCTCGGTCAGGTTCTCGCGCTCGAGAAACGGCGACGCGGCAAAAAATGCACCCATAAATGCCGCGCCCTGCATCCGATACCTGAGCTCGGGATCGCTCGCCTCCTCGGTCGCGATCGTGAACCCGTCTACGGCGAAAACCTTGAGCTGTCGCTCGCGGACGTCACGCCGGGCGGGGACCGGCAGCGACCGCCACACTTCCTCGACCGGGCGATCGCTCTGGATCACGAACACGCCACCCTCGGAGAGTCCGGCCAGCGGGTCGGAGTGGCGAAACACGTTGGGATCCGGCGAGAGCACCACATCGACGTGCTTGAGCTCGGCGTTTATCCGGATCGGTTCGTGTGCCAAAGTGGCGTAGAACGTCGTCGGCTGGCCCTTCTTCTCCGATCCGTACTTGGGGTTCGCCTTCACGTGGAGCCCAGCCAACTCGAACGCTGTGAGGACGAGGTTCTTCCCGGTCGTGATCGCGCCCCACCCGCCGATCGAGTGGATCCGTATGGCGATCGAATCCGGCGGCGCAAGATCCACCTTGCCGACCGACGGCAGCGTCAGATCGGCCAACTTCGGGTAATCCTCGAGCAGCTCCTCCTGCCACAGTTGGAGCTTCGGGAGCTGCGTTCCCACGCGCACGAAATCGATCCCCAGATAGTAATGGCGCCGCTTGCTCCCTTTGGGCAGCATGTTCTCAGCCGCCGCGATCAAGTCTCCCGGCTGCAGGTCGCGGCTACCAAAGCCGAACCCGGCGGCGTAGAAATCGGGCGTCTCATCGAGCGTGATCGACGCCACCGCTGGGTATGGCAGCGGCTCTCCCGCCCGCCCGTTCTCGAGCGCTTGAGACATGGCAGCGCGGATCTCGCGCAACAGCGGGGGATCGACCGCCAATGGCTGGTCGACGCGCTCGAGAACGGTGACGCCTTTCTTGCCACGCAGCAGACGCGTGACGAGATCGGCCGGGAACGGGCGGAACATTGTGAGATCGAGAACGCCGATCTTGAGACCGCGTGTCTCGCGCAAGTGATCGGCGACCGCCTCGGCGTTGGCGACCACCGAGCCCTGGCCCGCGAGCACGTATTCGGCGTCGTCGATGCGGTAGCCGCTGGCCCGGGCGTAGTGGCGGCCGGTCAGGGCCGCGTACTCGGCCATCGCATCGTCGGTGATCTCGCGAACATGATCGAAATAGAAGGGGCGTTGCGCGGCCACTCCCTGGGCGTACGCGTCTTGGTTCTGTACGACTCCCAGCATGGCCGGGTAGTCGAGGTCGAACATCTCCGGGATCCGGCGCCGCTCTTTCCCAAAAACCATTCGCTGCGCGGCGGTCGGCGACTCGATGATGTCGCTCGGATCTCCGAGGTACTCCTTCACCAGCTCGCGCTCGGGAAGCAGCATCGATTCGATCACGTGGCTGGTGAGGAAGCCATCCTGCGCAACGACACCCGGGTTGAGCGAAAGCTCGGCGACCCGATGCGCGATCAGGTTGAGGTCGGCACACGATTGGACGTCCTTGGCGAAGAGCTGGAAGAAACCGGTGTCGTCGATGGCGTGGTAATCGTCGTGGCCGGCGTGGACGTTGAGCGCGTGTTTGGTCATCGCCCGAGCCGCGACATTGAGCACGTAGGTGAGTCGCTTGCCGGCCGCCGCGTAGAGCGACTCGTGCATGTACGCGATCCCCTGCCCACTCGAAAAGTTGGTCGCCCGCAACCCGGTCATGCTCATGCCGGCGGTTACGGCTGCCGCGGCGTGCTCGCCCTCCGGCTCGAAGAACAGCAACCGGCGGCCGTTCACGTTGGTCTTCCCCGATGCCACCGCTTGCGCCCAACCCTCACCCATCTGGGTCGACGGCGTGATCGGATAGGCACCGGCGCCCTCGCTGGCCGCGGTTTCCATCTCGACGACGGCGGTGCCGCCGTCCAACGCTTCCCGGATACCCGGGTACCGGGGTGCTTCTTCAGTCGATGATTTCTTCTTGAAGATCATGCCACCATGCTCTCTGCTGTTTCACGCTCCGATGGGAACTGCGCGCCCTCGACCCACACGATCGATCCGGTCGGGCAGCGACCGATCACCGCCGGTTCGGCGAGATCGATCTTGTCGTAATCGACAACCGCCAGACCGGATTGCATCTCGATCAATCCGGGGGCGGCGTCCATGACACACCGCTCGCAAGCGTTGCACGCCACCGAACACACGTCGGTCGCCGCGTCGCCCTCGAGCAAGTTACGGCATTGCACGAGGAGGTGGTGTTCAACCGGCATGATAACAAACAGGTCCAGCGGACACGCATCCACGCAATCTCCGCACGCGGTACAGTTGTCGAGATCCACCACCGGCAGATCGACATCATTCATATAGATCGCATCGAAATCGCAAACCACAGCGCAATCGGCCAGCCCCACGCAACCCCATGCACACGCTTTGCCGCCACCACCGACCGCCACCGCCGCGCCACAGCTTTCGACGCCAAAGTAATCTGCCTTACTGGGTGCTACATCCGAGCCGCCGGCGCACAGCAACCGCGCCACGAGCGCGACCGCCTCACCGGCTTCGATGCCCAGGTACTGGGCCACGTCCTGTCGCTCTTCCTGTCCCATCGTCGTGCACTTGGCGGGCTCGATATCGCCCTTGATCGCGGCTTCGGCGAAGGCGCGGCACCCACCAAGGCCACACGCACCACAATTCGTACCCGGCAACATGTCACTGACGACATCGAGGCGCGGATCTTCCCACACCGCCAACTTGCGGTGCGCCAGCGCGATCAGGAGACCGAACGTAAGGCCGACGCCACCCAGAATCGCCATCGAGCCGAGGATCGTCTCTGGGTTCAAGACGGCGTCTCCTCGGTTGGTATGTCGGCCTGCTGGAGCAGCCACGCGGCGAGTCGATCGGCCGGCCCGGCCGACGCCTCGTCGCCGTTGGTGCCACCAACCGCGGCGGCCGGCGTCACCGTCTCGCCCGCTGCCATCGCGATCAAGGTCCGCAGATGGCCCAGATCCTCGGCTTGTCGAAAGGCGGAGATCGGGCCACGCGCAACACGTGGGTCATCCTCGGGCACGTAGTCGACCGAAAGCCGATCGGCGAGCGTCGGTCCGTTCGTAGGATCATGGACGAATCGGGCCGCCGAATCGTTTACCAGCGCGATCATCGCGGGCCCCGGCGTTTCGCGCACCCCATCGAGTGCATCGATATCAGCGGTCTGCGCGATGAACACGCCCGGGCTCACCATCCGCGCCAGCGGCGCCGGCGGTGAATCGCCGCGCACCAGCAGCACGATCTTGGCCGCACCGTCGAGAAACTTGGCCAAGCCGTCGACTTGCAACGCGTCGCCGTCGATGTCGACGATCAAGGGCGGCGTCAGAGCTCGCTCGGCGCGGTTCCATTGCGGGAACGGGAACGACGCCATCAACGGCTCGTGAACGGGCAAGCGGTACTGGCCTTTGCGCGCAGCTTCGACCAGCCGCGCGGTCCCGAACACACGCCCAAAATCGGCCCACGCCGCAGCGACCTTCGCCACCAGGTCATCTCCCGACACAACGCGAATGCAATAATCGGCCGGCTGCCGGGATTCGATCTCGCTCAACACGCGCCGCGCCCGACCGACTGCCTCGGCCGCCACCGGGTCCAACCGCGGCTTCTCGGCCACGAGCGCGGCGAACCGCTGCGCATCGATGTGTCCAGAGGCGAAGCGGCCCAACTCGGACGCCGTCCGCTGGGCTGCGTCGCCCTCACCGGCGGTTCTGGCCGCGAGCATCGCGTCGAGCTCACCGATCGTGGTCGCGATCGCGGACTGGAACGCGACCCGTGACGGTTCGAACGCCAAAAGCGCTCGCTCGATCCGTTCGTCAGACGGCATGCAGATCCAACTCCTCCGACAGGCGCGCGACCTTCTCCTCGGCGGTGATCGATGGTAGGTGGCGAATCTCTTCGTACCGCGGACGCGACTCGTCGCGGAAGAAGACTCCGAGCCGCGTATGTCCGTCGACTTCGGCCAACCGACGAGCGGCGTGGATATCGCTCGGATCGTGTCGCACCTGGTTCTTGTAGATATTCTCGAGCCCGTCGACCATGACCCCGTCTTCGTGCACCAACAGCTCGATCGAATCGGGGTTCTTGAGTCCCTCTTCGAACAACGGAGCGGTGTACTTGGGGCAGCGCTGGAGAATCCGCACAAACGCGAAGCCCTCGTGGTGGTACGCCGCCTTGATGGTGGCAAAAAGATGCGGCGGAATCCACTCCGCGGTCTGGGCCACGAACGACGCGTTGGTGATCCCCAACGTCGCCTCGACCGGGTTGAGCGCCGGCAACCAGCTGCCTCGCGGCTGCGTGTTGCTCGGATAGCCCTGCGGCGTCGTGGGCGAAGTCTGGTTCTTGGTCAGCCCGTAGATGTTGTTGTCGAGCATCAACGCCACCATGTCGATGTTGTAGCGGGTGACATGAACCCAGTGCCCAGCACCGATCGACGTGCAGTCACCGTCGCCCATGACGACGAACACGTCGAGGTCGGGCCGATGCAGTTTGATCCCGGTAGCGACCGGCAGTGCGCGACCGTGAAGGCCGTGGAAACCGTACGTCTTTAGGTAGTGCGGGAACCGACTCGAGCATCCGATCCCAGAGACAAACACCGTCGTCTCTGGCTCCAGTTGCTCGTCCGCCAACAGTCGTTGCGTGGCCGCCAGGACCGAATGATCGCCGCAACCCGGACACCAACGAGCGACCGGTCCCTCGTAATCGGCGCGTTCGAACACCCGATCGTCATCGAGCGCACACTGCAAAAGCGAATTGACTGGGATCGTCACGCTGTATCTCCTTCCCCCGTTTCCATTCGTTCTCGGATCGCTCGCGCGATCGCCCTCGGCCGCAGCGGCTCGCCGAGCACGCGCGTCCAGCAATCGATGTCAAAAAGTGTCTGCGCCCGGAGCAGCCACGCCAACTGTCCACGGCGGCGGTTCTCATCATTGATGTACGGCGCGTCTGGGTCGTCGCTGTAGTTGATTTCGATCGTCATCACCTTCTCGAACCGACCGAAGATCTCACTGAGACCTGGCTCGAGCGGGGAGAGGAAGCTCAGGTGAAGCGACGAGACGCTCATCCCTTCAGCGCGCAGACGATCGATCGCTTCTTCGATCGCGCCCTTGGTGCTGCCCCACCCGACGACCAACAGCTCGCCGGTGTCGTCACCGTACACCTGCGGCGGCTCGAGTGTACTCTGCAGCACCGCGATCTTGCGGCTTCGCATCGTCGAAGAGCGCTGATGCACCGCCGAGCTGTAGGCAACCCGGCTCGACTCGTCGTGTGCCAACCCGGTGAGAGTGTGCATGCCGCCCGGCTGACCGGGTACCAACCGTCGCGACAACCCCGTTGTCTCGTCCCACTCGTAGGGTTTTAACCCTTCAGGGACCGGGCTCAGGTCGGGTGGCGCCGCCACCCATGCGGGATCGAGCTCGGGGCGCCGATACGGTTGTACTCCGGTCGCCAGGTTGGCATCCGACAGGACGATGACCACGGTGCGAAACGTCTCCGCGATGCGGCGCGCCGTAACCATGACGTGAAAGCATTCCTCTATAGTGGCCGGCGCGATGACGACGTGCGGCGCATCGCCCGGCTGACCAAAGATCGCCGCCAACAGGTCCGACTGTTCGACCTTTGTCGGCAACCCGGTACTGGGTCCGCCGCGCTGCACGTCGACCACCACCAACGGCACCTCGGTCATGACGGCCAGGCCCAGGAACTCGGTCTTTAGCGCCAGTCCGGGGCCTGATGTGATCGTGTACGCGACCTTACCCGCGTACGACGCGCCGATCGCGACCCCGGCAGCGGCGATCTCGTCTTCGGCCTGGTGCACTACGCCACCAAACTTTTCGAACACATCGCCGAGTTCGTGCGACGCCGACGTCGCCGGCGTGATCGGGTACATCGCCGCCAACTCCATCCCGGCGGCGATCGCACCCAGCGCAATCGCTTCGTTGCCGTTCATGACCACCATCGGTTCGGTCGTCGGTTGGGCTGGAATACTTATCCGGAAATCGAGGTTCTCCTCGGCCCAGCCGTACCCTAGGTCGAGCAACTCGACGTTGCGCTTATAGATCTCTTCCGACTTCTTGCGAAACGCGCGCGCGATCTGATCGCGGCACAGATCGAGATCGCGATCGTAAATCCAGGCCAACATGCCCAGCACGAACATGTTCTTGCCACGACGTGGATCCTCGACGACGGTCAAACACTGCTCCTGCATGGGAACTTCGATAATCCGGTAGTTCGTCTTTTCGAACTCGCGCTGTGCTTCTTGCCATGCGCTTCGAATCGTCTCGTCGGGGTGGTCGGCCCAGATGTTCTCGAGCAGGATCGTGGCATCATCGGCGAGCGCGTTCAAGTGATGGCGGCCGAGCAGGACTTGCTCGTTGAACGCCACCATGAGCTGCGTCTCGTCACCCCAGTTTGTCACCGGCTTGGAACCGATCCGCACGCGGTTGCCACTCCCACCGGCCGGGCTGCGAGGCGGTGGTTCGATTTCGGCGGGGATAATTTCGACCGTCCAGACACCGTTCCCCATCTTGGCCGTTACCGCGCCCAAGATCTGCCCGCACTTCTGCGCGCCTTCTCCCGAATCGGACACGATCTCGACCGTGTGCTCGGGGACCTCGAAGACTTGGTAACGCGGCTCGCCGCTATCGCTAGAAACGGCGCGCGCGGTCTCGGTTTGCGCTTTGGTCGTCACCGTCCACGCAGACTACACGCAAGATGTATTCTCATCTATTAATGCTACCGGTTATGCGGGGTCCAAGAAAGCAGGGAGGAGCACTAAAAACGTGTAGGGGATTTCCCTTCAACCTGCGACCGATTCAGAGCCAGCGCCGAACGCGCTGCCGATAAGCCCGGTACGGGTCGCCGAACGTCGCCTCGAGCCGCCGCTCCTCCCACGGGACGAACCCGAAGTTCAGGGTCAGAAAAAACACCACCGGAACCAGCAGAAAGGGTACCGATCCAGCGTAGATTGCGATCCCGAGCACGATCAGCGTGAGACCCACGTACATCGGGTTGCGGCTCCACCGAAACGGCCCCTCGATGACGAGCGCGGTGCTCTCGCCGGCCAGCTTGTGGGTCGTCCCGACGCGTTCGAACAGCTTCACCGTACGGTATGAAAGCCATACCCCGGCCGCGACGATCGCCAGGCTCAGCCAGAAACGGTACCCGATCGACATCACCGCTGGACTCGACAGGACGTAATCCACGACCCACGCGATAAGCAGGTAGAGGATCGCAAGCCGCGGCGGACGGAGAACCTGTCGCATGCGCCAAGTATACGATACGCACGCGATGATCGGTCTGATCGCTAGTTGGGAGGGGAACTTCGTCGGGTTGTCGGCGATATCAGCGCAGCTTATCGAGAATCCGCGCCGCGACCGCCTGACCGAAAACCCGGTAGCTGGCCTCCGACGGGTGATACCCATCGGGTGCGAAATACTCGGGTTGCGCATCAAACTCCACCGGCAGGTACACCGCTTGTTGGAACGTTGTGACAACTCGTCGGGCGACAGCGTCAAACGACCGGGCGCGCAGCCCGAAAACCGCGCGCATCGGTTGCGGTAACAGCGGGAACCCCCCCAGCGGCGGAATACCGTTCACGACAATGACCGCCTCCGGCGCGTGCGCGATCGCCAACCGCAGCAGCTTGGCGAGGTTCCGTTTCCAACTCGAGAGCGTAGCCAGCGACGTGATGTCGTTGACGCCCACGGAGAGGACGATGAAGTCGGTTTCGGCCCCGAAGCCTCGCGAGCGGATGTCGTCGAGAATCTCACTTGAGTCCGCTCCGGTCCGCCCACGCGCGGTCCACGTGACCTTGCAATCCAGCGCTTCCGCCAACGCCAGCGCTGTCTGGCCGACGAGCGCCTTCGAAAGTTGTGACGCTCCGACGCCGGATATGATCGAGTCGCCGATCGCCAGGAGTCGATACTCGCGCCCGTCACCGACCGTGCCCTCGTGCGGTCCGGCCGCGTCTTCGAACCTCGGCGCGTTCCTGCGGACCTTGATCGCCTGCGGTATCACAAACGGAAACAAAAACCAAAAAACCAGGCTGCGCATCAGGTTCACTCCACTCTCGGTCCGCGGGCTTCACAAGCCTGCCACGGCTAGTTTCCACAAGAAGCCGCACAACCTACAACGCCACCGGGGGGGCGTCGTGATCGATCTC
>JBFGIA010000053.1:0-16246 GCA_041577935.1 Gemmatimonadota bacterium | reverse complement strand
GAGAACGAAGCAAGTCACCAAACGGACTCTAGAGCCGAGGAAGCTCCCGCCGCCGACCCACCAGGCGATCGACCGCCCGGGGCTTATGTGACGGATGTAACCGATCGCCGTGGCATCTCCCAGTCGCGGCTCCGGAATCCACGACACGATGTGCCACGCTGACGTCCTTCGACCGTTGTCAAGCCAATCGATGCTGTACCATCCCGCACCGCGCCCAAGTTGACGAACCCACGGCCAGACGCTCTCTGGAGGAGCCTTGATGGAGACCGCCCGCGTCATCGTCACTCGGGTTCTGGGCCCCTCCGCGAGATACTCGTCACCAGGCATCTCGCGAGCGCGCTCTTCGGGGGTCGATCCCCAGCGCACTCCCCAACGCAGGAGGGCGGCCCCGAAAACGAGAGCTGTCGCCAGGAACACCGCGGTCCAGATCATGTTGTTTCGTCTAAGCCTAGGCCTTGAGCCCGTACCCGATACGGAACAAGTACACGGTTAGTGCGAACATCGCGACCGCCATTCCGGCGGTAAGCATAAGCGACAGCGCAGGGGAGGCGTCGGCGACCCCGAGCACGCCGTACCGCAATCCATTGATCATGTAGAAGATCGGGTTGAACAGCGTGACGCCGTACCAAAACGGCGGCAGCATGTGGATCGAGTAGAAGACGCCACCCAGGAACACCGCCGGCGTGATGATGAAGTTGAGCAGCAACGCGACCTGGTCCCACGACTCCGACCACAGCGCCATCACCATCCCGGCGCACGCCAGCAGAGCGCTGACGACGATCAGAAAGGCCAGCACCATCGAGGCGTGGGTGATCGGCAGGTCGGCGACCAAGACCCCAACGCCGAGGATCAAGACCCCCACCGCTAGCCCGCGCGCCATCGCCCCCAACATGTAGGCGAGCACGATCTCCCAGTACGACAACGGGGCGACGAGGATGTCGTTGATGTACTTCTCGTGGCGAGCCACGAACACCGACGTCGAGCTGTTCGAGTACGCGCTCGTCAGGACACCCATCATCGCCAATCCGGGCAGTATGTATTCAGTGTACGGATACCCGTCGATCAACCGGATTCGGGACCCGAGCGCTTCACCGAAGATCAAGATGTAGAGCACCGCGGACAGGATCGGCGGGAAAACGGTTTGCTTCCAGAGCTTCATGAATCGTCCTACTTCGCGACCGGTCAGGGTCCAGAAGCCGATCGCCCACTCGCGACTATACTGCATGTGACTCGCCTTTTTTGGCCCGCTCGGTCAGCTGGATAAACACCTCTTCGAGGCTCGACTCGACGATCCGCACCTCATTGATCATGAGCCCAGCTTCGTAGAGTGCCTGAAGCGCCTCAGCCACGAACTGCCGCGGCCGGTCGGCGGTCACGATGAGTCGGGCTCCGTCGAGGACGTAGTCGCGGGTCGTTATCGCCGCTGGCAGCCCGTCGGTGGGTGGCTCGGTGAGCACGATCTCCAGGTGCCGACCACCGCTCGTCTCGATCAAGTGCTGAGGGGAGCCCTGGGCCACGATGCGACCGCAATCGATGATCGCGACCTCGTCGCACAGCGCTTCGGCCTCCTCGATGTAGTGCGTGGTCAGCAGGATCGTCGTGCCCTGCTCGCTCAGTTGGCGCAAGTACGTCCAGAGCGTGCGCCGAAGCTCGACATCAACGCCGGCGGTCGGCTCGTCGAGGATCAGGATCTCGGGCTCGTGCATCATCGCTTTGGCGATCAGCAGCCGGCGTTTCATGCCACCCGAGAGCTTGTGCACCTTGTCGTCCGCCTTGGAGGCGAGTCCAAAGAGCTCGAGCAACTCGTCGGCGCGGTGCGTGGCGCGACGCTTGGGGACCCCGTAGTAGCCGCCCTGGAGCTCCAGGATCTCACGCACCGGGAAGAAGCGATCGAAGTTGAACTCTTGAGGTGCGAGCCCGATCGCGCGACGGGTGAACCGATAATCGCGAACGACATCGCGCCCGAAAACGTCGACCGATCCTTGTTCGAGCGTCACCAGCCCGGTCAGAATGTGAATCGTGGTCGATTTTCCGGCGCCGTTGGGCCCCAACAACCCGAAGAACTGGCCCCGCTGGATCGACAGATCGATCCCGCTGAGCGCGGTGACGGATCCGTAGTGCTTGTGGAGATCGTGGATCGCGATCGCGGGAACGGTAGTTTGAGCAGCCATGGCGGCAACGGAAGGTAGCCGGGTTGAGGGTCACCACAAGGGAGCGCGAGTCTCGCGGCTGGCCGTGGGCGGTCGAATGCAGGTCGGCAAGACGACCGCCGCCGACTACCTCGTTGAGCGCTACGGTTTTCGAAAGTACGCGCTCGCCGATCCGATCAAGCAAATCGCGACTGAATCGTTCGATTGGGATGGCGCGAAGGACGATCGAGGCCGGCGATTGCTTCAAGAGATCGGCACGGTTGGACGCAACTACGATCCTGAGTTGTGGCTCGACCGGTTCGCTGAGAGGATCTCAGCCGATGATGGTGATCGGCTCGTCGTCGACGATCTACGACTCGCGCTCGAAGTCGACTACTTGGAGCGGCTTGGGTTTGCGTGCATCCAGATCGTCCGCGCGCCGGAGCTGATCACCACTCTCCCACCGGAGCTGGCCCGGCAGCAACACGAGACCGAGGTCGAGCTTGAGCATCTGGATTTTGACTATCGGCTGGACAACAACGGCACGCTCGAAGAGCTGTTCGCGCAAATCGACGCGCTGATGGTCAATCCGGGTCAAAACCAGGAGTGACACGACTGACACATCGGTCCACATTATTATGAACCGCCGCGAGGTCTTCGAATGCCGGGGAATCACATGATTGATATGCCTGACAGGCCGCCCATGATTCTGGTTGGGCTGGTGCTGGTGTTTGTTGCTTTGGGCATCTTCATCTCGCCCGAGCGTCTGATCGAATTGGGACCGGGCCGGGTCAGCCTCACCTCACCCCAGCAAAATCCGCTCGCGGCGCCGACGGCCAGGCTTGAGGTCGCAGCGTTTCGGGGCTTCTGTTTCGTTGCGGCTGCTGTCTTGCTTGGCGTGATAATCTGGTGGCGGCGCCTAACCGCGAGCGCATGGTTCAAGGCGATCACCAACCACCCCGGTTCCTATCATGCCGGAAGCGACCGATCGGCCGTATTCAACGCCTCGTTCTACGTCACCTTGACAGCTTGGCTATTGGGCATCTTCTACTTCCGCTTTGGCGGTGATTTTCTGCCCGAGTCGGTTACCATCCCGTTGGGTGCACGCGAGGGTTATCTCGAGCACGCGACGGCGGCGTTTTTTCTGATCAGCAGCATCATTTTCGCCCGTCTTGCGTGGAGTTTTCGTGGCTATCGGCCCACTCGGTTCTTCCTCGGGTTGTTTGCGTTGGTTTTCTTCGTTTTTGCCGGTGAGGAGACGAGCTGGGGTCAATGGATATTCGGTTTCGAGACCCTGGAATTGATGCACGCCATCAATGTTCAGGACGAGAACAATCTTCACAATGTGTTCGGTTATGTCGCCGTTCATGCGTTTATCGCAGGAGTTCTTGTCTATGGGGTCATGCTGCCGCTATTGCGAGCCTACCATCCATTCTGGGATCGCGTGTTCGCCATAATCGGCCTTCCGATTCCCTCTCTAGGGTTGGCTTTGGGCATCCTGCCGATCGCCATGAGCCACAACTGGACTGTGGGTGTAGTGGTCGAATCCACTACGGTGCTAGCGATAGCCGAGCTTCGTGAGTTCCTGACTGCCATCGCGTTTCTAGTGTTGGCCTGGGAGTGCTGGACCCGGGGTCGATCGACGCGCTGATGGCGGGTTTGGAGCAGAACGGGGGCTGATAACCGAAAGGCCTCGCCATGGGCGAGGCCTTCGGTCATTAGGCCAGGAGGAAACCGCAGGCCTAACTCATCTCGACAGCGCCGTAGTCGACCGGGACCGGGGCCGTCGAGCTGCTTGCAGTTTACCGTGTGTCGGAGGAAAGTCAAGACCGTCTTTGACCAGCCTTTCCATAAATATGCAAACAATCCCATAACTATCTATTTCGTTATGGGGTATTGCGTAAGACGGCGCCGGTTCCCCACATTAGTTCGCTGCTGCTAATGCGATGTTTTCGCTACCCCCAAGCGTTCGGCCTCGGCGTGTTAGCGCTGACGCTGGGCGGATGCGCCGCCCGCTCGGTCGGGACCGACGTACCGTCGACCCCGGTCAACTACTACGTGCGGGTGGAGCGGGCTAAGCCGGATCGGTTCGAGGTGTCGGTGGCGCTCGATCACGTTCGGCGGGATTCGATCGACTACGTGTTGCCGGCCTGGATTCCAGGACGTTTCGAGCCCTTCGAGCCGGCACCGATCGAGGGCTTTGCGGCTCGCAACGGCCACGGGCAACCGGTAACCACGCGTCAGATCGACGCCAATCGGTGGCGGCTCTACCCGCGCGGCGAGAAGTACTTGACGATCGGCTATCAGGTAAAGAACAGCGAGGGTGAGGTGCCACTGGCGCTGGGCCCGCGGGTCGATCGGCGTAGCGGGTACGCGCTTGGTGCCAGCTTGTTTGGGTTTGTCGATGGCCACGAGCGCCGGCCGGTAACGATTTCGTTTGAGCTCCCGGCTGGGTGGAAGCTTCAAACCGCGCTCGCGCCGAGCTCCGAAAACCGCTACGAGGCGCCTTCGTTCGGTGTGCTGCCGGGCACCGTGTTCGCACTCGGTGATCGGCTGCTCGACTACAAACTGTTCGTGGAAGGCCGACCGCATCGCGTCGTCGTCCACGGTGTCGGACGGAGCTTCGCGCCCGACTCGCTGTTAGCCCTGGTCGAAGAGGCGATAGAGCACGGAACGCGTTTCTTTGGTTCACCGCCGTACGAGCGTTACGTGTTCGTCTTTCACTTCGTCGATCCCGGAACCGAGGGGATCGGCGCAACCGGACAGGCGGCAGGCTCGGTGTACTATCTGCCGATCATGGACACCCAGCACATGCGTCGGGCCGGACTTGGTAAGCTATTGCTACATCATTATTTGCACGCCTGGTACCCGGGTCAGTTCGGCCCCCGGAAGGTGGCCCAGCCCGACTTCTCCGCGACCCCCGATGTCACCGAACAGTGGTTGATCGAGGGCGCCGCCGAGTACTACGCGCGGTTGCTGCCGGCTCGCTATGCGGGTGGTCCCGACGGCTTCTACGCCGCCATGGGAGAGCTGCTTACCTGGTGGCGCGAACTGGGTGGTGGGCGGCGAATCGACGTCACGACGCTCCGCTCTTCGGGAACCGACGACGACTCAGCGGCCCGGATGATCGTCGGCGGGGCGCGGGCCGCGTTCGTCGTCGACATCGCGATCCGCGGTGACACCCGCGGCTTGAGGGGTCTCGACAATCTGCTGTATTACCTGCAACAAGAGGGGCAGGACGGTGGTTACGCGGAGGATGAAGTGTGGGCCGAGGCGGCGAAGGCGTTGGGGGTCGGGGTGGACGCGCTGAGTCCGATGGTCGCCGGCGCCAGGCTCTCGATTCGGGCCGGTTTGGCGCGAGCGGGTCTTCAGATCGTCGAAAGCTCCGAGCGGCGCAGAACGCTGGGGGCGCGATTGCTGGTCGATCCCGTCGGCCGGTTTATCGTGCGCGACGTCGAGCCAGGCGGGACAGCGGCCAGCGCCGGCCTTCAGGATGGCGACCTGTTGCTAAAGATCAATCGCACCCCGGTCGGGCCCGATGAGACCGTCGCCACCCGCTATGCGCTTACGAACTACATCCGCGACGCGAAGGCCGGTGCCAGGGTGCGGTTCGAGATCCTCCGCGAGGGCGAATCGCTGGAGAAAACCGGATCGGTTAGGCAGAGCAGCGTACCACGGGTCAGGCTCGAGGAGATCTCTCAACCCTCGGCGACCGCGCTGATCGTCCGGCGGAGTCTGTTTCGCCCTCCCAGTCCATCCTCCGGGCGCTAACCGCCCGCGCGCGATCAGTAGAGCCAGGTAACGCCCCCCTCGAGCCGGAACACCGATTCGTCGGCGACCAGGAAGCGCCCTTCGACGAAGTACCCCCACCAGCGGCTGGCCGGGACGTCAAAACCAACGACCAGCAACAGCGCTGCCTCAGTCGAGTCGCTGTCGATATCGATGTCGTCAACGACAATCCGATCGCGATTGATGTGGTGCAGCCCGAGCCCGCCACCGGCGTACGGCTCGATGCTCGACGTGGCACTCACCGGGAACAGGTAGTGTGCCTCGCCACCCAGCAAGAACGAGAACGCATCGTCGCCGAACCCCGCCGTGATGACCGTCTGGACGCGAAGGCTGTCGTACGGCCGACCCAAATCGAGATGGCCCCCAACTAGAAACTGCGTGAGCGCGTCGTCGAGCGAAGCGCCGGCGCGAAACCCGTACCCCATCAGCTCGAGGCCGTTTTGGGCGCGGGCTGCGTTGGGGTCGGCCGCCAGCATGGCGACGGTGGCGCAGATCAACACGTAGGGCGTACGAAGCATGAGTCCTCCAGGTAGACGGTCATGTACGTAAACGAAGCGCGCTGTTGATGCCGTGCGGATGGGGAGGGTCGTACCCTGAAAGCCGGCACATGTGCCGCCGGGAGCGATTCCTTGTGAAACCCGGCCTATGGCATATAATTTCGATAAACAGAGCAGGTCTTTCAATGCACGCTGATTTCCGCGCTCCAAGGAGGCACCGTGACGGACCAGACACCCCCGACTCCGCAGCCCTCCGAGCCGACACCCCCCTCCGTGGGGCAGGCCACGTCGACGGGCCTCGACCCTCAGCTAGCCGGACTGTTGTGTTACATCCTGGGGCTTGTTACCGGAGTGATCTTCTTTTTGATCGAGAAAACGAACTCGGTAGTGCGATTCCACGCCGCCCAGTCGATCGTGGTGAGCCTGGCGATATTCGTCCTAGCGATCGGGCTCGGCATCCTCAACGTGATCATCAGCGCGATCTCGTGGACCCTGGGGAGCCTGTTCGGTCTGTTGATGATGTTGGTCTGGCTGGCGGCCTTCATTCTATGGATCGTCTTGATGATCAAGGGCTACTCGGGCGAGAAGTGGAAGCTACCGGTCCTCGGAGACTGGGCTGAACGTCTGGCGGGTAGCGGCTGATCTGATCCCCGCCGAGCTGATCATCCGCAAGCGAGACGGCGGCTCACTCACCCCTGACGAGTGGGCCGCCTTTTTTTCCGCCTACGCGCGCGGAGAAGTCGCCGAGTACCAGGTCGCGGCGCTTCTCATGGCGATCTATTTCCAGGGGCTCTCGGAGGACGAGACCCGGGCGCTGACCCAGGTGATGATCGATTCCGGTGAGCGCTGGAGTTGGGACCCCGGGTCGCCGGTTGGCGACAAGCACTCGACAGGCGGTGTGGGGGACAAGGTCTCTCTCGTCCTGGCGCCGCTGGCCGCAGCGTGCGGCGTGCGCGTCCCGATGGTCTCGGGGCGCGGGTTGGGTCACACCGCCGGGACGCTCGACAAGATGGAGTCGATCCCCAACTACCGCACCGAGCTGAACAAGCTGGATTTCGATCAGCTACTGCGTGAGGTCGGGTACGGCATGGGTGGCCAGACAGGGTCGTTCGCGCCGCTCGACCGGGAGCTCTACGCTCTGCGCGATGTGACCGGGACGATCGAGTCGGTGCCGCTCATCACGGCCAGCATCATGTCGAAGAAGATCGCCGAGGGTCCAGACGGGCTGGTCCTCGACGTCAAGTGGGGTAACGGCGCCTTTATGCACACGCGCGAAGAAGCTGAGCACCTGGCTCGGAACATGATCGGGACTGGACGCGCCTTTGGCGTCAAGACGGAAGCCGTGCTGACCGACATGGAGGCCCCGTTGGGCCGCACCGTGGGCCACGCGCTTGAGGTCCGCGAGGCGATCGCCATGCTGCGAGGTGACACGACCGAGAGCAGGTTCTCGGACGTCGTAGTGGCGCTGACGGTGAGCTTGCTGGTACTGACCGGCGTCGCCGAGAACGACGCCGCGGCGCGGCAACGGATCGCGGCCGCTCTCGATGGCGGTGACGCGCTGGAGCGATTCTGCGCCAACGTTGCCGCCCAGGGAGGTGATCCGGCCGTGATCGACGATCCCGACTTGCTGCCCCGAGCGGAGTGCACCCGAACGCTACAAGCGCCGCAACGCGCCTACCTGGCGGAGCTGCCGGCGCGAGCGGTGGGCCTGGGGCTCATCGAGCTAGGCGGTGGCCGCCGGGTCAGAGGCGAGAAGATCGACCCGCGGGTGGGTTTCGAGTTTCCGCGATCGATCGGCGAGCAGCTCGAGCGCGGTGACGCGTGGGCGACCATCCACGCGGCCGGGGAAACGGACGCCGGCGTCGCTCAAGCGATGCTCGAATCGATCGTACGGTGGTCCGATGCGCCGGTCGAGGTGGCCCCGGTCGTGACCGCTCGACTGACGGCCGACTAAAACAGAAAGTCCTCGTCGACGGGACGCTCGTCCTCTTGTGTGACCGGTGCTTCACCCTCCTCGACCTCGATCAGCTCGGGGTCGAAGCCTTCGTCCGGCGAATGGCAGAAATGCTCGGGGACCGTCCCCGGTAGAAAGATCTCCTCGTAGGCCGGCATCCCACAGAAGTCGGCCGCCCGCATGCCTGTCGCCAGTGTCACCCATTCGCGTTCCAGCCCCAGCGGTTTGGGAAACCCGACTTCGGGGATCTCCAGCCCTTCATGGGCGGTTTTCATTACGCTGGTCCAGATAGGCGCCGCCAGCACGCCACCGGTGCCGTTGTGGCGGATCGTCTGTTTGACGTCGAACCCAACCCACGCGAGCCCGACAAATTCGGGTGTGAAACCGACGAACCAGGCGTCGGTAAAGTCATTGGTCGTGCCCGTCTTGCCCCCCGCCGGCCACTGAAAGCCATGACCCCGGACTCCCCACTGACCTGTTCCTCGATCGACGACGTCGGTCAGGATCGAGGTGACGATGAACGTCTCTTGGGGCGTCAGAACGCGTGTCGTCGGCGACTCAAACGTGCGTACTACTGCGCCATTTCGGTCTTCGATGCGGGTGATCGAGATCGGCGTGATCCGCACACCACCGGTGGGGAAGATCGTGTACGCGCGAAGCACCTCGACCGGGATCAGCTCGGCCGCACCGAGGGCCAGAGACGGATAGGGTGGCAAGGGAGTGCTGATTCCGGCATCACGCGCATAGTCGATGACCGCCTGCGCGCCGACGTCGAGCAGCAAACGAATGGTGGGCACGTTGATCGAGCTGGTCAGCGCTCGGCGCAGCGTAACGGGTCCGCGAAACCGTCCATCGAAGTTGCCCGGTGTCCAAGTCTCCCCGTCCCCGGTCTCCATTGAGAGCGTGTCGTCATCGACCACGTAGCTGGCGGGGTAGCCGTTGCGGACGGCGGCGGTGTAGACGAACGGCTTGAAGACTGATCCCGGTTGGCGCTGAGCCTGGGTGATGCGGTTGAACTTCGATTCCTCGAACGATCGGCCACCGACCATCGCCACGATTCCTCCGGTGTCGAGGTCCATGGCGACGAACGCCCCCTGCAGATAGGGCGTAGCGGTCTGAAGAGTATCGTTGACGGTTGTCAGTTCGACCGCGTCTTCGTCAGCCGCTAGCTCGTCGGCGTGCTCGGCCCGCCAGTCGGCGCGCCGCACCTTCGACCGACCGAGCGATTGCTCGATGTTGATCATCTGGGCCTCGACCGCGGCCTCGGCTTCGGCCTGCAGTCGGCTGTCGAGCGTCGTGTACACGCGGTAGCCGCCGCTCCACACCTCGTCGGTGCCCAGCATCTCTTCGAGTTGGCGACGAACGTGCTCGGCGAAATACGACCGCGGGCCAGCCCTCGGGCGTCCCGGAGCTAGCTCAATCGGTTGTTGCTTGGCTGCTTTTGCGGCGTCGCCATCGACCGCACCGACTGCGACCAAGTTATTGAGCACGATCGAGCGCCGTGCCGCAGCCGCATCCATGCTGACGCGTGGGCTCTGCCGCGACGGGGCTTGGACGATTCCGGCCAATAGTGCCGCTTCGGGCAAGGTCAGTTGGGTCGCTGGCTTGTTGAAGTACAGTTGCGCCGCTGATTCGATGCCGTAGGCACCGCTGCCGAAATACACCTGGTTGATGTACATCTCCAAGATTCGCTTCTTGCTGTAGCGGTGCTCGATCTCTTGCGCCAGGACCATCTCCTTGAACTTCCGCACGAACCGCTTCTCGGGTGTGAGAAACAAGTTGCGCGAGAGCTGCATGGTGATCGTCGACGCACCCTGACCCGTTGGTTGCCCGGTGATCAGGTTGTTCCACGCAGCGCTCAAGACGCGCCGCGGGTTGATCCCATCGTGGTTGTAGAAAGCTCGGTCCTCGGTCGCCAGGATAGCCTGGATGAAGTGCTGTGGAACTCGCTCCAGCGGGATCACTTCGCGGCGCTCGCTCGCGAACTCGGCGATCACTTCACCGTCCCGCGAGTAGACTTTGGTGATCAAGCTGGGTTGCCAGTTCTCAAGGCGTGCGATCGACGGCAGGTTTTCTCGCACGCGCTGGTAGACGCCGAGGAAAGCGCCGATCCCGAGACAAGCGAACAAGAGCGCCACCAGCGTAACGACGTTAGCGCTCCGCGACAAACGACCGAGTTGAGCTCGAGGCGTCATTTCGAGGCGCTAATTTACTTCGATTGTTGGTGCCGGGCGGGTCTTGACCCGAGGTGGAGTCGGTCTCTTAAGCGCTCAGTGTCGAAGACCGACGATGCGCCACTCCCGCAGCCCCTGATTCCATCCCAGCCACAACGTCGCAGGACGGGATGTCCAGCCGCCGAGTGGGCTCTGGCTCCATACTCTTAGGACCGCGAGATCGTCTTTGGGTTGGCCACGGCGCTCGACATCACCGCTCGGAACGGGAAGCGTGATCCGCCGGCGGGTCACGGTGCCCTCGCCCTCAAGGTCGGGATCGGGAGCGTCCCAATCGAACTCCCAACGGTATTCGCTGGTGCCACCAAAGTGCTCGATCCAGTTGTCATCGAACGTCAACACTCCGTCCTCGATGGCCACGTTCTCGAGCGGCGAGACCTGGGCGAACCAGTATCGTCCGGTCGCGTCTCGCCGCTGACGCAATGTCTCGAGCAGCTGACGAGCGTTTGCCGGATCCGAATACTGAGCCGCGTCGACCGCCCCGGCGAGCTGTTGGTCCGTAAACGACATCACGATTTTCGCGCCCCAGTAGGCATCGGCTGGGGTCGCGCTGTCGAACGCCGCGTTTGGCAGGTTTGGCCGCCAGTCCCCTGGGTTGTAGTTGTCGAGCGAGTAGTATCCGAGGGCGGCCGGGGTTTCTGGGGTGGGGTTCTTCTGCCAATACGCACGGTACAACCCGAATGAGAGCAGGCGGCGTTTCATCATGTTGACGTCGAGCAGGTGCTCGACACCGTCGCGGACGATGTGACGGTCAAAGGCCGCCGAACCAAGTGTCGATCCGAAATCGATCAGATGGTGCTTGACGTACCCGATCCGTGCGCCGCCCGCAGGTTGTCGGGCCGCCGGGATGAACATGTCAAGCGAGTTCCCACTCTTGACGTCGGTGTGGTTGAGCCAGGCGGCCACCGAGTAGAGCCCGCGAAGCTCACGGCGATGCTCGTGGGGAATCACGTCGTTGGGGTCGTCAAAGCGTACGCCGGAGTAGCTGAACGGCCCGAGCGGGATCCCGTCCAGAAAACGGCTCGCCAAAGCCCGAATCGTGCCATCGGATCGTCTCGGGTAGCGGCTGAGGACATGGTCCATGAACATTTCTTTGGTCAGCCGCCGGTCGCCGTCGCCGGTGACGGAGTACACGACCGGGTAACTCAGCTCGTCGACGAGGACCATCTCCAGGTCGTCATCCAAAGCGAGATTGTCTGGGTTGAGCAAGAGGACGTAGTTCTCGGGAGTGTTATAGCCGGCGGCCCACACCAGGTTGGTGGCCACCACCTCGGCGCCGCTGGCCAGCTCGGGCATGTCCGGCGGGTCGAACTTGATGATCCAACGCACGCCGGCGGCGTCCTTGGCGTTGAATCCCGGTGTAACGCCCTCGTCCTTGATCGAAGTCACCGTCAGCGCGCCCGTCGGGCCCTCCAGCCGCTGGGGTCCACGCCGAATTTCGTCCGGAGTCAGCTGTGAAACGCTGTTCCGGTGGGTAAACCATGTCGAGTTGACGACGCCGTCAAACGGATCCGCGTTCCACGCATCACCGCTACTTGACCCACCACCAAAGAGGCTGCTATGCACCACCTCGTAGAAGAGCGGGATCTTCTGTTCTTCTGGCTCGACGATCGCCAACGTGTCGGCGAACGGTCTCGCCTCGTACTGCCAGGGGTAGACCGTCTTGCCTCCGCCGCATGCGGTGAGCGTCAGCGCAACACCCAGAGTCAACGCCCTAATCGGGCTCGCGGTTGTCCAGTTTGCTCGCATCAGAACACGTCCTCGACAGCGATGTTGAGACTCAGTCCTTCGTCACCGTGGGCGATGCCGAGGCCGAACAGGTGTCCGCCTACGCCATAGCCGCGGAACTCGATGCCGTACGATTCATGATCGGTGAAATCGACATCATTGAAGTCGTCGCCAACGCCACCGATGTCGTAGAAGATTTGTGTTTCGATCGCCGCGGCCGGTGCATGTGGATCGTCGGTACGAGCACGCCAAAGCGCGAAGCGGTAGGCGACCGCTCCCCACCCGGCTGCGCGGTCGCGGAACCGATGCGAGGAGAAACCCCTCAGCGTGCGACTCCCACCGATCGACGGCTGATAGGCGAACAGAACCTCGCCGTCGCTGTCCTTCGGGTCAGCTTCCTCAGCGCCCACGAGGAAAGACAGGGTGTGAAATTCCGTTCCCAGGTGGACCGAGGCTTCGCCGCCGATCGTCGTCCACTCGAACGACAGATCGTTTCTCGTGGTGTACATCTCCCACCACCCCTTGACTCGCGCGCCGAGTGTCGGACGACCGCCCGGGTTTCGTGTCAAGTCGACCACGACGTGGGCGTTGGGGACGATGTACTCCTGTCGCTCGACACCGAGTCCGGGCACTTCGTCGAAATCGAATTCCTCGCCGATCGACGGGTCCGCGCTGTTGCGACCGGCGTAGATGATTGACTCTTCGTATCGCACGCCGCCGTGACCGTGGATCCGTCCCGTCGCCGGGACTCCGACCTTGGCCTCCGCGCCATATCTCTCCCAGCCGTATGTCGTCCGGTCGCCTTCGTTGCTAAAGGGACCGAGACCCCAGAACTGCTCCTGCGTCTGGATGTCGTAGAACCCGGTCAGTCGGGCATACGGGTGGTTGACGGGGTTGTTCCAGCCAAAGTACGCGGTGTATCGCTGATACTTTCGAATCGAAGCACTGCTGGTGATGCCGAATTGAGGCCCGCGCGTGCGCAGGCGATCATTGTGGATGTTGAGGCCCAGCGATAACGAAGCCCGGCCGTTGAAGTTCGCGGTCGGCTCGTAATGACGGGGGAAGCACGTACCAAGACCTTGGGGCCCGGCGGCAAGGTTCCCGCAACGCTCATCGACCCATTCCCCGGCCGCGTACAGGAGACCGCCCTTTTTCTTGCGATCGACCTTGAACCCGTCAGGTGGCTTCGGGCGCTGAGGATCGTCGTCGGGTAGGACTCCGGCCGGCAGTTGTTCCTGCGCCACCACCGGAGTGACACCGCCAGCCAGGATTGCGATGATAGCGAAAACTGTGGCGAGCTTTTTCAAGTGGACCCCCGCCGAAGATGAGCGAATCCGAATCGCGGAATGCTAATCCGTTTTGTACGCCCTGTCTAGTACTTGACCAGGGGTCGCTTTCCCAGGCTGGACACGGTCGGTACTTTGAGTGTCATGGTCGCGCAAACATTCCCCCCCGTTGACGAGCAACTGGCGAAGATCCGCCGCGACGCCGAAGAGATTTTGCCCGAGGACGAGTTGGTCGCCAAGCTCGAGCGCTCGCTCGAATCGAGTCGGCCACTGGTCGTCAAGTGCGGCTACGATCCCACGCGCCCCGATCTGCATCTCGGTCACACGCCGACGCTGCGGAAGCTGCGCGACTTTCAGGAGCTGGGACACGACGTCACATTCTTGATCGGCAGCTTCACCGCGCTGATCGGTGACCCCTCGGGGCGATCGGCGACCCGGCCGCCGCTGTCACGCGAAGAGGTCGACGCCAACGCCGAGACATTCCGGGATCAGGTGTTTCGAGTGCTCGACCCGGATCGGACGACGATCCGCTACAACTCGGAATGGCTGGACGAGTTCACCTTCGAGGACGTGCTCAAGCTGGCCGCCAAGTACACCGTGGCGCGGATGCTCGAGCGCGACGACTTCCGAACGCGCTTCACCGCTGAGACGCCGATCTCGATCCATGAGTTTTTGTACCCGCTTGCCCAGGGATACGACTCTGTGGCGCTCAAGGCCGACGTCGAGTTGGGCGGCACCGATCAAAAGTTCAATCTGCTGGTGGCGCGCGACATTCAGCGCGAGTTCGGCGTCGAGCCGCAAGTCATCTTGACGCTGCCGATGCTCGAGGGAACCGATGGCGTGCAGAAGATGTCGAAGTCGCTCGACAACTACATCGGTCTGACCGAGCCGCCGGAAGAGGTGTATGGCAAGACGATGTCGATTCCCGACGAGCTGATCGTCAAGTACTTCCGCTACGGGCTGGGCGCGGCTCCCGATGAAGTCCGCGAAGTCGAGCAACAGTTGGCGGCGGGTACGAATCCGCGTGACCTCAAGCGCCGGTTGGCGCGATCGATCGTCGAGACGTACCACGACGCCAACGCAGCGGAAGCGGCGGAGGCACACTTCGATCGTCTGTTCGTGCACCGCGAGACCCCCGACGAAGTGCCCGAGATCACGGTCCAGTTGGCGGACGAGGACGCGCCGATCGCGTGGCTGCTCAAGGAGGCTGGGCTGGCGAGCTCGACAACCGAGGGGCAGCGGCTCGTGGTACAGGGCGGTGTATCGATCGATGATCAGCGCGTCGATGACCCGGCCCACCGGCTGGTCGCCGGCTCGATCGTTCTGGTGAAGGTCGGCAAGCGACGCTTCGCCCGTCTCAAGCTCGAGCGGTAGCGTGGGCTCCGCATCGTACGATCGACTCCGGCATCTCGAGCTGGAGGTGGATGGCTACACATGCGAGCGGCGTGAGCTGGAGGTCTCGAGCGGCTTCAAGCGGATCACGCACACCGTCTGCCTCGGTGGTGGCGGTGAGCGCGGCCAGGGCGAAGACATTACGTATGAGCCCGAGGACCAAGAGACGATGCCGGCCGACCTCCCACTCAGTGGCCGCTGGACGATCGACAGCTTCTCGCGACATATGGGCGGGCACGTCTTGTTCCCGACCGAGCCCGTCCAGCATGGCTCGCACGACTACCGGCGCTGGGCGTTCGAAAGCGCGGCGCTCGATCTCGCGCTGCGCCAATCGGGCACCAATCTCGGTGCCGTCCTGGGCCGTGAGTACCGACCGGTGCGGTTCGTCGTCTCGACGCGGCTCGACATCGCGTCGTGGTTGGAGATCTACCCCGAGCTCGAGTTCAAGCTCGATCCGAGCTCCGATTGGGATGACACACAAATAGCGGCGGTGGCTGCCACCGGGCGTGTGCGGGCACTCGACTTCAAGGCGTACTACAAAGGCACCGTCGTCGACACCGAACCCGATCCGGTGCTCTACAAGCGCGCGGCTGAGGCATTTCCCGATGCGATCCTCGAGGACGCCGCCTGTACCGACGAGACGATCGCCGCCCTGCGAGGCTTTGAGGACCGGCTCTCGTGGGACGCGCCGATCCACTCGCTGGCCGACATCGACGCGCTGGGTTTTGAACCTCGGTACGTCAACATCAAGCCGTCGCGGTTCGGCTCGGTCGAACGACTCTTCGAGGCGGTCGACGCGTGCCTCGATCGAGGTGTCGTGCTGTACGGCGGCGGCCAGTTCGAGCTCGGCCCGGGCCGCCCGCAGATCCAGGCTTTGGCGAGCCTCTTTTACCACGACGCCCCGAACGACGTCGCGCCCGGTGAGTACAACGCCCCCGACCCCCGGCCGGGCCTTCCGCAGAGCCCGTTGGCGCCATCAAAACCCCCTGTGGGACTCGGTTTCTGAGACTTCACGACTTGACGTTTCCCCCCGGGAAGCGTATGTTCACGATCCCTTCGAAACGGGACTCTGCTCTCTGAAAACCGAATCGTGCTTAGCCTGGACAGCCTGAATGGGCCCCGCCGTGCGCACTGCTTCGCGCGGCTTTGGGGGTTTCAAAGCAGGTACAGTACTGACGATTCTTGTCAGGACAATCGAATTCTCTACTACGGAGAGTTTGATCCTGGCTCAGGACGAACG
>JBFGIA010000052.1:0-16548 GCA_041577935.1 Gemmatimonadota bacterium | reverse complement strand
TTCGAGGAGCGGACGTTTTTCGAGTATCACCTGTACGACCTGCCGCGACCGACGACGATCAAGAACAATCAGACGAAGCAGATCCGATTGCTCGAGGGCGGCGGTGTGAAGACCGACAAGGTGTACAAGCTGGCCGGCGCGCCGTGGTACTACACGCAGCAGTACGGCGGGGAGAAGGGTCTCAAGATCGGCGTCTACCAGGAGTTCGATAACCGCAAGGGGAACGGTCTCGGGCTGGCGCTGCCGGGCGGTGTGGTGCGGCTCTACAAGGCCGACACCGACGGTACGCTGCAGCTCATCGGCGAGGACCGGATCGACCACACGCCGCGTGACGAGCGGGTCAAGCTCAAGGTCGGCGAGGCGTTCGACATCGTCGCCGAGCGGATCCAGTCGGACTTCAAGGTGCTGTCGAGCGGCCACCTCTACGAGTGCGCGTTCGAGGTTACGATCCGCAACCACAAGGACGAGCGGATCGTGGTCGACGTGGTGGAGCCATTACCGAGCGACTGGCGGATGCTGTCGAACACGCACGACTACGAGAAGCTCGACGCGTTCACGGTCAAGTTCGACGTACCAATCGCGTCACACGGCGAAACGACGTTGAAGTACCGCGTTCGCATCAAGTTCTAACCGCCGATCGGGGCGGGCTGCCGCGCAGCGCCGCCCCGTGTGGCAAAATACCCTACACTGCTGGCACCAGCGGTAGGGCACACCCACGGACCAGGCCGGCATCATCATTGCAGCTCTCACTACGCCTCGCGGCTTTGGAAGGCCGCTCGAACGATGTATATTCACGTGATTACAGAATCACACACACAGCGCATACATTGAAGAGAGAGGGTTGTTTTGCTGACGAGTCGCATCCGCTTTGACGACGTTCACCACGACGATATCGTTTACCCCGGTGCCATCGGGTTTACCTTTGTTCATCTGGCGACTCTTGGAGCGTTATGGTCCGGGGTAACGCCGACAGCGGTGGCGTTGTGCTTGGGTTTCTATTTCATGCGGATGTTCGCGATCACGGCTGGGTTCCACCGCTACTTCTCGCACCGCAGCTTTCAGACCAGTCGTTTTTCCCAGTTCGTGCTGGCGTTCCTGGCCCAAACGTCGTTGCAGCAGGGTGTTCTTTGGTGGTCGGCAAAACACCGACACCACCATAAGTACTCGGACATGCCGGAGGACGTTCACTCTCCTCGCCACCACGGATTCTTGTTCGCTCATCTAGGATGGATCTTCGCTCGGCGTCGCGGACAGGCGGACTACGATCTGGTCAAGGATCTGAGCCAGTACCCTGAGCTGCGTTGGCTCGACAAACACAAACATCTGCCGGGGGTGCTGTTGGGCGTGGTGTGTTTCTTGGTCGCCGGTTGGCCGGGTTTGTTCATCGGCTTCTTCTTGAGCACGGTGCTCGTCTACCACGGAGCATTTGCGATCAATTCGTTGGCCCACGTCTTCGGTCGTCAGCGCTACCTAACCGGCGACGATAGCCGCAACAACTGGTTCCTGGCGTTGATCACCATGGGTGAGGGGTGGCACAACAACCATCACTATTACCAAGTCGCCACTCGTCAAGGTTGGCGTTGGTGGGAGATCGATGTCACCTATTACATCCTCAAGCTCTTGTCTTGGGTGGGTCTGGTATGGGATTTGAAAGGCCCCCCGGGCGACGTGCTCGAAGGCGAGCGCCGACTCCCGCGCCGCGCGATCGAGCAGGTCGCGCACGAGTTGGCGGCCACGTTCCCGGTCGAACGCATCGCCGAGCAGGTGCGCGCTACCTGGTCGCACCGGCCGAGCCTAGAGGAGGTCGTGGCGACGGCGCCGAAAGCCAAGGCGCGAGTCGAGGCGATGCTCCGGGACGTATCGCTTCCGCACCCGCAGCTTCCATCGGTCGACGATCTCCGCAGTCGGGCTAGATCGATGGCGCCTTGCACCCCATCGCTGGAAGATGTCGCTGAGCGGGCCCGGGAAGTCGTGATCGAGGCGGTTTCGGCGCACTTGA
The DNA here is from genome assembly GCA_041577935.1 of Gemmatimonadota bacterium. Lineage (GTDB taxonomy): Bacteria > Gemmatimonadota > Gemmatimonadetes > JACCXV01 > JAHWKZ01 > CAMYLR01. The sequence goes on along the minus strand of JBFGIA010000052.1, from coordinate 14,549 downwards.
TCGCTGAGCTTCAACCCGCCAGGGCCTAGCAGGTCAACATGGACTGGTCGTTCACCGACGAGCAGAAGGAGCTTCGTCGCACCGCGAAGCGTTTCGTCGACGAGGAGTTGCGGCCGGTCGCCGACCAGATCGACAAAGAGCACGCCATTCCCGAGCACATCATGAAGATGATGAGTGAGCTCGGGTTTCTCGGCGTCGCCTTCCCACCGGAATACGATGGCGTTGGAATGGGTGAGCTTGGATACGTCATCCTGCAGGAGGAGATCAGCCGCGCCTGCGCTTCAACCGCGACGTTCATCGGCGCTCACCAGTCGATCGGCGCGATGACGATCCACCAGTTCGGGACGGAAGCGCAAAAAAAGAAGTATCTCCCGCCGTTGGCGCGTGGTGAGATGATCGGCGCCTACGCTCTCACCGAGCCGGAGTCCGGCTCCGACGCGATGGGGATGAAGACGACAGCGGTTCTCAAGGGCGACAAGTACATCGTCAACGGTAACAAGATCTGGATCACCAACGGTGGGTTGGCTGACGTGGTGTCGATGTTCTGCAATGTCGAGGGCGAGACAGAGGCGGACTCGGGAACAGCGGCGTTTATCGTTGAGCGGTCGTTTCCCGGATACTCCGTTGGGAAGATCGAAGAGAAGATGGGGATCCGGGGCTCGAACACGTGCGAGCTGATTTTTGAAGACATGGAGGTGCCGGCTGAGAATCTTGTCGGCAAGATCGGTCAAGGCGCGCACATCGCGTTCGCCGTTCTAGACGTGGGGAGGTTGGGGCTGGCCGCGGCGACATTGGGTGCGGCCAAGGACTCGATCGATCGCTGCGTCGAATACGCCGGCGAGCGGCACGCTTTCGGACAGCCGATCGCCAAGTTCCAGGCGATACAGTTCATGCTTGCGGAAATGGCCGGCGACACGTACGCGATGGAGAACATGGTGTACCGAACCGCATGGATGTGTGATCAGGGGATGCGGTTCAGCCGAGAGTCGGCGATCTGCAAGTACTTCTGCTCAGAAGCCCTGGACCGGATCGTCGATAAGGCGGTCCAGATCCACGGGGGGATGGGCTACTCCGCCGAAATGTGGCCCGAACGCTTTTATCGCGACGCCCGGATCAATCGGATCTTCGAAGGCACAAACGAGATCCAGCGCCTCGTCATCGCCCGCGACATCCTGAAGAACGGCGGCTACTGAGGCCCGTGTACCGTAGCTCGTCGGTCCGGATCGCGCTGCTTCTCGGGATCGCAATAGGGGTCGGCTGTGGCGAAGAGGAGCTGCCTGCGCCGATCGCGTTGGGCGGTGAGCTTCGGGTGAGCCCCGACTCGACAGCGGTCCTGCTCGGCCCGAACGTGCTCTTCGATGGCAACCGGCTCGGTGTCGGAGCGGGTGACACGCCGGTTCGTTTCGCTCGCGTTGCGATCTCACCCGATTCCTCACACATCGCTTTCGGTACCGCTGCTGGGCGGCTCGGGGTGTGGTCGCGCCTGGCTCAATCGGCGCAAACAGTCGTGACACCTGAGGATGGTCGGCTCGACAGTCTGGCGTGGGCCCCGGCCGGACCGTTCCTCGCCTACCAGGTGGTCGACGAGGATGGGCGTGTGCACACCGAGATCTACAGCGCCCGTTCGGGAAGGACAGCCCCGCATCCGGTTGCCCGGTGGCTCGATCATAACGGCCAAAGCATCGTGTTTAGCGAGTGGGTCGACCACCAACGATTGAGATTACGGGTCACGCCCGACCGTAACGCGCAGAAGGGTCTGGACTATCTGTGGGATCCGGTCAACGCGATGTTTGCGGTCGAGACACACCTCGAGCCACTGGCCGAGAGTGCACCGCCGGGAGCGACGCTCGAACGCGGCGGTGTGTTCTCGGTCGATATGCTCGGTGATGCCACACCCGAGTCGGTGGCTCTCTACAGGTCGGCGGAGGGGGCACCCTCGGCGTTGGTGCTCGAACAGCGCGTAGACGGATACCGGGTGCGACCCATCGAGCCACTGCTGGACCTCGACGTGCTTGGCTTTGACGCATGGGAGGACGTCTCCGGCGGCGCGCGCTTGCGGCTGGTTTCCGAGCTCGGCGGTCGTCCAGTGCTGTTGCTGACGTTTCCCTCTTCGCGGCCGCCGCTGATCGCGATCGGCCTATTCGGGGTTGGCTCTGACGGGCAGCTGGCACCGATCGAGGCGGTCACGCGCAGCGGCGCGCAGCCGGCCTTTTTCTTTGACGGGCAGACAGCGATCGGCTCAAACGAAATGGGTCTGCTCGATTTGGACGAAGACGGTGGGTTCGAGGTCGTCGTTGCGACCGGACGTGTCGGAGGGCAGGCTCCCGACCGACGCATGGCGTGGCGGGCGAGCGCTTTTCGGTGGGCCAACGGCCGGCTCGTGCCGGCGCCGGAGCTCGAGACGGTGGCGCTCGAGCGAATCGAACGTCTCGTCGCTGGCCGCTTGGAGGATGACTGACGAAGAGCGGTACAAAGCTCGTTTTGGGGTTGGTCGGTTTCGGCTTGAGCGTCGCGATCCTGCGAACAGCGTGCGTTCCAGTGGGCTCTTTTCGCACCGGTTTCGACCGACTGGATTGGGGGATGTCCGCCGATAGCGTGCTCGCGGTTTTAGGTCCGCCCAACAGAATTTGCACGGACCCCACCACAGCCCGTCTGGGACTCGTTGAGACCGGCGCCACGGAGCTGGTTGAAGCCCTCGAGCGAAACACCGCGGAAAGTTGGATCTACACCAAACGGCCGCCCCAGCAGCCGATACCGCGAACCACTGATCCGGCGTGTCGTGCGCCCGCCGGCGCTACCGAGCTGGGGTACGACGACCAGCGACGATTGCGATGGCGGCTGCGAGAAGCGGGTCGAACGGCAGTCGAGGTCGATCCCGGTCTCCGGCGATAGGACATGACGCTTACCAAGTATGAACAGTCCGTATTGGACGGAGCCGATGGCCCGGCGGCCGCTGTCTGCATGCGTGTCGTGGTCGAAATGGCGGAACTCCTGGGCGCGCCTAGTCTGATCGAAATCTCATCCGCGCACATCGACGGATGTTTGTATCACGGCGACGGCGGGGTGGAGTTCGCACAGCGGCTCGTCGAGGACGGCGCTCACGTAGCCGTGCCGACCACACTCAACGTCGGCGCCCTCGATCTGCTGAACCCGAGCCGTGTGAACGCCGACCCCCACAGCTATCAGATGGCCCGGCGCCAGATGGCTGCGTACGAAACGATGGGATGCGCCCCGACTTGGACTTGCGCGCCTTATCAGGCCGGACATCGCCCCGGTTTGGGCGAGCACGTGGCGTGGGGCGAGAGCAATGCCGTTGCCTTTGCCAACTCGGTGCTCGGGGCGCGGACGAACCGCTACGGCGACTTCATGGACATCTGCTGCGCCGTGGTCGCGCGGGCGCCCTATGTCGGGCTGCATACCGACGACGAGCGACTCGCCACCGTGATCGTCGACACCAGCGTCGTTTCCGAAGAACTCAAGCGTGCCGACGTGTTCTTTCCGGTATTGGGGTCGTGGTTCGGAAGGACTTTAGGGGGACGAATCGCGGTCATCGACGGCCTGCCGCCCGGCACCGGCGAAGACCAGCTCAAGGCGTTGGGGGCGGCAGCGGCGACGACCGGGGCTGTGGGGCTGTTCCACGTGGCGGGCATCACGCCGGAGGCGCACACCGTCGATGCTGCGCTGGGGGGTCGCCAGCCCGAGGACGTCATCCACCTGACGCCCGAGGCGGTCCGGGCCGCCCGGGACGAGCTGTCGACGGTGGCCGGAGAATCGATCGACGCGGTGGCGCTGGGCAGCCCGCACTTCTCGCTCGAGGAGTTCGCCCGGCTCGAGAGGCTGCTGCCCGACCGCCGTTTTGAGATCCCGTTCTACGTTTGCACCGGTCGAGGCGTTCTCGAGCGGCTGGACGCCGAGGGTCGCACCGGTCGACTGGTCGATGTCGGCGTCGAGATCATCGTCGACACCTGCGTGGTCGTCACGCCCATCCTTCCGTCGACGGGAGGAACGCTGATGACCAATTCGGGGAAATTCGCGCTTTACTCGCCGTCAAACATCGGCTACGACGTCGTTTACGGGAGCCTCGAGGACTGCGTGGCGTCGGCGTTGACCGGGCGGGTCGAGCGTGATGAGGCGGTATGGGGTTGATGGGGCTGCGATTCGAGCGCCGCCCATGACTGAGGTCCGCGGCCGAGTCGTGTTCGAGGGCGAGGCGGAAGGCCCGTTCTTGCGGCTTGCGGCACCGATCAGCTTCTGGGGAGGTGTGGACCCCGAGTCGGGGACGATCGCCGACCCGCGCCATCCCGATCACGGGGCTGAGATCACCGGACGGATCCTGGCCGTTCCCGCAACGGTCGGCTCGAGCTCCTCCAGCGCGATCATGTTGGAGCTGCTGCGAAACGGCAGGGCCCCCGCGGCGCTGATCCTCGGTCAGGTGGACGCGATCCTGGTGCTGGGCGTCGTAGTGGGCAGAGAGCTCTCGTACAAAACCGTTCCCGTGGTCGAGGTGGCGTCGGAAGCGACCGCGGCCTTCCGTAACGGCGAGTTGGTCCGAGTCACGAGCTCGGGGTCCGTGCGGACGGTCTGACCGTACCCTCGGCCAAGCGTGCCGGTTGACACGCGCGCCGCGGCATCTATCCTTCGGGTAATGACGGAAACGAACTTCACTCAGGTTCTTCGTGAACTCGATGCGCTGGACGCCGAGATCGAGGCGATCCGCGTGGCGGTCGATGAGGGCGAAGACACGTTCTCCGCTGCGCCCACGGCCCGTGAAGCGGCGCTTAGGCACCTCGAGGGCGCGATGCGTCACACGGTGGTTTCCGCTCGAGCGCTGCTCAAAGGTGCCGAGTGGGAAGAGCCTGAGGACAACCTCGACGTGATCGAGATCCTGGTCGAGCACGACGTCCTCCCGGGGCGGGTTGGCGCCACCTTGGTCGGCTTGACCGAGTACGCGACCAACCACAAGGACGACTCCGGGTGGGAAGCTGAGGAAGACGCGACGAGCGCTTTCGAGCGGCTGTCGGAAGGCGTCGACGCCTTGGCCGAGTACCAGGAGTACGTCCACCACTTCTTGAAAGAATGGGAGCAGTAGTCCGAGCGGCTACGCCCCCAACACCGCCGCGCGCCGACCTCGAGCGGATTTGGCCCTACATCCCGGGCCGGCACCGGACCGAGATCATGCGCGATTACGGTGTCCGGGACGTGCTCAAGCTGGCGTCGAACGAGAACCCCGTGGGACCGTCTCCACGCGCGGTCGCGGCGCTCGCCGGTCTGGGCACCCAGGCACACCAGTACCCTGACAGCCAAGCGGTCGCATTGCGCGCCGCGCTTGCTGATCGTCACGGTGTGTCACCCGAGCAAATCGTCATCGGCAACGGCTCGGTCGAGTGCATCGATCTGGTGGCGCGGGCGTTCCTCCGGCCGGGCGACGAGGCGATCGTCGGCTTCCCATCGTTTCCGCGGTTTCAGATCGCCTGCCAGGTCGTCGGGTGCGGTGCGGTTGTAGTCCCGCACCGGGATTGGCGATTCGATTTGGATGGAATGTGCGCCGCGGTCAGTGACTCGACCCGAGTGGTGTTCGTTGACAACCCGTGCAACCCGGTCGGGACACACATCGGACCGGATGAGCTGGCGACTTTTCTCGATCGGATACCGCCCGAGGTGCTGGTTGTGCTCGACGAAGCGTACCATGAGTTCGTCCCCACGGAGCTACTGTTACCGGATGAGATCGAACGGATCAAGAGCGGCCACAACCTGGTCGTCCTGAGGACGTTTTCGAAAGCGCACGGGCTGGCCGGATTGCGAATCGGCTACGCGATCGCGCGGCCCGAAACGGCGCAAGCGATGAACCGGGTCCGGGAGGCGTTCAATGCCGGTGTCTATGCCCAGGCGGGCGCGTTGGCCGCGATCGATGATGATGACCACGTACGTGAGGTGGTCGCGCTGGTGTCTACGGAGCGCGACTGGTTGGCCGCCGAGCTGGCACGACTTGGATTCTCGACCATCCCGTCAGAGACGAACTTCTTGTTTACACAGTTGGGTGCCGACGCCGAAGACCTGAACCAGGGGCTGCTCGAGCGCGGGATCATCATCCGGCCGATGGTGGCTCCTGGCATCGAGACGTGGGCCCGAATTTCGATTCCCGATCGAGCCGGCGGGCGACGCTTGATCGCCGCCCTCGAAGAGTTGGTCGCATGACGCGGGTGGCCTTGATCGGCGGCGATGGTGTGGGCCCAGAGGTCGTCGACGTCGCGCGCCGCGCGTTGGAAGTGGCTGGCGAGCGGGCAGGGGTCGAGTACGCATTCGAGTCGTTCCCGTATGGCGCCGATCACTATCTGGAGACCGGGGAAACCCTTCCCGACGACGGGTTCAAGCGCCTAAAGAGCGATTTCGACGCGATTCTGCTGGGTGCCGTCGGCGATCCCCGCGTCGAGGACAGCACGCATGCGCGCGACATCCTGCTGGAAATGCGGTTCAGGCTCGATCTCTACATCAATCTGCGTCCAGCGCGCCTGCTGCATCCGGACCTGTGCCCGCTTCGACCCCGGCCGGACGGCACGGAGCGCGCGATCGACGTAGTTGTCTTCCGCGAAAACACCGAAGGCCCGTATGTCGGCATGGGCGGCAGCTTCAAGCCCGACACGCGAGACGAGGTGTCGATTAACGAGGACGTCAACACGTACCGAGGTGTCAAACGGATCGTTCAGGCGGCCTTTGATTTCGCTATCGAGCGCGGCTACGAACGGGTGACGATGTGTGACAAGGCTAACGCCATGCCGCATGCCCACAGCCTTTGGCGTCGCGTGTTCGCCGAGATCGCGACTGACTTTCCGTTTGTCGACACGGAGGCCGAGTACATCGATGCATTGATGATGAAGTTGGTTCAGAACCCCGATCGGTACCGGGTTATCGTGACGAGCAACTTGCTCGGCGACATCGTCTCCGATCTGACGGCCGCGCTGGTCGGGGGTCTCGGTCTGGCGGCGTCGGCCAACCTCCACCCCGGAAGGGTTGGCGTGTTTGAGCCGGTCCACGGTTCGGCGCCGGACCTTGCGGGTACCGGAACCGCAAACCCGATGGCGACGATCCTCGCCGCGGCGTTACTGGCCGAGCACACCGGCGCACCGGCAGTTGCCCAAGCGCTCGACTCGGCGGTCGTCGAGGCGGTTGCCGAGGGGGTACGGACCCCAGATCTCGGTGGCATCGGATCGACTGCGTCGGTCGGCGACTGGATCTGCGACCGGCTCCGTGGGGGGTAGTGGTCGTGGGTCAGCGAGACGGGATCGGGCGCCTCTGGTGAGGCCGTTTCGCGGAGCGAGTCGAGACCCCACAGGGAACCGAGGAGGCTCGGCGACGCGGAGCGCCGGCCGAGCGAGAGGTCGGCCGATCCCGTGACACAAGACCTGCTCAACGCCGATTCACCGCCGAACCCGATCGAGTGGGCCGGCTGGGGACTGCTCGCACTCCTGACGGCGACGATCCTGGCGCTGGCGATCTTCCGGCCCACCGACCCGGGCACGATCGTCGACGAAATTCGGCTGCGGGCCGGTTTCGATCGGTATCAAGCTGCTATGAACGAGGGCGATCGGCTCCTTAGCCGCGCGACAGCCGACTTCCGGCTGGCCGTTCGCACCGACGACGACCGATCGACCGAATACGCCATGCTGGCCGAGGCCGAGCAGCGCTTTCTGACCGCACGTCGCGAGGCTGAGGGGTTCGGCGAGGACCAGCGGGCCCAGATAGGGTTGCTCGACGTGTACTACGCGTGGGCTCAAGCGCTCTACCTGGATGGCACCGGTGAGTGGTATCGCCGGAACGACCGCGCCGTATTGGAGCGCGCGCGCGATCTGGCCGAGCGCGGGCTGGCGCTCCCGAACATCACCGGCGCCCAGCGCGGGCGCATGGCGGATCTCAAGACGCGGATCGACCGTGCGATTACACCGTGGCCGATCCTGTGACAACGCTCACCCTGCCGCGCCGGACAGTCCTCGGCGCGTGTCTCCTGCTGGCGTTGGCCACCCTGGTTGGCGGTCTGGACTTGCCGGCCCACGGCTACGCGGCGTTTCAGTTCGCGCCGTTCGGTCTGGTCGCGGGTCTGCTCGGAATCGTCTACGTCTTCGTGCTCTCCAACCGGGAGTTGATCCGGCTCGGGACCGGCTGGCATCGGGGCCTGTTGATGGTGTACTGGGTCGCCGGCACCGCGACCGCGTTTCGGATTCTCCTGCCCCCGCCCGGGCTGGTCCAGGTGGGCCTGGCGGTGACCACGGCGCTGGCCGCAGCGGTCATCGTCAGCCGCCCGAACCGCGAAAGCGCGGTTGTGTGGTTGGGGATCGTAGCGGTGACGCTGGCGGTCATGAAGTTCGGGCTGGTGCCGTTGTTCGAAGCGCGATCCGAACTCCCCGACTGGGGTCCCTTTCAGCTCGGACAAACCGCCGATGCGCTGCGCGACTTATTTGTCGCCTACACTCCGCAGCGTCCGGCCGCGCAAGCGATTCACTTCGGCGCGCTGGCGTGCTACACGGCGGCCCTCTGGATCCAGTGGAGACCCCCGTCGTCTGTTGACGGTACCGCCGGGTAGGCTCACCTTCTGCGTCGAACGTGCACGCCAGTACAGCTATTCAATAGGAGAGATCAAATGAAGCTCGATCGCGAAGACATCGTCCTCGCTGCCGGCGTCCGAACACCGTTCGGCACTTTTGGCGGGGCACTCAAGGGGATTTCTGCCAACGATCTCGGGGTCGAGGTTGCCAAAGCGGCGATCGACCGCTCGGGGTTTGCGGCCGGTGACATCGACCACGTCATCTTTGGGAACGCATTGCAGACATCGGGCGACGCGATCTACTGCGCGCGTCACGTGGGACTGAAGGCAGGCTTGCCGGAAACCACGCCCGCTGTGACGGTCAACCGACTGTGTGGCTCGGGGTTCGAGTCGATCATTCAGGCCGCCCGCCAGGTGGCGACGGGTGAGAGCGAGGTCGTGCTGGCCGGCGGCACCGAGAACATGAGCCAGGCGCCGCACACGGTTCGCGGCGCGCGTTGGGGGATCCCACTCGGAAAGTCGAAGCTGGGCGACTACCTGTGGGAGTCGCTCTACGACCCGGTGGCCGGCTACTCGATGGCCGAGACGGCGGAGAACCTGGCGGAGAAGTACGGTCTCAGCCGCGAAGAGGTCGACGATTTCGCGTACCAAAGCCAGGTCCGCACACAGGAGGCTCAGGCCGCCGGACGTTTGGCCGACGAGATCGTACCGGTCGAGATCATGCGGACGCGGGAGGCCGTCGCGTTTGACACCGACGAACACCCGCGGCCAAACACGACTCCCGAGGTACTCGCTACGCTGGCGCCTTACTTCAAGAAGGACGGTTTGGTTACCGCTGGCAATGCGTCCGGGATCGTCGATGGCGCAGCGGCGGTGATCGTCACGACCGAAGGGCGAGCCGAGCGAGCCGGCGCGCCGGTGCTGGGCAGATTGCTGGGCTGGGGCATCGCGGGTTGCGATCCCAAGATCATGGGGATCGGCCCGGCCCCGTCGACACGACAAGCGCTCGGGGACGTCGGATTGACGCTCGACGACATGGATCTGTACGAAGTGAACGAGGCGTTCGCACCGCAGACGGTGTCGGTGATGAAAGAGTTGGGACTCGACCACGACAAATTGAACGTCAACGGTGGTGCGATCGCGATCGGCCATCCGTTGGCGGCGACGGGTACCCGCTGCACGATCACGCTGCTGTACGAGCTCAAGCGGCGGGGCGGGAAGTACGGCTTCGCGTCGGCATGCATCGGCGGCGGTCAGGGCGCGACCGTCGTCGTCGAGGCGCGCTGAGCGAAAACCGACGATGACACACGTTCCAGATTTTGGGCCGGTTGAGAGCCTGCGAAGGGTCGACACGCACGGGTTTAGAACCACGGCGCCGCCCGAGAGAGTGATCGCGACGCTGGGAGCGATCTTGCTGGTCGCTTTTGGCAGTCGCCGGGCGCGGCTGTTAGCCCGAGTGCTACGCTGTCAGAACCGCGCGCCGACCCGACCCTTTGTGCTCGAACCGGGCGCCGAGCTGGCCGGTTTCAGGGTCGTCAGAGCAGACTCGGAAGGGGTCGTGCTCGCGGGACGACATCGCTTCTCTCGTTATGGCCTGATCTTCCGGGCCGGTCGGATGGCAGAGGGGACATCGGTGAGCGCCGAGACGAAAGCCGAGTTCCCCGGCATTCTTGGAAAAATCTATCGCGTTTTCGTCATCAATAGTGGCGCTCACGACCGAGTGATGCGTCAACTGATGGGGAAACTGAAACGGAGGGTGGAGGAGTGAGCGCTAACAAGATAGAGAAGGTGGGCGTTCTCGGTACCGGCCTCATGGGCAGCGGGATTGTTCAGATTTGCGCCCAGGCCGGGTACACGGTGATCGCCCGCGAGATAGAAGAAGCCTATTGGAAGAAAGCGTTCGAAAAAGTTGGCGGCTACCTGCAAAAAGCGGTCGACAAGGAAAAGATCTCAGCCGAAGATCGCCAAGCGGCCCTCGATCGAATGAGCGGTACGACCCAGCTCGATGACCTCCGCGATTGCGACCTGATCATCGAGGCGGTAGTCGAGGATATTCAAATCAAGAACCGCATGTTCGAGGAGCTGGACGAGGTCTGCCCCGAGCACACGATCTTTGCATCCAATACGTCTTCGCTGACGGTCGTCGAGATGGCGGCTGCGACGAGCCGCCCCGACCGGGTCGTTGGGCTGCACTTTTTCAACCCCGTGCCGATCATGAAACTGGTCGAGGTCGTGCGGGCGATCACCACCAGTAACGATACGTTCGACTCGGCGTGGGAGTTCGCGCAATCGGTGGGCAAAACACCGATCGCTGCCAAGGACAACTCGGGGTTTGTCGTCAACTTGTTGCTCGTACCCTACCTGCTCGGTGCGGTCCGGGCGTTGGAGAACGGCGTCGCGTCGATCGGTGACATCGACAAGGGGATGATGTTCGGCTGCGGTCACCCGATGGGTCCGTTGACGCTGCTCGACTTCGTCGGGATCGATACCACCTATCGCATCGCCGAGATCATGTTCGACGAGTACAAGCAGGAGGTGTACGCCGCACCGCCGCTGCTCCGGAAAATGCACCTGGCGGGGTATCACGGTCGCAAGGTGGGTCGCGGGTTCTACGACTATTCCGACGAGAAGCCGGTGCCGATGGATCTGAACCTTTGAGCCGGTCTCCCGTCGCGTTCCCGTCGACTCGAGCGTTGCAAAAGCCCTGTGGGTGCCTACCGACGAGTTAGATTGTCTTGACAATCTGATTAGTCGGTGATACGCTCCTCCGCATGCCGGCTTCGAGCGCCCCTGCGATCGACATCGTCACCGACCCAGCACGTGCCGCTGCGGTCCTTTCCCCAGTGCGGCGCGCCCTCCTTGGTCGGTTAGCTGAGGGCCCAGACTCGGCGACTGGGCTCGCGAGTGCTCTCGGGGAACCGCGCCAGCGGATCAACTATCACCTCCGAGAGCTCGAGAAGGCGCACTACGTCACCCTTCACGAAGAGCGCCGCAAGGGAAACTGCGTCGAGCGGATCGTAAAGACGTCAGCCCAGTATTTCCTGATCGATCCGACCGCGCTGGGACCGGTTGCGGCCGATCCCGACGCCATCCGCGACCGTTTCTCAGCCGGTTATCTGGTCGCGCTCGCCGCACGCACGATCCGCGAGCTCGCGGCGCTCATGATGGGCGCCAAGAAGGCGCGAAAGCGGTTGGCCACCTTCAGTCTCCAGACAGAAGTCGCGCTCGCGCGTCCAGCTGACATGCGAGCTTTCGCCGATGACCTCACTCGGGCGGTGGCCGATGTCGTCGCCCGCCATCACGACGAAACAAAACCCGGTGGCCGGCAGTTCCGACTCGTGCTCGGGTCGTACCCGAAGCCGCCAAAGGAGAAACCCGATGAGGGAGAAGACGATGACTGAGCAGCAGACGCGATCGGTCGAGACCGAGCTGGAGATCGACGCGCCGGTCGAGGCGGTGTGGAAGGCGTTGACGGATGGGGATGAGCTGACGCGGTGGTTTCCGCTCGAGGCGCGGGTCGACCCCGGTGAGGGTGGGAGCGTGTACATGTCGTGGAAAAACGAGTACGACGCCACCAGCCCGATCACCGCGTGGGAGGAGAACCGGCACTTTGGGACCGCCTGGCAGATGGAGAACCTGCCCGGTCCACTGGTGGTCGACTACCACCTCGAGACCGGGGGTGGGAAAACGGTGCTGCGGCTCGTGCATTCGGGGTTCCCGACCGATGAGACGTGGGAGGATTTCTATCAATCCGTCCGCACCGGTTGGGCGTTCGAGCTGCGGTCGTTGCGCCACTACCTAGAGCGTCACGCCGGCAAGCCGCGCAGCGTGATTTACCTGCGGCGTCGGATGAAGGTGACGTTGCCGGAAGTCTGGGACGGGTTGGTTGGTCCGGGCGGGATCGCGCTCGAACCGGATGCGAAGGAGCTCTCCGAGGGCGCGCCGTATCAGGCGACGTCGCCGACGGGCGACTCGTACAGTGGCCGTGTCTTGATTTGCGAACCGGGGTTGATCTTCGCCGGGACGGTCGACGAGTTCGGCGACGGCCTGATGCGTTTCTACATGGATCCGTGTAAGGCAAACCCCGAGCTCAGCGACCTCATGTTCTGGATCTCTGTGTGGGGCCGGCCTGAGGCCGAGGTCGACGCGCTGCGTGCGGCGTGGAGCGACCGGCTCGAGTCGCTGTTTCCGGATGGGGACTTTCGCTAATCCGAAGTAGGACTGGGCGGCGTCCCCGACCGTTTATCGCACACGGGGCAACAGCCGCCCAGTCCTTTTCATGTACGTCCGGTACTCGTCGCCAAACATCGTAACCAGCGCTCCTTCTTCGGCCGGAATCACGATCAGACGGATCGGAACGAGCACGAGCAGAGCGAACAGGATGATGAACCAGCTGGCGGCCATGAGACCGATCGCTAGGACCATGACGATCGCGGCCGTGTAGAGCGGATGCCGAACCCAGCGGTAAGGACCGTGGGTGACGAGCTCGTGTCGCTCCTTGGTGAGCACCGTTTCACTGACATTTTTCCCGATCGAGCTGAACACCCAGTAGATCGCGGGCACGGCGAGTAGCGCCAGCCCGACCCCCGCCCACCGCACCCACACCGGCGCCGCGAACGACCCCCACGCCATCCACTGTGGATTCACGAGGTACACGATGATCGACCCAAAGAGCGGAAGCGCAAACGCGATGCGTGCGAACACAAAGAGCGGCTTCTCGCGACTTCGCGAAATCGTCCCGCCCTCGCGACGTGCCCGGTGCCGGTAGAACATCGAGATGCTCAAGCAACCGATCAACGTCACCAGGGCGAACCATCTGAACATCATCGATGCCTGCGTTCGCGGGCCGTGATGATCGCCGGAAAGAGCGCAAAGAGCCCCAGAGACAAGACGTAGACGGCGCCGGCGATAGGGTCCCGAGCGGTGAGGTAGGTGTCGATTGACAGCCCGCGGAGTCCCAACACGACGGTCAGCTCGAGCGTAATGAGTAAGACCAAAGCTACGAGCCCCATCGCTAGGGCGTCTCGACCGGAGATCCTTTCGGAGACGGACTTGAGCAGGAGCCGCGCGCTTGCGTACGAGAAACCAATAATGAACGGCGTTTCGATCAACTCCGCATAACGCTCGCCCAAACGCGGCACCAACCAGAGCACCCTCACGACCCCCAAGACGAAGCCGATCGAGAACACGATTCCGAAGTAGGCCACACCGAGCTTGACGACCTGCATCGGTCAATCCTCCGCTACGGCGAACAGTCGAACGCTCATCGCTGGATCCGCGGTATCCAGCGGCCAACCTGCTGGCAGTAGCGCTGATAGTCGATGCCGAACTTCGAGTGCAAACGGGGTTCCTCGTATCCCATGACGACAACGTTGAAAGCGACGAAAAAGAGGACCGCGTACAGCAGGAGTCCGCCGGACCGGAAGAACAGGGATTCCCCGAGTAGGATCAGCGTGACTCCCACGTACATCGGGTTCCGCACATGCCGATAGAGACCCTGCACGACGAGCTTTCTCGGCTCATCGAACGGCGCCAGGGTCCCCCGGCCGCGGCGAGCGAAATCCCAGATACACCACAGAAGGATGACCGCGCCGACGGTTGCTGCACTGGCGCCCGCGTGTTGGGTCCACGACCACTCGTGGAGTCCAGGGATCGTGAGCGGAGCGAGGATCCGGTACGGGAAGTAGCCAACGACGGTGCCCGGGAAGAGCACGGTCATCGCCGCACTTCTGAGCCCCAGCCAAAGCTCTTCCACCAAGCCTTGCAGCCTTAATCGCCGTTCTCGTCGGTAGCGCGCACGTCCTCAGCTGCGCGACCCGTGAGTCGTGTGAAGAACAACAGAGTCACCCAGCATATGATGGCCAGTGCGACTGCTATCACGTACTCAGAGAGTGCGACCCCACTCACCTCGCCGTCCTGCTTGAGGATGGCTCCGCCCCCGATAAACCCAATTCCAGTCATGAGGCCTTGAATGACCCGCGCCTGTGCCCCGGGGTCACCGGCGAACGCTCGA
>JBFGIA010000051.1:0-16620 GCA_041577935.1 Gemmatimonadota bacterium | reverse complement strand
TTCGGATCCGGGTGCGGCCCGTTGGTGCTTGACATCGTTCTACACCCGTAGTAGTATAAACGACAGGTGTAGTTTAATGGCCGCACAACCGATACGAGGGACAATCACAATGCCAAAGACGCAGTTGACCGACTTGCAGCTCGACGTGGTGCGCGTGTTGTGGTCGGAAGGCGAGGCGACGGTGGCCGAGGTCCGTGAGCGGTTGCCGGAGAGCCGCAATCTGGCGACGACGACCGTGGCGACCGTTCTATCGCGACTCGAGAAGCAGAACGTCGTCACTCGTCGGCTCGACGGACGGCAATACGTCTATCGACCCACGGTTACCGAGAACCAGGTGCGCCGCTCGATGGTCGCCGACTTGGTGGGGAGCCTGTTCGAAGGCGACCCAGCCGCTCTGGTCAGCCATCTCGTCAGCGACGCCGAGCTCGAAGATGGTGACCTGGAGCGCGTACGCGCGCTGCTCCAAATGGACGAAGGAGGTGCCGCATGAGCGCCTCGATCTTGAGTTGGCTGGGGACGTACGCGTTGCACAGCACGCTTTTTCTCGGCACCGCCTGGGTGGTGACATCGAGATTCAGCATTGGGGCTCAGGCCCGCGAGACGGTTTGGAAGATGGCGCTCGTCGGTGGTGTCGTGACGGCCAGTCTGCCGGCGATAGGACCGCTCGGCACGTTCACCTTGCGTTGGCCGGCGGCCGAGCCGATGGTCGAAGCCACCGAGCCAGTCGTCGGCGAGGTCGAGTTGTTCGTGCTGCCGCTCGTCGTGGCGGAGCAGGCATTGCCGGTGGTCGCAAAGAACACGATCGACGACCCTCCCCCGATCGCTCCGGCGGAGACGGTCGATTCCAGCTTCGATCGGGTTTCGTGGCCGGTCGGATTGATCGCATCGTGGTTTGTGATCGCGCTCGGGTTGGGTGTGGTCAGGGGTTGGCGACGCCGCCGCTTCGAGCGCGAGATCAGCGATCGTGTCCCGGTCACCGATCGCACGGTGATCGCGCTCCTCGATCGTGTCCGCCACGCGGCCGGCGTCGAACGACCGGTCCGTCTCTCGTCGTCCTCAACGTTGGCCAGTCCGGTGGCACTCGGTGGACGGGAGATCTGTATCCCCGAACGCGCGCTGGAGGAGCTCGATCAATCGCTCATGGAGGCGCTGTTTGCGCACGAGCTGGCGCACATTAAGCGCCGCGATCCGGAATGGTTGATCGCTGTGTCGGCGTTCGAGAGCGTGTTCTTTTTCCAACCCCTTAACTGGATCGCCGCGCGAGCCATTCGCACCGCCGCCGAAGAGGAGTGCGATCGCGCTGCCGTCGAGTTGGTCGGTGAGGGGCACGCGTTAGCGCGCTGTCTTGTCGAGGTGGCTTCGTGGGTTCGTCGGGCTCGTCCGGTGGCGGTGCCCGGCATGGCCGAGCAAGGGACTCGGCTCGAAGAACGGGTGTCGCGGTTGGTCGCCGCGGGCGACTTGGTGTGGTCCGGTGGCTCGCGCAAGATCGCCGCGCTGACGATCGGTGTCTTGGCGATCGCGATCGCGTGCGGTGGTCCCAAGGTGAGGCCCGTTGACGAGCCGGACTCGACACCGGGGGTCGCGCTAGAGGATCAGGTCGTCGCTGATCGCGATGTCGATCGGGTCGAGCCTCGGGATCCTGACGTCGACGTGGACGAGAACGACGGTGAAAAGGTCAAGCGCTCCCAGCGCACGCGCGAGTACGTGTGGATCGGTCCCGGTGACGATCCGGCGTTTCAGTTCGACGTCGTGGTCCCACCGTTCGAACATCTAGCAGAACAGCTGGAGGGGATCGAGGAGTGGGTGGAAGAGCTGAAACCACTCGAGATGGAAGATTTCCAGATGCCGGACATCGAGATCATGGACGACCTGCAAGAGCTCAAGGAGCTCGGTTTTGCGTTCCAGGCACCGGGTGGCGGGGCGCTGCAAGTCTTTTCCGGTCTCGGCAAGCACCTCCGGATCAAGATCCACGGCGACGTAGAGTTCGAAGACGGGCAGGTCAAGTCGATCTCACCGGAAGGTCGATTCGAGGTCGAAGACAATCGGGGCGAGATCAAACGCCGGATCGAGGTGACCGCGACCCGTGAAGGCGAGCTGGTTTACGAGTACGAGGTCGACGACGAGCCGCACACGTTCGACGAGGCGGGACGCGAATGGCTGGCTGAAATCGTCGAGATGGTCGAAAAGGCTGAGTATCGTGCCGTGCCCGGCAGGATACGGATCCGTCGCTACGACGGGGACGACGAGCGGATCGAGCACGATTTCGAGATCCGGGGTCCGGATCGAAACGAGATCGAGAAGCGAATCGAGATCCACCGCCGCCGACTCGATGACCACCGTCGAGAGCTCGACGAGAAGTTGCGCGAGATGGAACCGCGCATCGAGCGCGAGCTCGAACACGCCGAAGAGCACCTGAGGGATCGCCTGGAGATGCTCGAAGAGGAAGTCGAGCGGTTGCGACAGCAACTGCAGGAGCTCGAGCGAGATCCAGAGGAAGGTTCATAGCGGTTGGGCCCGGCGCCAAGCGCGCCGGGCCGACCGACTTCCGTTCTTTCCCACACGCGAACTCCAGAATCTCCCCACATTCTGAACTACACAAACCGCAGAGAACGCGATAGACTGGGGACAGGCGGAACCGCGATTTGTGTCTCCTTCGAGGAGGGAAGCGATGACGAGTGTTACGCGAGTGGCGTGGGCGTTGTTGTTGGTGATGCTCGTCTTCGGCGGTTGTTCGCCGCCAGAGCCTTCACAACCGTCGCTGGACCTGGCGCTCGTTGACAGCCTGCTGACGGAGCTCGGAGGCACGCCGGCGGCCGATCTCGGCCGCGGGCAGCGGTGGCGAATGATCAGCTCGCTTGGAACCGGCCTGCCGCCATCGAGTTTCAAGGCCGAGAATCTCCCCGAACCGAACTCGCGTGGCGCCCAACTCGTCAAGGCGTATTGCGTTCAGTGCCATTGGATCCCGGTGCCGCAGATGCACACCGCGGCCGAGTGGCCGGTCCTGGTGCGCGGCATGCTCATGCGCGCTCGGACGCTGGAGAATCGCATGGGCGGCCCGCTTACCGAGGGACTGGTGGGCGAGATCTTGTTGGACGGGATGACCTCGACTCAACTTCCGTCGCCACAAGATGCCGATACGCTGCTGGCCTACATGCAGCGACATTCGATTCAGGCCGCGACTCCGGGTGAGCTCACCGATGGACCGGGCCGCGACCTGTTCGTCGAACAGTGCTCGTTCTGTCATGATACGCCGTCGCCCGCAGCCCATACGGCCGCCGAGTGGAATGGCGTCGTAGTCCGGATGCAAGTCAACATGCCAGCGATGGGCGTGGAACCGTTGACGGACGAGCAAGCGGAAGAGATCGCCGCCTACCTGAGAAGCCAAGCCGGCGCGTCGGGTAGATGAACCCCGCCGCAGCGTGGGCGCCCCACTCGATAGGGCGGTCTATCTAATCGTCAGGATTGCCGGCCTCGGCCTCCGCCGCGGCTCGCTCTGATGCGAGCGAGTGTAGATAGACCGCAAGATCTTGCATCTCGTCGCCCTCGAAAATTGGCCATTCCGCGTGTTGAACCTGGGTGAGGTCGTACATCGCCGGAGCGTGATCCCACATGGCGGTTGCCAAGCCGAGCGGCGTGAGGACGGATTCCGCTTGTGACAGGTCCGGTCCGATGGATGGTGCCCCGTCGGTAGCGTGGCAGCTGGTGCAACCTTTTTCAACGTAAAGCTGTTCACCCCTGCTCACGTCACCTCCGGTTTCGTAGAACCGCAGGTAGTATAAGAAAGCGATGACGTCGGCCATTTCCGTGTTCTCGAAACGTGGGAAAGCGATTCCACGTGCTCTCATGGCTGCCACCATCCGCGCCGAGTGGTTCCACAGTTGCCCGGCGATCTCGGACACCCGTAGCCGCTGAGTGGCTTGCCGGAGATCGGGGCCGAAAGAAGTCCCACGACCACGCCGACCATGGCAAGCGGTGCAACCCTTTGACGAGAATAGTCGCATGCCCCGATTGGGGTCGGGGGGCGGGAGAAGGACCACTTTGCGATCCCGCATGTTCGACGCCTTCCGCAGATAGGCCTGGATATCGGCGAGCTCGCGCCCGAGAAACGTCGGCATCGGGACACCAGTGGTCGCCTGCATCGCCTGCATCGTGGGGCCGCGGTTCCACATTCCCTGGGCTAGAGATATCGGAGCGATGTAGCGAGCGTATTCATCCAGCGAGCGGCCCCTTCTGCCGCCCCGACCCCCTACCGAATGACACGCCGCACACCGCTTCTCGCGGAACCAGCGCTCCCCGAGGTCGGGGTCGCCTACTTCATCGAACAGTTTTACGTAGTAGATGTAGCTGATGAGATCTGTCAGCTCCTCCTCAGTGAACAGTGGCCACTCGAAACCACGATCACGCACGGTATCGATCATCCGGGGCGTGTGGTTCCAGAAAAGACCCGCCAGCTGCTGGAGGCTACGGCCGGCCCCGACAGCGGCGAAATCGGGGCCGAGGGTGCCACCGTTACCCCAGATCGAATGACACTGCGCACAGTCACGCTCGACGAAGATACGGCGGCCTGCCACTGGATCGCCGGGGAAGAGGTCCGTCGTCTGCGCTCGAGCGTTGTCCAGACTGCTCAGCGCACAACAGACGAGGGCTCCGGTCACCGTGATCGCGTTTAAATACGTGCGTCCCCAGAGCGCTATCATGCCTTACCTCCAACCGGGGTGATCGCTGAGTCGGGCAAGTAGCTGGCCACCCGCTCGGAAACTTCGGTGACAGAGAACTCACGCCCTTCCTCGATCTCCCAAATCGAAACGATGGGAATGAATTTCGTCGCGATCATGTAGAGCAGCACGAACCCCGCGAAGGTAGCTGCCATGATTGAAAGCTCGATCCACGTCGGGAGGTAACGCCCCAACGTCTCGAGCTCCCAGATGGGGTTCACGGAGGTTGGCACAACGATGTTGAACCGCTCGAGCCACATACCGATCAGCACCGCGATGCCCGCGACAAGCGTTCCGCGTGGGGTGCGCGTCGCTCGCCGCGCCATCAGCGTCAGCGGGATCACAAAGCATCCAGCTACCATCGTCCAAAACGGAATCGCGAACGGTCCGGTGACTTTAGCCCAAAAGGTTCGCATCTCCGCCGGTTCCGCTCCATAGAAAACGGTGAGATACTCGGCGAAGGTGAAATAGAACCATAGTATGCTGAACAATAGAAGCATGCGGCCCAGGTAATCGAAGTGCACCGGCTTGAAGTACCTCTCCAGATGGTATACCCGAGTGAGAATGACCATCGCGACCAGGATCGCGGCGATACCTGAATAGATCGCTCCCATCACGAAGTACGGCCCGAAGATCGTACTGTGCCACATCGGCCGCAGCGTCATGGCGAAGATCCAACCGATCACGGTGTGTACCGAGACGGCGATCGGAATCACGATGATTGACAAGACGCCGATGACGCGTTCGAGACGGGCTCGCTGTGAGGGTGTGTCGGTGTAACCGGCCGCGAGGAATCGATAAAGACCGGGAGCCTTGATGCCCAAATCCCGAATGCGCGCCAAGTCTGGTAACATCGGGACGTACAGGTAGGTCGTGCAGGCAGCGAAGTACAAGCCAATGCTCACCACGTCCCAGAGCAGCGGCGAGCTTATTTGCGCGTTGAAGATGATGTTCAGCGCCCGGTCGGGTCGGCCGAGATCGATGATCGGTTGAATCGCCCCAAAACCGATGACCAGAACCGTAATGAGCTCCGCCGACCTGGTGATTGCGCGTCGCCACTCTGCCTTGGCGACTCGGAGAATCGCCGAGATCAGCGTGCCCGCGTGACTGATTCCAATGAAGAAGACAAAGTTGATGATGTAGATGCCCCAGTACTCGGGTCGGTTAAGCCCCGTCCGGCCGAGCCCGAAGCGAACCTGCAAGAAGTAGGCGACAATTCCCCATAGGACAACGAGCGCCAGAAGCGTAGCCAAGATATAAAAGCGCCTGGAGGTCTCGACGAGCGGCCTCAGAAGGGCTCGCTCGTCCTCCGTCAAATTCGCCAACTTCTCTGATACTTCAGGCGACACGCTACTCTCTCGTTCTCAGGTAGTAGACCTTCGGCTGCGTTCCCAGTTCTTCAATGAGTCGCATTGCTCGAGGGTCCTCCCTCAGTTCCGCCACCCGGTGGTTCGGGTTTTCGAAGTCACCGAAGATGATCGCACTGGTGGGGCAGACCTCTGCGCATGCCGGTTGATAGTCCTGCTCTCTCAACTCCCGGCCTTCAGCCCGTGCATCCTCTTTGGCTTTCTGTAGCCGATGGTGACAGAAGGTGCACTTTTCGATGACGCCCTTTGGTCGCTCGGAGACATCTGGATTGAGGTGCCGACGTTCCGAATCGCTCCACTCAGGACCGTACCAGTTGAAGTACTTGACCGTGTAAGGGCATGCGTTGGCGCAGTACCGGCAGCCGATGCAGCGTGGGTAGATCTGTCCGACGATTCCTTCGTCATCGATGTATGTCGCTTCCACTGGGCACACCTTGATGCATGGCGGGTTGTCGCAGTGCATGCAGGGTCGAGGGAAGAAGTGCATGGAGTTATCGGGGAACTCTCCCTCAACCTCCGTTTGAACCTTCATCCAGCTCAACGTGCGTCCCAATTCGGCCTGATCCGGGGGAACCGTGGCGATGTTGTTCTCGCTCTTGCACGCCAATTCGCACGCCGCGCATCCCGTGCACCGATCTAGGTCGATCACCATTCCCCAGCGCGCCATCGCTCTCCGCCCTACGCCTTCTCGAGGCGAACTCGGGTTGAATGCCAGCTCGGCAATCCGGTCAATGGGTCTGCCGAGTCTACGAGAAGCTGGAGAGGATTTGCGTTTTCACCTTCCGGATGTCGTAGCCCGTAGGGCGCACAGACATTCTCGGGTGCGGTGCCCGGAAAGACCTTTAGGCGGGCCCGATACCGTCCACGGGCCGACACAACCCACACCATAGTGTCGTCGTCAAGGCCTAACGAGCGAGCGGTCGCTGGGTTGACCTCGATCCAGGGGTCCCAGTAAACATGAGGGAAGATCCCGGGGACCTCTGCCATCCAACGCTCGAGTGTGAGAGTGCCGGAAGCGAGCGTTGAGACGCGATAAGGGATCAGGCGAAACGGAAAGCCATCCTCTTCGCCAGGGTATTCGCTCGTCACGTCTATGTGTGGCCTGCGGTCGCGCTCCTCCGCATCGAGTGCCTGCAGGAGGGCGGCGGGGATCAGGTCGACCTTTCTGCTGGCCGTGCGAGACAAACGGGCGGGATCTGTTGCGTCATAATGCGGGTCCATCCAGCCGCCACGCTCGATGAGACTGTCCCAGAACGAATCGAACTCAGCGTGCTCGGCCAGCCACCAGCCGCGCTCTTCCATCTGGCGATGATGCCGTCGCTCGAACTCGTCGCCGTAAATCATGCCCCGCTGGGCGGAAAACAGTCCGCGGGCTCGATCCTTGAGAAGCGCCTCGAAATCCTCGTATGGTAGGCTCTCGCCGACACTGCCTCCTAGGCGGCGAGCAACCGCGAGAAGCGCATCACCGGTGTGCGTGCCGCCTTCATGTGGATCGATCAGTGGCTGAGCAAGGCCCCACACCGGATACGGGTACGAAACAGGGGTTGGAGCATCTTGCCAGCGCTCATACGGCAAGAGATCTGGCAGCACCAAGTCTGCGTGGCGCGTGGTTTCGTCAAGAAACGGCGAAAAGCTCACAACGAACGGGATCTTCTCGAGCGCTGCTGACCAAGCTTCGGGGTGTGATGTCGAGGCCAGGGGGTTGGCGTAATAGAGGAGCAGAGCCTCCACTGACGGGCTCGCGCTGGTCGCGACCGCGGTGGCGAAGTCGAGCGGCTGATCGCCGGCTCCGAATCGTGGGCCGCCAACAGCGAGAAAATCCCGTTGCGCACCCTGACGAGATACTTCGTCAAAGACCAGAGGGGCGAGCGGTGCCAGCGGTGGATCGTCTCCGAAAAGGACCCCCCCGGGGCGGTTGACGCTTCCGATGAGCACGTTGAGGCTATGCACCGCCAAGCCCGCCAGTAGTCCGTTGGGGGCATGTGTTACGTCCGAACCGAAGACCGCGACCGCCGGCTGGCTTTCCGCGAACGCTTTGGCTAGCGATGTGATCCGTTCGACCGGCACGCCAGTGATCGCTGACACTTCTTCCGTCCGGTAATTGCGCGACACGATCGAACGATACCCTTCCCGAGTCCGTCCTCCTTGATCGATGTAGTCCTCGAAACCCGTCACGTGATCGGCCACAAACTCGGCATCAAAAAGCTCGTCTCGGATCAGTACGTACGCGATGCCGAGCGCTAAGACAGCGTGAGTACCGGGACGAATTCCGACCCACTCCTGCGATCGAGCGGCTGTGCGCGAGAACCGCGTGTCGATCTGAACAAACCGTGGGCGCTGCTCGTTCGTTTCCTGTGGGTCGGCGAACGCCGTGAACGCTTGAAGGGGCGACCACCAGGCCTCGAATAGGGGAGCACCGAAGGAAAGCACAAGGTTGGCCCGCTCGAGATCGTAGCTCGGTCGCCGCGCGATGCCGTGTGCCAGATCCATGATCGATTCAGTTCCGTCGGCATAATCGTCGCGTGCGTAGTTTGGCGACCCGAACGCCTGCAGAAACTGGCTCCACAGCTCCTGCATGCTGCCAGCACAGTATCCAGCGAGCAGCGCAAGCGACTCGGGTTTACCGTTTGCTCGAATCATTTGGAGGCGTTCGACTATGACCGCGATCGCCTCATCCCGTGTGATCGGCCGCCACTCGTCGCTACCACGTGAACCATCCTGTACCATCGGTGAGCCGAGTCGCTCTGGATGATAGAGCATCTGCACGCCGGCGATCCCTCGCGGACACACACCGCCTTGACTCATGGGGTGCATAGGGTTGCCAAAGAGCCGGACCAAGTGGCCATCGACGATGCGAGCTCGAACGCCACAACGCGCGGGGCATATGAGACACGAAGTGTTCAGTTGGCTCTCGACGCCCGGAGTCCATCCGAGGTCGGGGATGTCATCGGCTGTCCAGAAGACACCGGGTAATCCCTGCGCGGCTAGCCCGGCGCCAGCGGCACCCATTACCCACAGAAACTCGCGTCGGTCCAGGCTCATCCGGAGGACCTGGTGTTACCGGTGACACGCATTGCAGTCAACCGTTTCCTCATGTTCCCGATGGCAGTCCATGCAGAAGTCCATGTCAACTCGGACCAGGGCACGCTCCGGTGGACGCTCGGTGTCGGCGATCGCTCCGTGACAGTTCGCGCACTCTATTTCGCCGATGCCGACGTGTCGGCGATGCGTGTAGAAGACGTGAGACGGAAGGCGAAACAGCTTGTTGAACGTCAGTGGGTCGCCATCCGAGATGAGCTGCGTTACTCGCGCCGCCTCCTCCGAGGTGCCCTGCGGAACTTGGTGGCACATCGTGCAAGTCTCAGCGTTGGGGAGGCCAGCATGTGCGCTCGTGTTGACGTACTGATGACAGAAGTCGCAGGCTAGCTGTAGTTCTTGGGTGTGTTTGAGGTGATTAAACGCCACCGGTTGTGGCACCGCGGGTTCACGCCCAAGCACATATGAGATCGCTAGGATCGCGAGAAGGGAGATTACAACCCCGACAAGCGGTCCGCGGCGTATGAAGGGTGCTGCCATCAGCGCGTCGCTCGATTCAGAACTGGGGGTTCGTGGTTCCGCATTATTGCCTCTCGAGCGGGCACGGCTCGGCGTCAACGGGGTGGGTTAGCACCCCTTTCGCACCGGTTATCTCACCCTAACCCGGTGGCCTCTGGCTCGTCTGTAGGGAAGGTACGCAGGATCGTGTCGCCAAAATGCCGACCGGATGCGTAGGGAATTCCCGGACGCGCGAAGGGTGGCTCTCGTCGCGAAGGGCGTCTGTCAAGGCCGGGTTCTGCTACCACCTGGTATGATTTGCCAGCCTACGTAGATTTCCCAGGATGCTAAAGAGTCCATTGTGAGTGTGTGCCCAGGAGGTTCGCGTGAGTGTTTCCAATCGTGTCAAACAGATGCTTGATGAGCAGAAGGTGGGTTACACCCACCACACCCACGCGCCGGCGTATACGGCGCAAGAGGTGGCTGGTGCCGAGCACGTCCCGGGACGGGAGTTCGCCAAGACGGTGATGCTTACCGACGGCGATGCGTTCGTCATGGCCGTGCTGCCCGCGACCCGGAAGATCGATCTAGCCAGCTTCAAGAAGATCGTTGGGAACGACGGGCTGAGACTGGCGACCGAAGAGGAGTTCAAGGGACTGTTCCCGAACTGTGAGACCGGGGCGATGCCGCCCTTCGGCAACCTGTACGATCTCCCGGTGTACGTCGATCGCTCGCTTGAGGAGGACGAGACGATCACGTTCAACGCGGGCTCGCATCAGGACACGATTCAGATTTCGTACGCCGACTACGAGCGACTCGTCGAGCCAAATAAGGCGGAATTCTCGGAATCCCTCTGAGAGCACCTTCGGATCGCGAGAAGCCTCCCTTGACACCACGGGGCGACTGCGCATATTTGCGCAAGTTTTGACCCCTGGGGCTATTTGCGTCGGCAGCTCTCGACGCATCATTACCATCGATTTTTCGCGACGTCGTTGAACCCCTGAACGGGAGCTCAGGGACTCCGTGCAAGCAGCCGCGATCCGAATCCTTCTTGCGCTCCCGGTGCTCGCCGTCCTCTCTGCTTGTGGACGGGCCCAAGCCGAAGGCCCCACCCAACCGATCGAGTTCATGCACAACGTCCACGTCACGGACAACGAGATGGAGTGCGCGTATTGTCATTTCTCGGTTGATAGATCAGAAGAAGCGGGCATCCCATCGACCGAGACGTGCATGGGTTGCCACCGTTTCATCCGCGGCTCGACGCCGGAGTATCAAGAGCAGATCCAGCTTTTGCAGGGTTTCTGGACCGATTCGCTGCCGATCCCTTGGGTGCGGGTTCACAGCGTGCCCGAGTTCGTGCAGTTCAGCCACAAACCGCACACTCGAGCTGAGGTGGAGTGTGTCGAGTGCCACGGCGAAGTGGAAACGATGGAGCAGGTAAGACAGGTCGAGTCGTTGTCGATGGGGTGGTGCCTGGAATGTCATCGCGATGAAGAAGCATCGGACGATTGCGCGGTTTGTCACTATTAGACACGAGACGGTAGGCAGCGTGTGGAACGACGCGAGTTTCTAAAGCTGGTCGGGGTCACCGGAGCGGGAACGATGACCGCTTGCGATCAGAAGGTCGGACCCCAGGCGCTGATCCCGTACCTGGTGCCGCCGGAAAACGTCACGCCCGGGATACCGACGTGGTATGCGTCGACATGTCGCGAGTGTCCGGCGGGTTGTGGTGTGCACGTCAAGACCCGTGACGGTCGTGTCATCAAGCTCGAAGGCAATCCCGACAATCCCGTCAACCAGGGTAAGCTGTGCGCCCGCGGTCAAATGGCGACGCAGCGGCTTTACGATCCCGATCGGTTGCGCGGGCCGCGACGGATCGATAACGGTGAGCAGGTCGAGGTCGATTGGGGTGCTGGGATCGAGCAGCTGGCCGAGGGGCTCCGGGGTGCGGGCATCGAGCCTGGGTCGGTCGTCCTGCTGACGGGTCTCGAGACGGGCACACGCGACCGGTTCTACGATGAGTGGGCAGCGGCGGTCGGTGCAGCGCGTGTGGTGTACGAGCCGTTTGCGCACGAAGCCGTACTCGAGGCCAACCGCCGCGTGTTCGGCCGCGCAGCTGTGCCCGACTATGACATTGCGGGCGCCGACTTCGTGATCTCCTTTGGCGCGGATTTCCTCGGCACTTGGGTGTCGCCGGTTCGGTACGGGCGAGCGTGGTCCGAAATGCACGCCTTCCGTGGCGTGGAATCCGTGCGACCCGACGGCGAGGGCGTCTTCGTGGCGGTCGAGCCGCGGTTGTCGATGACCGCTTCGAACGCTGACGAATGGGTCGCCGCGCGGCCCGGCACCGAGCACCTGGTGGCGCTCGCGATGGCCAACGTGCTCGGCGCCGGCGGTCCCGCCGCTGGCTGGCCTCCAGCACGGGCGGCGGAAACGACCGGTGTGGACGCCGAAACGATTGAACACTTGGCAGAGCTCTTCGAATCAAAGCGCAGCCTGGCCCTGCCGGGTGGAATCGGCGCCGCGCACCGCGGGGCGACCGCTGCGGCCGTGGCCGTTAACCTGCTGAACCAGGCCGGTGGCGCAGTGGGCGACACCGTTCGGGTGAACGGTGCGCTCACCGGTGGCGTGCCTGGCGCGTACCGCTCGATGATCGAGCTCACCGAGCGCATGCGCAGCGGCCAGGTAAAAGCGCTCTTGGTGGCCCACACCAACCCGGTGTTCTCGCTGCCGCCGGGCGTCGGGTTCGAAGACGCCTTGGACGAGGTGCCTTTCCGGGTGTCGTTCAGTTCGGTGCTCGACGAAACCGCGTCCCGCTGCCAGTTGCTGCTACCCGATCACACGCCGCTCGAGTCGTGGGGCGACTGGGTGCCCGAGGACGGCGTCATGAGCTTGATCCAACCGGCGATGCGCCCGGTTTTTAATACCCGCCCAACGCCTGATGTCATGCTCGATGTGGGGCGGGTGATGGCGGGTGATGGGGGGACGCCGGCAATCGAGGCCGAAAGCTGGTACGACTACTTGCGGTCGGCATGGAGCGATGTTGCCGGCAGCGAGCGAGCGTGGGCCGAAGCGCTCAAGGCCGGCGGTGTGTGGCAGGCGGCGACGACCGTTCCGACGACGCCAGCGCCAGCGGCCGCTGACGACGGACTCGATTTTGGTCCGGTCCCGTTCGATGGGCCGGAAGACGATGGTGCGTTCGACCTCATCGTACAGCCGCAACTGGCGATGTACGACGGCCGTTCGGCCAACAGTCCGACCCTCCAGGAGCTGGCGGATCCTGTCACGACAAGCTGTTGGCAGACGTGGATCGAAGTGCACCCGGATGTAGCGACCGATTTGGGTGTCAAAGACGGCGACGTGGTGACCGTCACATCGCCCCACGGCAGCATCACGGCACCGGTTATCTCGTACGCCGGCATCCGGGCCGATACGGTATCGATGCCGCTCGGCCGCGGTCACACCGCGATGGGTCGTTTTGCCAAGGGGGGCGTCAATCCGGTCGAGCTGCTGCCGGCTGATGTCGAGCCAAACGGTGGTGGGCCGATCTACCAGGGGGTTCGGGTTACACTGACACCCACCGGTGCGTGGGTGCCGCCGCTCAAGCACCAGGGGTCGGACATCCAGCACGATCGCGAGATCGCTCAGGCGATATCGATGACCGAGGCGCTCCACGCCGAGCCGGGTCACCACGGCAACGGTCACGGCGAACCGCTCACAGTGGAGCGTGTCGCCGAAGACTCCGGTGCTGAGAGCCCCTATCGCTGGGGCATGGCGATCAGCCTGGATGCTTGCACCGGTTGCAACGCCTGCGTGGCGGCGTGTGCGGCAGAGAACAACATCCCGTTCGTGGGGCCGGAACGGGTCGCCAAGAGCCGGCAGATGTCGTGGATTCGGATCGAACGTTTCTTGGAACACGAAGAGAACGGACATGTAAAGACCCGCCACATACCGATGATGTGTCAGCACTGTGGTGCTGCTCCGTGCGAGCCGGTTTGTCCCGTTTATGCCGCCTATCACAATGACGAAGGGCTCAACGTCCAGGTCTACAACCGGTGCGTCGGGACCCGCTACTGCTCGAACAACTGCCCTTACAAGGTTCGCTACTTCAACTACTTCACCTACGAATGGCCAGAGCCGATGGACTGGGCGATCAATCCCGACGTGACCCTGCGTCAGAAGGGCGTGATGGAGAAGTGCACGTACTGCGTGCAGCGCATCAACGCCGCCAAGAACACCGTCCGCGACGAAGATCTCGAAGCTGTCGTGCCGGACGGGTTCTTCCAGACCGCGTGTCAGCAGACGTGTCCTACCGACGCAATCGTTTTTGGCAATCTGAAGGATCCCGACAGCCACGTGTCGAAGCTCTCCCGGGGGCCGCTCACCTACAGCGTGCTCGAAGAGCTGAACACACGACCGGCAAACTTCTATCTGAAGAAAGTGATCGACCGCACGTCCAGCGACGTTGCGCTCAAGACCGCTGGGTCGGGGGTCGAGGTGTAGAGGATGTCGGAGTCGACCTCCACCGTGAACCGCCGAGCCTCGGGTCTCGCCCAGGCGACCGTTTTCAGGCGCGTCAACGACGACGTTCTGGCGACGTTGCAGCGACCCGGCGTCGGGTGGGCGGCGCTCATGGCGGTCGTGCTGACAGTCCTTGGGATCGCGATCGCCGCCTGGATGTACCAGATCAAGACCGGCCTCGGTGTGGCCGGCTACGTGCCTCCGGTCATGTGGGGTGTGTACATCACGGACTTCGTGTTCTGGGTCGGTATCGCCCACTCGGGCACGCTGATTTCAGCCATTCTGTTCCTGTTCCGGGCACAGTTCCGAACCGCGGTCTACCGGGTCTCGGAGACGATGACCGTCTTCGCGGTCATGACGGCCGGGCTGTTTCCGCTCATCCACTTGGGTCGGGTCTGGTATTTCTACTATCTGATCCCGTATCCCAACGAGCGGCTCTTGTGGCCCAACTTCAGGAGCCCGTTGCTGTGGGACTTTTTCGCCATCTCGACGTACTTCACGATCAGCTCGCTGTTCCTCTACCTGGGCCTCATCCCCGACATCGCGGCGGCTCGCGACCGGGCCCAGCCGAAGTCCTTCCGCCACCGGCTGTACTCCGTCCTCTCGCTGGGTTGGCAGGGGACCGACAGCCAGTGGCGTCACTACAACCGCGCCTACTTGTTCATGGCCGGTCTGGCCACGCCGCTCGTGCTTTCGGTGCACTCGGTCGTTTCGTGGGACTTCGCGATGGCGATCGTGCCCGGTTGGCACTCGACGATATTCGCGCCCTACTTCGTGGCCGGGGCCATCTTCAGTGGCGTGGCGATGGTGATCACGTTGGTGGTGCCGTTGAGAAAGGCGTTCCACCTCGAGGACTACATCGAGGAGTACCATCTAAATAACCTGGCCAAGCTGCTGCTGCTCACGTCGCTGATCGTGTTCTACGCCTACCTGGTGGAGTTCTTCATTGCCTGGTACTCAGGCTCCGAGTTCGAGAAGGCGATCTTCTGGGATCGGTTGACTGGCAGGTACGCGTGGGCGTGCTGGATCATGTACATCTGCAACTGCATCATACCGATGTCGTTGTGGTCGAAACGCATCCGCACGTCGTGGTTCTGGATGTTTGTTGTGTCGATCTTCGTCAACATCGGAATGTGGTTCGAGCGTTTCTCGATCATTATTCAGTCGCTAGCACGCGAGTTCATGCCGTACCAGTGGGACTACTACACTGCGAGCTGGGTCGAGTGGTCGATCACCGCGGGCTCGTTTGCGTGGTTCTTCATGTGGTTCCTGCTGTTCGTCAAGTTCCTGCCATCGATGGCGATCGCCGAACTGAAAGAGCTCCTGCCGCCAAAGCTCAGGCGTCAGCAAGAGGAGCTCGAGGTGGCGTCATGAATGGCGAGAGGTTCAGCCGATGAGCGCCGAGCTGATGGAAGGCGGGGTGCGCGGGGTTTTCTTGACGCTGGATGACGTAGCCGCGGCCGTAAACACGCTCGAGAACGAGGGCGTGGCGGCCGATGACATCACCGTCTACTCGCCGATACCCACGCCGCATCTCGAGGATGCGATCGATCGTCCGGTCAGCCCGGTTCGACTCATGACCCTGATCGGCGGACTCATGGGAACGCTGACCGGTCTCACGCTGACGCTCTGGACTTTCTTCGCGTGGGGTCTTCAGGTGGGCGGAAAATCGATCGCGTCCTTACCGGTAACGGTCATAATCATGTTCGAGCTCACGGTTCTGCTGGGCGGCCTGTTCACACTGGCTGGCGTCTTCATCTTCAGCCGCATCCCGGCCATGAGCACCAAGCCGGGGTACCATCCGCGATTCTCGAATGATCTGTTCGGCGTGTTTGTGCACACCGATGACGACAGCGCGGCGCAACGAGCGCGCTCGATCCTCGACCGCGTCGGGGCGGAGGCGATCGAGAGTGTCGCCTAGCCGCTCCCTTGTCGCGCTACTCTTGTCGGTCGTTGCGCTGACGGGCTGCGATTGGTTTACCACCATGAGCCGGACGCCCTCGATACAGCCGCACGAGGCCGAGCCACTACCGCCACCAGAGCGATCCGTAGCACTGGACGGGATGGGCGAGTTCAACCTCGCGACCGCGGATGATCTCGTGAATCCGATTCCGCCCAGTGTCGCTTCGACTGCAAATGGTGAAGCCGCATTCCGAGATTTCTGCATCGTGTGCCATGGCGAAGGAGGCCGCGGCGGTGGACCGATGGAGGGTCAATATCCGGCGATCCCGATGCTCACGACTGGACGGTTGGATGACTTCTCGGATGGTTACTTATTCGCTCTCATCACGCAGGGCCGGGGGCTGATGCCGGGCTACAGTAGGATCCAGCAAGGGGCGCGCTGGGACCTCGTCAATTACCTCCGGTCGCTGCCGGTCCAAGCGGCCGCATCCGGGGCTCCAGCTGCGCAAACGGGGGGATCATGAGCCACGGGCGCGGCACGGCGTTGCTCAACGTAGAGGATCTGCTCGACCGGATGGTCG
>JBFGIA010000050.1:0-16905 GCA_041577935.1 Gemmatimonadota bacterium | reverse complement strand
TGGACCCCTTCATCGAGATCGACCAGTCGCTCGCACAGTTCCATCGCCTCCGGGTCCTCCCGATAGATGCGCAATAGAACCGCCTGCATGCCGGTCGACGGCTCGACCGGCTGAGTCACGTCGCGTTGCAGCAAATCGGTCGGCACGGCGTAGCCGCGGCGCAACAAATAGCTGCCGAGAGCGTCCCAGACTGTTGGTTCGACCAACCGCTGCTTCAATCGGTTCCGGCCTTCGCTATCGGGATCAAAGTCCTCTAGCACAGCAGACTGCTTCAGGCCGAGCAGAAACTCGAGTTCGCGGAATTGAAACGACTGCGACCCGCTCGCCGTCTCCAGTCGATCGCGGAAGGACACAAACTCGAGCGGCGTCATCGTCTCAAGGATGTCGGTCTGCGCAACGGCAAGCTTGAGAATCGTGAGGATTCGCTTAAGCGTATGGAGCGCCGGCGCCGCATCACCCTCCCGCAGCAAGCGACAGAGTCGGTCGAGCTCGTGTAGCAGCTGCTTGAACCACAGCTCGTAGACTTGGTGGATGATGATGAACAAGACCTCGTCGTGCTCGTTGCTCTCTGGTTTCTGGAGCGCCAGCAGTTGGTCGATCTTCAGGTAGCTCGTGTACGTGACCGTCATCCCGGTCGTGGTCCACGCGTCCGGGTGAGCTGGTCGTAGCTGCGCAAATACCTGAGCGCCGCCGAGCGATCCCCGAACTCTTCGCACAACCTTGACAGATTGTAGTAGGCATCAGCCATCGCTGGATCGGTTTTGATCGCATTCCGGTACGCGTCGGCAGCCAGCTCAGTTTGTTCAAGATCTTCCAGCACAACACCGAGATTGAACGCTGCCGTCGCATGCGCTGGATTGACCGCCAGCGCCCGTTCATAGTACCGGCGGGCCTCCTCGAAGGCGCCCTCCTCGTGAAACAACCGCCCCAGATTCACCAGCGCATCGGCGTGATCGGGATCGAGCTCCAGTGCTCGGGCGTACATCTCGCGGGCCTCACGGGTCGACGATCCCTCGAGCGAGAACGCCAGCTCGTACCAGTCGTCGGCGGTTCGTTCGTCGTCCCACGGTCGCTTCCCTGCGTCGGGGGCAAACGGCTCGACGTCAGCAGCGAGGTCGGCGACCCGAAAGTCGATCTGCACCTGGCCCGATTCGGGACTCCACGTCGTATCGCCCTCTCGGACTACGATACGGTCGCCCTCGGCGACGATTCTGAGCGCTGTTAGTGGCCGCTCGGCTGGAAGCTGGCTTCTCAAGTCCCGCAGCGCGCGATGGATGCGACGCGGCGACACGTCGGCTACCTCGAGCTCCCGAGCTGTTCGCATCAGAACCAGATCGTGGAAGGTGAAGCGGTACTCGTTGCGCGGCCCACGTTCGGGGGCCATAAAATCGGCTCTCGCGTAGCGCCGCACTTTGTCCGCCGGAAGGTCTAAGATCCGGGTGACGTCGCGGGTCGTGAAGTGTTCCATCTCGGGGACTTTGGGTTCCTGCTCCCCGTCCTGCTCAGCCTCCACTCGACTTGCGTGCTTTGGTCTTCTTCCGACTCGCCGTCCGCTTGGCCGACTTGCGGGCCTTCTTTTGTGGCTTCTCGGGCTCCGAGAGGCTGGCCTTCAGGGCATCCATAAGGTCGATGATCTTGGTGTCCGCCTTGGGCTCTGGAGCGGCGGTAATCTCCTCGCCTTCGATCTTCTGCTCGATCAGCGCCATGACCCGTCCGTACACTTCGTCCGTGTACTGCTTTGGATCGTACTCGTCGTTCGATCCCTGCTCGACCAATTGAACGGCGAGCTTCATCTCTTCCTTCTTTACCTCGCCGTCACCGATCGGAACCTCGGAGAAGGGGCGGATCTCGTCCGCATACCGAAGCTGCTCCATCACCAGTCCATCTTCGATTGGCCGCACCAGGACCAGATACTGCTTGCCACGAGCGGCGTAGCTCCCGAGGGCCGCGCGGCCGGTCTCGCGGAGCGTCGCGCTCAGCAGCCGATAGGCCCGCTCGCCCCCACCTTCGGGACCCAGATAGTACGCCCGATCGAGGTAGAGCCGTTCGACCTTCTCGAGCGGAACGAACTCGGCGATATCGATGCTGTTGGTCGCTTGCGCGTCGAGCACTTTGAGCTCTTCGGGTGAGAAGAGAACATACTGGTCCTTGGCAAACTCATAACCCTTCATGAGCTCATCTCGCTCGACGATCTGTTCGTCCACCGGGCACCAGAAGCGCTGCTGGACGCGCGAATTGCACTCAGCGTGAATCCAGTTGAAAGCGATCCGGCGAGAGCTTTCCGAGGTTGAGTAGAGCTTGACCGGCACCGAAACCAGCCCGAACGAAATAGTCGCCGATCCCATGGGGCGTGCCGCCATGTGCGATTCCTCCTGGTTCTGGCCGTCCACCAGCCCGGGTGATCGACACCTACCCGGAGCTAAGAGTCGTGAAGGATGGGACTTGAGAATATAAGCTAGGTCCGTGCCGAAACGCGATCCCCTAGACGAGTACCGGGCCAAGCGGACGGCGGCCGAGACGCCCGAGCCGGCCGGGCGAGCCTCGACACCCGACCGCCATCTGGCTGGTGGCGGCTTTGTCGTTCACAAGCACGCCGCCCGGAGGCTGCACTACGACCTGCGACTCGAGATGGGCGGCGTGCTTAAGTCATGGGCCGTCCCTAAGGGTCCATCGTTGGACCCGGCCGATAAGCGCCTCGCCGTACACGTCGAAGATCACCCCATCGAGTACATCAACTTCGAGGACGTGATTCCCGCCGGCAGCTACGGTGCCGGCGCGATGATTGTCTGGGATCTTGGCACCTGGCGTGCGCTGGAAGACCCGGTCGAGGGACTCGAAACCGGCAAGCTCTTGTTCGAGCTCCGGGGTTACAAGCTGCGTGGAGTGTGGACGCTGGTGAAGCTCAAGAAGAGCGAAAACGAATGGCTGATGATTCGTGAGAAGAAGTTCGCCCAACGCGGCCCAGACGATCCCGGGGGCGTGGACGATCTGCCACCGGAATCGGTTCACTCGGGGTTGACGATCGAGCAGCTGGGCGAGGGGCATGACCCCGGCGCGGATCTTAAAGAACGCCTCGAAGAGCTCAGTGCGCCGCGCCGCACCGTGCGCGCATCGACGGTCAAGATGATGCTGGCCCGCTCGCGTCGAGAGCCGTTTTCCAAACCGGGGTGGATCTTCGAGCTCAAGCTCGACGGCTATCGGATGCTGGGCGGCAAGTCGGCCGTAGGCGCGGAGTTGATAACCCGGAACGGAAATGACGCCACGCCGAGCTTTCCCGAGCTGGCGGCGGCGATCGCCGCGCTGCCGTACGACGAGCTGATACTGGACGGCGAGGTCGTCGCCCACGATGACGCCGGCTTGCCCAACTTCCAACGACTCCAGAAGCGCGCGCGGCTGACGCGAGCGATCGATATCGAGCGCGCCTCAAGGCATCAGCCGACGACGTTCTACGTGTTCGATATTCTGGCCGCGCTGGGTCACGACCTAAGATCGCTCCCGCTGACTAAGCGCAAGCGGCTCCTGCAAACGGTCCTCCCCCCTACCGGACCGCTCCGTTACGTCGAGCATTTCGACGAAGCCGGCGAGGATCTCTATCACCAGGTCGTCGGCCTGGGGCTCGAAGGCGTTGTTGGCAAGAAAGCCGACAGTCGCTACCGCGGCGCTCGATCCGGTGACTGGATCAAGGTCCGCGCCGATCGCACGGCTGATTTCGTGATCGTCGGATACACGTTGCCCAAGGGATCGCGCTCCGGGTTCGGTGCGCTCCATCTGGGAGGGTACTGCGACGATCAACTTCAGTATGCGGGTCGAGTCGGGACGGGGTTCAACAACGCGCAACTGGGTTCCCTGCGCGAGACGCTGGATAAGCGCCAGCGAGAGACCCCACCGTTCAGCGGACCGACACCGACCGGTGCCACCCACCGTTGGGTCGAACCTGATCTGGTTTGCGAGGTCCGGTATCTCGAAGCAACCGAGGAGGGGCTCCTCAGACAACCGGCGTTTCTACGTTTGCGAGACGACAAACAACCGACCGAATGCGAGCTGCCATGGGTTGATGAGGATCGACCAACCCCACCGGACCATTCGGTCCGAGAACGCGAGTCTGCGAGCCGTGAGATCGAACAACCAGCGGCGGCAGGGGTCCGGCTATCGAACCCGGATAAGGTTTTCTGGCCCGACGATGGGTACACCAAGCGCGACTTGTTCGAGTACTACCGGAAGATCGCGCCGGCGTTACTCCCCTACCTTCGCGATCGGCCGTTGGTCCTGACCCGTTTCCCGGACGGGATCGAAGGCGACTCGTTCTATCAAAAGAACACCCCGGGCTTCGTTCCGGACTGGATCCGGACGGTCCCGATCTGGAGCGAGCACTCCGAGCGAGAGCTGGCGTACGTCGTGTGTGACGACCTCGCGACGCTGCTCTACCTCGCTAACATGGCCACGATCCCGCTCCACATCTGGGCCAGCCGGGTGGAGTCGCTCGACTACCCCGACTGGTGCATCCTCGACCTCGACCCCAAGGACGCTCCGTTTAAGAACGTGGTCGAGGTCGCAAGGGCTATCGTTAAGCTCTGTAGGGAGATCGAACTCCCGGCGTACATCAAGACCAGTGGGTCAACCGGGCTCCACGTATTGATCCCGCTCGATGGCCGTTTCGACTACGCGATGTCACGCGCGCTGGGTGAGCTCTTGTCGCAGGTCGTCGTCGCGCGCCAGCCCGAGATCGCAACGCTGACGCGTACGATCGCCGACCGCGAGGGCAAGGTGTACCTGGATTACCTACAGACTCGCCGCGGCCAACTCCTGGTCGCACCGTTTAGCGTGCGGCCGATCGAGGGCGCCCCGGTATCGACGCCGCTCAAGTGGAGCGAGATCAAAAAAGGGCTCGACATCCACCGTTATACGATTCGCTCGGTACCGCGACGCGTCGCCCAGCTAAAGGCCGACCCCTTTCGCGGCGTGCTCGAAGACTCCCCCGATCTGCTGGCCGTGCTCGAGCGGCTGCAGGCCAAGCTCCCCAACTAGTGCTTGCGCTCGATGAAGGCGATGCACCGCGAGCGCTTCGGTCGCACCCCGTCTAAGTCGGCCTAGCAAGCCATCACCACCAAGCAAACTACCGCGAATTCCCAAAAGCCACGCAGACCAGAGAAAGCCCGCAGTAGCAACGCGACATCGACCGGCCACAACCGTATCGTCGATTGCCGCGTGTGGCAATGAAGTGCCACCAGAGATGACCTCGGTTTCCACAGTCGTGACGCTTCGCACCACTGGCACGTTGCTTGCCCATAGACAGAGCGGAAATCCCCCGCCTGATTTTGCGGTTAACTCTCCCCCGACGGAGGGTTGGGTCACCAGCCTCGTTCGAATGCGCTTCGTACCGACCGTATCGATTCGGTTCAAGCTCACCGCCATCATGGTAGCCACGAGCATCATCGTGCTGCTCCTGGCTTCCGCTGTCTACCTGATCACCGACGTAGTAGGACAGCGAAAAGATCTCGTGGAGGATGTCTCCACGATCGCTGAGATCATCGCCAGCGGTGCAAGGCAAGACCTGATCCGTGAAGACATACATGCTGCCGAAGAGCACCTGGCCGACCTCAGTAGCGACCCGCACGTCATCTCGGCGTTTGTCACAAACGCCGAGGGTGAGGTTTTCGCGAGCTACGTCCGGAGCGACCCCGATCACGACCCCTCAGCCGATCAAGATCTGGTCCAGGGCATTCTAGACGCCCACCCACAGCTGCTCGTCGGAGCTGGCAGCCACCGGTTCTCCAGGGACGCCCTAGACCTTACCAAGAAAATCGTTGTCGATGGACAGCCGATCGGCACGCTTTGGATCCGCTCTGACTTGGGGGTTCTGCGTTCGCGAATCGAGTCCTATGGAGACGTCGGCGGCATCGTGCTGCTCTCCCTCTCGCTATTGGCCTTCATTCTATCGGCCATGTTCCAGCGGCGTATCTCGGACCCGATCCGTTCGCTGACAAATGTCATGAAGAAGATCTCGATCGATGGGGATTACAGCGTTCAGGCCGACGCCAGGAAATCAAAGGACGAGATCGGCACGCTGATCAGCGGGTTCAACCAGATGCTGAGACACATTCACGCGCAGAGCATACAGCTGGCACAACACAGTGACTTTCTAGAAAACGAGGTCGAAAAACGCACCCAAGCGAACACCGAACTCCAGCAGGCGAAGGAATCAGCCGAAGCAGCCAACAATGCGAAATCGGACTTCCTGGCCAAGATGAGCCACGAGATCCGGACTCCGATGAACGGTGTCCTTGGAATGACTGAACTGCTCCTTCAGACCGAGTTGACCGAGACTCAGCACGACCTCGCGACCACCGTTCGCAAGTCGGGTCAAACGCTGCTCGAGCTAATCAACAGCATCCTCGATTTCTCGAAGATCGAAGCCGGGAAACTCGTCCTCGAGGAGGTCGAGTTCGACCTGTGGATGCTGATCGACGAAGCGGTCGGCATGTTCGCCGAGGAGGCCTACAAAAAGGATATCGAGTTGGCATGCGAAATCGGCAGCGAGGTGCCCCGACGGGTGGTCGGCGACCCCGGTCGCTTACGCCAAGTGATCGTCAACCTCACCAGCAATGCGATCAAATTTACCCAGGAAGGCGAAGTCGTGGTGAGCGCCTGGTGCCCGCAGCATTACGAGAACGATACGACGCTGCAGGTCGAGGTCAAGGACACCGGTATCGGTATCTCGTCTGAGGCCCGCGCGCGCGTTTTCGAGCTCTTCGATCAAGCGGACAGCTCAACATCCAGAAGGTTTGGGGGCACAGGTCTTGGCCTGGCTATCTCCAAGCAGCTTTCTGAGGCGATGGGCGGCGAGATCGGTGTCGATAGCAAGGAGGGCAGCGGGTCGACATTCTGGTTCAGGGTTCAGTTGTCCAACGTCGCCGGGGTCGAGACCGAGACCGGGCGAGCCGATTACCTGCAGCTCAGGGGACTTCATGTTCTGGTCGTTGACGACAGCCAGACGAACCGTGAAATCTTGGAAAACCAGCTGCGTTCGTTGGGGATGCGGACCGACTGTGCGGCGGATGGTTTCGAGGCCATCGCCATGCTCAGAACGGCGGTGTCGGCAGACGACGCATTCGACCTCGCGATCCTGGACATGAAGATGCCCGGCATGGACGGGTTGGAGCTCACGTACGCCATCCGGTCCGACCCGAGCTTGGCCGGGACGCAACTCGTTCTACTGACTTCTCTGGGCTTCGAACGTGACTCGCAGCTGCTTCGGGATCAAGGCGTCCTGTGCTGCCTGACCAAGCCCGTATCCCAAACCCAACTCTTCGAGCAACTAGCGGCCTACGTATCACCATCGTCGGAGCCGCAGCCGACCAGATCGGAGCTTTCGAGTGCACAAGGCTCTTTTGGAAACAACGATACCACCGGTGCGCGCGTCCTGCTGGCAGAGGACAACGTCGTCAATCAGCAGGTGGCGCTCGCCATGCTCGGAAAACTCGGTTGCGAAACGACACTCGTAGCTACAGGAATCGCGGCGCTCGAAGCCTTCAACAGAGAGAGCTTTCATCTCATCCTGATGGATTGCGAGATGCCGGAGATGGATGGGTTCGAGGCTACTCGACGGATTCGCGAACACGAAACAGAGAACGGAGAGCAGCCCATCCCGATCATCGCTCTGACCGCATACGCGCTACAGAGAACGCGCGACGCATGTTTCGCAGCCGGTATGAATGACTTCCTGAGCAAGCCGTACAGCTGCGACGAGCTGCAGGAAACGATCGCTCGTTGGATTCGCCGACAGCCAAGAAAGGAATCGCCAATGAAGACGCTAGAGCCAAGCGAAACTCAAGAGGGAGAGTCCCTGGGCCTCCGGGTCCTTTTGGCTGAGGACAACACGACGAGTCAGGACCTGATCTCGATCATGCTGAAGAAGTTGGGTTGTGACGTAGAGGTCGTCCGAGACGGTGCTCAACTGCTCGATGTCGTCGACAAGGCCGAGTACGACGTC
The DNA here is from genome assembly GCA_041577935.1 of Gemmatimonadota bacterium. Taxonomy (GTDB): domain Bacteria; phylum Gemmatimonadota; class Gemmatimonadetes; order JACCXV01; family JAHWKZ01; genus CAMYLR01. Next base: position 8,915 of record JBFGIA010000050.1, on the reverse strand, counting down.
ATCCTGATGGATTGCCAGATGCCCGGGATGGATGGTTTTGAGGCGGCACGCGCGTTACGCGCGAGGGAGATCGCGATCACCGACAAGGAGCCCATACCGATCATTGCCGTCACCGGTCATGAGCTAAACAGTCAATCCGAAGGCGGGCTCCCTTTTGGTATGAACGACTACCTGAGGAAGCCTTTCCGGCTGAACGATCTGTTAGAAACTCTCAAGCGCTGGATGCCCAACGGGTCGGAACCGCAAGCTGACGAGCAAGACGACCAAGCGCAGCCGGTTCAGGCTCCTGCTCAGGCGGTCGTGCTCAATGCCAGCAGGCTTGATGAGATCCGCTCGCTAACAGATGGTGATTCGGATTTCTTGCAGAACATCATCGAGCAGTTTATAAGCGACACCGGAAAGCTGACCCAGGAAATGAAGGCCGCGGTTCGCGCCAAAGACGCCCCCGCGCTCAAAGTTGCCGCCCACACCCTGAAATCGAGCAGTGCCAGCCTCGGTGCGACAGACTTGTCCGCGCTCTGCAAGGAGGTCCAAAAGTTGGCGGCCGAGGGTTCCGTAGAGCCAGCGGAGTCGATTGTGGTTCAGATCGAGAACGAGTTCGCTGGTGTCATCGTCGCGTTGCGGGCTGAAGCGGGAGTGGCTGCGCCAGAACCACCACAATTAGCCAACACGGCATGAGCGAGAACGGGCGTCGCGCACCGCTGATTCTAGTCGTCGACGACGATGCGACGCAGCGGGCTTTGCTCCGTCGGGCGCTGGAAAAGAACGGCTTCCTCGTGGAAGAGGTCGCGGATGGAGCACATGTCGTGCACGTCGTGCGCAGGGTCATGCCAAACATCATCTTGCTCGACGTCGTATTGCCACACGTCGATGGGTTCACGATCTGCGCAAAGCTCCGGGAAAACGAGTGGTCCAGGAACATACCGATCGTCATGCTGACGGGGCTTGAGGACACCAACTCGATTCAGCGAGCCTACCAGGCCGGTGCGACAGACTTCATCACGAAGCCCGTGAATTGGCAAATTTTGAATCATCGTCTCCAGTACATCCAGCGCGCCAGCGAGAACACGCGAAAACTCATCCGCAGCGAAGCTCGTCTTGCGCACGCGCAGCGCATTTCCAGGCTTGGGAGTTGGGAGATCGATCTGACCGGAACCGTGACGCACATTTCGGATGAAACGCGAGAAGTGTTCCGTCTAACCCCGGAAGATCCGCTCACGTTGGAAACCTTTTCGCGGTCCGTCCATCCCGAGGATCTGCAGTTGATCAGCGATGCACGGGGCCGAGCTCTGAAAGCCGGCGATCCGTACGAGATCCACTATCGACTCCGCTGGCCAGACGACACCGTCTCCTTTATTCACGAACAGGCCGAGGTCAAACTCGACAGGGATCGCAACCCGGCTGGCATCATGAGCACAATCCAGGACGTCAGCGAACGAAGGCGGTTGGAGCAGAAGTTGGAGCACCTGGCCTATAACGACCTCCTGACCGGGCTTCCAAACCGGCGTTCGTTCAAGGCCGCTTTGGAGGCGGCTCTGAGACCGACGAATGCGCCTGGAGTGGGCGCGCTGCTCTACTTGGATCTCGATCGCTTCAAGCGCGTCAACGATAGTTTTGGGCACTCGAGTGGTGACGAATTGCTCCGGTTGGTGGCTTCTCGATTGACAAAGTGCGTGCGTCATAATCCAAGCGAGGATCGAGGAATCTCGAGAAGTGAAGACATGGTGGCGCGCATCGGCGGAGACGAGTTCATCATTTTAATCTCGGACATTCGGAACAAGGGAGAGGCATCCCGGGTGGCAGAACGAGTACTCAAGAACGTCTCGTTCCCGTTCAACATCAATGGAGCCGAACTCTTTGTTTCGTGTAGCATCGGACTGATTCTCTTCTCCGACGAATCGGATGCCGAGTCCTTGCTCATGAAGGCGGACAATGCGTTGTACCATGCCAAGGACATGGGTCGAAACAACTATCAGTTCTACACGGAGGAACTGGATGATCGGGATCAAAAACGGTTCGAGATCGAGAGCGACCTTCGTCATGCGGTGGAGCGCAGTGAGCTCGAACTCTTCTATCAGCCACTCGTATCACTCGCCGATCATCAGATAACCGGCGTCGAAGCTCTCATGCGGTGGAACCACCCAGAGCACGGGATGATGCTCCCAGGAAGGTTCATTCCGGTGGCGGAAGAAACCGGCTTGATTCTACCGATGGGTGAATGGACACTCCAAGAAGCCTGCGTCCAGGCCGCGTTGTGGGCCAAGGCTGAGATGGGCCCGTTGCGCCTTTCGGTAAACTTGTCGGCACGACAATTTCTGGATTCGGATCTGGTGATCAAGGTCGCCAACGCCATCATGGGGGCCGGCCTCGATCCCTCGTATCTCGAGCTGGAGCTCACGGAAAGCGTTCTCATGGGGGACACGCAAACGAGCAAGACCCAGCTGACGAATCTCAAGGATTTGGGCGTACGCATCGCGATCGACGACTTCGGAACGGGCTACTCCTCTCTGAGCTATCTGCAACGTTTTCCGCTCGATCGTGTGAAGATCGACCGTTCCTTCGTTCGCGACCTGATGCAACATTCAACCGACGCCAGCATCGTATCGGCGATCATCGCGATGGCGCACGAGCTCCAGTTGGAGGTGGTCGCAGAGGGTATCGAAACCCAGGAGCAATACGACTACTTGCGCGCGGAGGGGTGCGACGTCGTTCAGGGCTACCTGATCGCGCAACCGATGCCGGCGGACCGCCTGGAGGCCCTGTGGCGGAAGCGCGCCGAGAGCGTCACCACCCAGCCCAAACCACCCGATCCGCTCGAGCTCTCGGCGTAGCGTCGCCCTTACGGGCTAGCCGAAACCACCCGCACGAGTTAACTCATCCCCCGATCGTACTCTCTCCCAGGCCAGAGAGCGCTCTTTACACACAATTCGGAGGGTCCCCCTATGAGACGTCTGTGTGCTCTGGCTGCCATTCTGCTGTTTGTCGGCTGCAGCAACGACGTGGCTGGGCCGCCGTCGGAGTCCGGCGGCGTTATCAGCCTCACCGAAGGCAGAAATGACGCCAACATCCACTTCTGGCTCACCTTGCTGCACAACAACGACGGTGAGTCCCAGCTCATCAACGCCGGAGCCGGACTGGAGGACTTCGGCGGTATCGCTCGCTTCGCGACGGTAGTCGAGAACCTGAAGCTCGAAGCAAAACGCCGTCCGCGAGCCGGCAACGCACCATTAGCCAGCTCCTCGATGATGCTGGCCGGTAAAGGCGCTACGGGACCGCCACCGCGCAATACCCGCAACCCTGGAGCTGCCGCTGTCCTCGTTTCGTCCGGCGACAACTTCTTGGCAGGACCGGAATTCAATCTGAGCCTCCAAAAGGGAATCCCCTTCTATGACACGATCGGGCTCGATCTGATCGGTTACGACGCTTTCGCAATCGGCAACCACGAGTTCGATTTCGGTCCCGATATTCTGGCGGACTTCATCGAGGGGTTCAGCTTTGACAACCCCCCGTTTCTGAGCGCCAACCTGAACTTCTCGGGTGAGCCTCGACTGCAGGCTTTGTTCAACTCGGGTCAGATCGCCGAGAGCACGGTCGTTGTGAAACGCGGCCAGGAGATCGGTATCATCGGCGTCACCACGCCCAACCTGTCCTTCATCTCCAGCCCGCGTGACGTGATCGTTCTCGGCGATGTAGCAGGCGAGATTCAGAACGAAGTCGACAAGCTCGAGGGGATGGGGGTCAACAAAATCGTTCTGATCAGTCACCTCCAGGACATCGATGAGGATCTGGCGTTGATTCCAATGTTGGACGGCGTTGACATCGTCGTCGCCGGTGGCGGCGACGAGGTGCTCGCCAACGCCGACGACGTTCTGATCCCGGGTGACGCGCCTTTTGGCCCGTACCCCATCATCGAAACCGATTCGGACGGAACGCCGGTTCCGGTTGTCACGACATCGGGTGAGTACAAGTATGTCGGACAGCTGATCGTCGGGTTCAACAAGGCCGGCGAGCTGATCGCCGTCGATGACGCCAGCGGCCCGGTGCGCGTCGCCGGTGGCGGGAACTTCGATGCGGTGTCGCCCGACCCGGCCGTACAGTCGCAGGTCGTCGACCCGGTGGCCGATGGGCTGGCCGCCCTGGCCGCCAACGTCATTGGTGTCTCCGAGGTCGACCTCGACGGGCTCCGCAACTCGGTTCGGAACTTCGAGACCAACGAGGGGAACCTGATCGCGGATGCGCTCAAGTGGCAAGCCGAGCAGTTAGCCGCCAGCTTCGGGGTCCAAGAGCCAGATGTAGCACTTCAGAACGGCGGCGGGATCCGGAATAACACGATCATCCCGGCCGGCCCCATCACCGAACTCCAGACGTTCGACATGGTGCCCTTCCCGAACTTCGTGAGCGTGTTCGAGAACATCCCGCGGTCGCAGTTCAAGGACATCCTCGAGAACGCGGTAAGCGATCTGCCGGGTGGCGGTCGTTTCGCGCAGGTTTCGGGCTTCAGCTTCGAGTACGATGACGCCGGAGCCGACGGTGCACGCGTCATGGAAGTCGAGCTGGATGACGGGACGGTGATCGTCACCGGTGGCGTCGTGCAAGGCGGTCCTGGTATCAACATCGCCACGATCGACTTCCTGGCTCGCGGTGGTGACGAGTACCCATTCGGGGGTGCTCCGTTCACGACCCTGGGCGTCACCTACCAGCAGGCGCTGTTCACCTACATCGTTGACGGGTTGGGTGGATTGATCTCCGCCGCGCAGTACCCGTTTGGCGGAGAGGGTCGCATTACGGAACTGTAACTCGGATCAGCTCGCTTTGGCCTCTATTGGACGGCCCCCGATCACTCTTGGTCGGGGGCCGTTTCGATGCGCCTGAGACTCGTAGTACCGCGCTGGCCCCGGCTCTCGTCCGGATCAAACAACGTCACCTACCCGAATTCTCACATCCAGCGCCTTCGAGCCAGCTAGGTCGGGCGCTGCCAGGAACGGATTGATATCAAGCTCCTGAATTCGCGGATGACGCTCGGCGAGCTGTGCGATCCGCAACAGCACTTCGACCAGGAAGTCTATATCGGCCGCGGGGTCGCCCCGGACACCTTCGAGCAACTGGAACCCCCTAATGCCCCTCACCATCCCCTCTGCTTCTGCCGGTTCGAGTGGAGTGACGCCGAAACGAACATCGCGCAGCACTTCCACGTAGCGGCCACCGAGTCCAAACATGAGCAGCGGTCCGAACTGTGGATAGCTCGAGATGCCGTAGATCGTCTCCACTCCGCCGCTGACCATCTCCTGGATCAGGTATCCCGTAGCCCTATGGTCCGCCGCGCTCAACGAGGCATCAATCTCGCCAACCGCACGTGCCAGATCGTCAACGTTGCGTATGTCGACCTTCACAGCGCCGACATCACTCTTGTGAACGAGCGCTGGTGCCTCTGCCTTTACGACCACCGGATAACCGAGCTCCTCGGCTGCAGATCGCAATCCGTCTAGATCAGCTACCTGCCTCCACGCGGCCACCGGTACGCCGTACAGTTCCAAGACCTGGACGGCCTGGGCCGCAGGTAGGTATCCATCGGGAGTCTGATCGAGAATCGCCGACACCTGAGTGTCATCTACCGCGAACTCTGGCGTCAGAACGTCCATCGGCCGCCGGCGCCAGGCTGCATAGCGATTCAACTGCGACAGCGCCCGAGCCGCGGACTCGGGAAATCGATAGACCGGGGGTTGGTCGCGACGCCCGAGCACTTCGTCGTAGAACTCCTCGGTCGCCATCATGACGGCTAGAACCGGTTTGTCAGGCCCTTCCTTCGCACCTTGGCGAATCGCATCCAGGACGTCGGTCGGGTGTGACAGGAGCGGTGTGACGTTGATCGCGAGAATCATGTCGACGCCGGGGTCCGCCAGCAGGCAAGCCAGCGACCGTCGATAATCCGCCGGCATGGCCGATGCGATCATATCGACCGGATTGGCGACGCTCGCCTCTGGCGGCAGGAACGAGCCGAGCTCCTGGCGCGTCTCGTTCGATAGTTCTGCGATCTGCAGCCCGAGGTTCACGCAGGCGTCCGTGGCCATGATCGCTGGGCCACCCGCGTTGGTCAGGATGCCAACACGATCGCCGGCCGGCAGTGGACACCGATCCAGCGCTCGGGCGGTATCGAACAACTCGTCGATCGTGTTGGCTCGCAACACGCCACACTGTCGGAGGAATGTCGACACGGTGACATCGATTCCAGCGATCGCTCCGGTATGACTCGTCGCTGCACGAGCCCCCTCCTCGGTACGCCCTGACTTGACGACTAGAATCGGCTTCTTACGTCCGACCCGCTTGGCGATCGTCGTGAAGTGTCGGGGGTTGCCGAACGACTCCAAATACATACAGATCACCCGGGTCGCGTCATCGTCCTCCCAGTGCTCGAGCAAGTCGTTGCCCGAGACATCGGTCTTGTTTCCCATGGAAACGAACTGGGTGAGTCCGATCCCCAGATCGGCGGCGGCGTTCAGAATCGCGACCCCGAGCGCACCGGACTGACTTACAAAACCGATCGTGCCGCGTTCGGCGGGGGTCGGAGAGAAGGTCGCCTCCATGCGCACGCTCTCGTCTGTATTGATGACGCCCATACAGTTGGGTCCGATCATCCGCACGCCGGCGCCACGGACCTTCTCGCCGAGTTGTGCCTCGAGCGCTGCGCCTGCCGCATCGACTTCGGCAAACCCGGCGGTTATTACCACCAACCCCCGCACACCATGGTCGATGCACTCCTCGACGACGCCGAGAACCGCATCACGCGGCACCATGACGATCGCCAGGTCGACCGGGTCGGGGATATCGCCAATCCGCGGATACGTCTTCAGCGAATGAATGACCTGGGCCTTGGGATTGACCGGAAAGATCATCCCATTGAACTCATTGACGACGAGATTGTGGAGCAACGCGAATCCGATCGAGTCGCGACGCCGCGAAGCGCCGATTACCGCGATCGATCGAGGTGAGAAGATGGGGTCGAGTGGACGATCCGCGAGCGAGCTCATGCTGCGGTCCGTCGGCGAGTCAGTGGCTCACACCGGCTCTCCAGACAGAACGGCGTCGGCGGAGGGACCTGCTGCCTCGACCGGTATCTCATTCAAGACCTCCATCTGTCCGGCGGCTCGAGTGAGATCGGCGATCAAGTCGTCCGGGTGCTCGATGCCGACCGACAAGCGAACCAACGCCGGTGTAATACCTATCGCCAGCTGCTCCTCCGGCGGCACGTCAGCGTGGGTCATCGTCGCCGGATGCTCGATCAGCGACTCGTTTCCTCCCAAGCTGACAGCCAGTTTGATCAATCGGACCGAGTTGAGAAAACGAAATGCCTTGGCCTCATCCCCATCAACCAGCTCGAACGACAGTAGCGCACCGGGGCCGGAGCATTGCCGGTCGTAGATCCCCTTCTGCTCCCCCGATGTCAAGAGACCCGGGAAGTTCACCTTACCGACCCAGGGCTGCTTCAGCAGCCATTTTGCGATCTTTTCCGCGTTCTTTCGCGAACACGTCATCCTCAGTTTAGCTGTCTCGAGCGACCGCATCAGCAACCACGCCGAGTGCGGGTCGAGCATCGTGCCCAAGATCGTTCGGAACATCTTTATACTGTCGATGTGCTCCTTCGCGCCGAGACATACCCCCGCCACTAGATCGCTGTGCCCCCCGAGGTACTTGGTCGCAGAGTAGAGGACTAGATCGGCACCACATTGCAGCGGTTGCTGGTAGAGCGGCCCGAGCAAGGTGTTGTCGACAGCGCACAGCGCGCCAAAGCGGTGGGCCACTTCGGACATCTTCTCGATATCCGTGAGCGTGGTAGTCGGATTCGCCGGCGTCTCCAGGAAGACCACCCGACATGGCGTTCCAGCTGCCTCGAGTTCACTGCAGATACGTTCTACTTCGGCAGGCTCAGCACCAGCCTCGAACTCACGCGTCGCGATTCCCATTGCGGGCATCATCTCCTCCAAGAGGAAGTCCGTGCCCCCATACAGAGGTCGCGAGAACACGATCGCATGACCCGGCTGCACCAGTGTTAGCAAAGTGGTCGAGATAGCCGCCATGCCCGACGCAAACACGACGCTCGCCTCAGCGTCGTCCCACAGGTTCAAGCGCTCCTCTAGGATCTCGAGGTCGGGATTGTTCAACCGACTGTAGATCAAGCCGATCGGATGCTCTGGATCCTCCTCAGTCAGACCGTACGCGCAGGCGAAGTACTCCTTTCCCTCTTCCGCTGAGCGGAAGGCGAACGTAGAGGTCTGAAAAACGGGCGGTTTGACCGCCCCCTCCGACCATTCGGGGTGATAGCCATAGGTCATCATCAACGACTCGGGCCGCTTTCCCTTTAGCTTGACAGCGGGTGGCTTTCGCTCTTTTCGCATGGTAACCGCCTCCTGTGGCGTCCTCACTGACACCATAACAACCGTAGCGCCGAACAGACGGCGGTGTCTGTAGGGAGAATCCCCCTACAAGCGTAGTGGCGATCCTGTGGAGCCGAGGCCCAGATTCGGGTGACGATCCGGACGGAGAGCGAAACGACCCCGACCCGCACGACCGGTTCCGCCTAGACAACGCTGGTCAGATCTGTTATTATGTTGCCGAGTCTAATGGTTAGGCTCGACCGCTGCCTTATCGCGCGGTTCTGTACTCGTATCTGGTCTTACAGGCCAAGAGCGATTCGAACGATAGCAATGGGGGTTACACATAATGCTCGGATTCACCGCAGTCCGCGGAGTCATGGCCGGCTTGTCGGCGCTTCTTATGCTCGGTTTCGCCCAAGCGGCGAGTGGGCAATACCCGATGTGGGAGATCACCGCCCGTGCCGGAGCACTCCGCAACAATGTCGTGTCGGATCGGACTGATCCGATCGTGGGCGCCAGCGTTTCCCGGTACACCGCCGGCGGGCT
>JBFGIA010000049.1:0-17313 GCA_041577935.1 Gemmatimonadota bacterium | reverse complement strand
GCTCGTGATGCGCGGCGTGCGCAAACGAAATAGGAATAGGAGCTGAGGGCCGACCGCGCCTTTTTTTAACCAAACGGTTAGATGCAGTTCACTACTGGAATCTAACCACGACGAGAAAAACGATATCCGAGCGAGGCACGACCGGAGGATGACGCCTGTTCCATCGCACCGGGCCTCGCTCAGACCCCATTAGCCTCAGGAGAGATCATGATTTCCAAGATTCTCGCTGCGAGCTCATTGTTTGGGCTCGCAGTGTTGCTCGCCGCGTTCCCGGTCTCCGCGCAGGAGGGTGATGCCGTCGAGCACTACGATCCGCAGGGTGGCGCCCACGGCATGATGACCGGTCAGGCCATGTCCAACGAGGACTGGTGGCCGAACCAGCTCAACCTACAAATCCTCCACCAGAACTCGGCCAAGAGCGACCCGTTGGGGGAGGAGTTCGACTATGCCGCGGAGTTCGCAAAGCTCGACCTCGACGCGCTGAAGAAGGACATCGAGGATGTGATGACGACGTCGCAGGACTGGTGGCCGGCCGACTGGGGCCACTACGGCCCGCTGTTCATCCGCATGGCCTGGCACAGTGCCGGCACCTATCGCGTGACCGACGGGCGTGGCGGAGCCTCCGACGGAACGCAGCGCTTCGCGCCGCTCAACAGCTGGCCCGACAACGCGAATCTCGACAAGGCCCGTCGCCTGCTCTGGCCGATCAAGCAGAAGTATGGCCAGAAAATCTCGTGGGCCGACTTGATGGTGCTGGCCGGCAACTGTGCGCTCGAGTCGGCGGGGCTGCAAACTTTCGGATTCGGAGGCGGTCGTGAGGACGTCTGGGAACCGCAGCAGGACATATACTGGGGTCCCGAGGGCGAGTGGTTGGCCGACGCGCGTTACTCCGGTGACCGGGAGCTCGCGAATCCTCTCGCTGCCGTGCAGATGGGCCTCATCTATGTGAATCCGGAGGGACCGAACGGCGAGCCCGATCCGTTGGCGGCGGCCAAGGACATTCGAACCACCTTTGCCCGCATGGCGATGAACGACGAGGAGACCGTCGCACTCATCGCCGGTGGCCATACACTCGGCAAGGCCCACGGCGCTGCGAGCGCCGAGCACGTGGGACCCGAGCCCGAGGCCGCTCCCCTCGAGGAACAGGGCTTCGGTTGGAAGAGCAGCTACGGCAGCGGCAAGGGTGCCGACACCATCACCAGTGGTTTGGAGGGCGCGTGGACGTCCACACCAATCACGTGGTCCAACGGCTACTTCCTCAACCTGTTCAACCGCGAATGGAAACTGACGAAGAGTCCGGCGGGTGCGTGGCAGTGGACTCCCACCGGTCAGGCAGACGTGCCGGATGCGCACATCGGTGGCAAGATCAACAGGCCGATGATGCTCACGACCGACATCGCGCTTATCAAGGATCCGATCTACCTCGAGATCTCCAAGCGCTTTTTCGAGAACCCCGACGAGTTCAACGATGCCTTCGCGCGGGCCTGGTACAAGCTGACGCACCGCGACATGGGCCCCGTTGAGCGTCTGCTTGGCCCGGAGGTCGCTGAAGTGCAGCTGTGGCAGGATCCCATTCCCGCCGTCGATCACGAGCTGATCGACGCGCAGGACATCGCCGCGCTCAAGCGTCAGATCCTCGACTCCGGTCTTTCGGTGTCGCAGCTGGTCTCGACCGCTTGGGCATCGGCTTCGACATTCCGCGACAGCGACAAGCGCGGAGGCGCTAACGGCGCGCGGATTCGCCTGGCGCCCCAGAAGAACTGGGAAGTCAACGAGCCCGCAGAATTGGCGGAAGTGCTCGGGAAGCTGGAACGAATTCGGGCAGACTTCAATCGATCGCAGTCCGGCGGGAAGAAGGTCTCGCTCGCGGACCTGATCGTTCTGGGCGGTAGCGCGGGCGTCGAGGCCGCGGCTGAGAAGGCCGGCTTCGATGTGACCGTTCCCTTCACCCCGGGTCGCACAGACGCGACGGCTCAAATGACGGACGCTGCGTCCTTTGCCGCGCTCCGCCCGATGACGGACGGCTTCCGCAACTACGTTGGAGAGGAGCACTACCGTCGGCCCGAGACAGAGCTCGTCGATCGAGCGAACCAGCTGACGCTGACCGCTCCCGAGATGACCGTTCTCGTTGGGGGCATGCGGGTGCTGGGCGCCAACTTTGAGGATTCAAAGCACGGGGTGTTGGCGGCGCAGACTGGGGCGCTCACTAACGAGTTCTTCGTGAACCTGCTGGACATGGACACGGAGTGGAAGAAGTCCGCTGAAGGCGACTACCTCTACGAAGGTCACGACCGCGAGACCGGCGAGCTCAAGTGGACCGCGACCTCGGTGGATCTCGTCTTCGGTTCGAACTCGCAGCTCCGCGCGTTGGCCGAGGTCTACGCCAGCGACGATGCGAAGCAGAAGTTCGTGAACGACTTCGTGGCCGCCTGGGACAAGGTGATGAATCTCGACCGCTTCGATCTCGCCCGAATTCAGTGATGGTGAGCTGAGATGATGAGTTCGTGATCATCCCTAAGTGCCTCGAAAAGACGTGAGCTTCGATTAGCTTAGGCTGCGTAGACTATTTCCGAGGGGCGGCTTTTTTTGGGGCCGCCCCTCTCTTTTTGCACAACTAAGAAACGACGCCAGTGCTCGACGTACAGAGTGTTTGTATGGGATCATGTAGGTCCGACGCATGATTGCACGAAACCTTTGTACTCTCCGACATGCCTGTTACAATTGGAGCTGCATGATCAGCACGTATCAGAGATTATCCGCGGGTTAGCCGATTGTCGCAGCCGGCCAAAGGAGGTTCCAAGTGATCCGCACGTTCTTGTACGACGCTGCCGAGGGAGAGCTTCGCCAAGGCGGTGCCGAGTTGATCGACCACTGGGAACAAGCACCGTCGAGCATGATCTGGGTCGTCCTTGAAGGCGAGTCCAAGGAGGCTGAGGCCGAGCTGCTGTCGCGACGCTTTGGTATTCATGATTTGGCCATCACCGACGCGCTGATGGAACGTCACCCGCCGAAGATCGAGCCCTTCAAGGACAACACGTTCATCCTGCTCAAGGGACTCGATGCCAACTCGACGTCGCTGGACTTTGGCACGATCCAACTGTCTCTGTTCTTGGGCGAGCGGTTTCTCGTTACGCGCAGCTCGGGACGCTCGGTGAGCACGGAAGCTGTTAGCGCGCGGCTGGTCTCGGGAGAGATCCCGCCCGACATCTCTCGGGCGGCCCTTGCACTGCGCATCTGCCGGACCGTTGCCGATCGTTTCTTGTCGCTACTGACGGCGGTTGAGACGCGGCTCGAAGAGATGGAGACGGAGATGCTAGAACGGCCGAGCGACGACCTGCTTGCTGAGTTGGTACGCCAGAAAAGCGACCTGAAGCAGATGCTGCGCGTTCTACAGTACCATGCCCAGGTGTTCTCCGCGGCCCGCTCGCAGACGCCGGCTCAGCTTCAGGGTCAAGACCATGAGCTGACCGACGTGCAGGAGCAGCTCGATCGTCATCTCAGCCTGGCCCGACTGTATTACGATCTCACCGACGACCTGATGGATGGCTACCTGTCGCTATCGGCACACCGGCTGAACCAGATCATGAAGATCCTGACGATCGTCACTGTAGTCTTTGTTCCGATCACGTTCATGGCGGGCATTTACGGCATGAACTTCGACTTCATGCCGGAGCTGGCACATCCAAGGGCCTACTTCGTTCTGCTCGGCGCGATGCTGGCGGTCGTGGTATCCATTCTGGCGATTTTTTACCATCGTGGATGGTTGGGCGGCCGCGGTCGCCGACGCTGACCTTGAGCTCGATTTCAAGTTGGCGGAGTAGATCCGGACCCGGGAACGCTGCCCGGCGCTCCTCACGCCTGGCCGGTGTCGGTCACCGCTTCGCTCGAGATGGTCGCCGGCGCCTCGACGATCGAGGAGGCATCCCCGCGGTCGAGGAGAATGGCTACCCAACGGCTTCGGGGGCTGTTCTGCAAGGCGATCTTGATCGTCATCGTCAACGGCACCGAGAGAATCATGCCGACCGGTCCGAGGACCCACCCCCAGAAGAGGAGCGAGAGGAAGACGACGAGCGTGGAGAGCCCGAGCCCTTTTCCCATGACCCGCGGCTCGAGCATGTTCCCGATCACGATGTTGATTACCACGTAGCCGGCAGCAGCGATGAGCGCCCGGCCAAGGCCAAACTGGATGAATCCCAGCATTACGGCGGGAATGGCGGCGATGAACGACCCGATCGTCGGCACGTAGTTCAAGAGAAACGCGAGTAGGCCCCAAAGGACCGGGAAATCGATTCCCAACACGGCCACCCACAGGCCGACGGCGAGCCCGGTCAGCAAGCAAATGAGCGTCTTGAGGTTGAGGTAGTGCTGCAGGCTGTCGGCGAAGGCGGCGAACTCCTGGATCTTAGCCCGCGATCGCGGGTGGATGGCGTTGAGCTTGAGAGGGAAGCTCGAGATCTCGAGCAGTATGAACACGACGGTGAAGAGGATCACGAAGGCGTTGGCGAAGACGCCGCGGAGGGCGTTCAAGACGGTGGCCGTAAGCCGCATCGCGGACGCCGGCTCCACGTTGGCGAGCAGCTCTTCGACCGAGAGCGGAGTCCGTCGACCCGCGATTCGCTCGGCGACGTCGGTCAACGCTTTGGATAGGCTCTCCTGGTAAATTGGGATGCGGTTCGAGAACTCGGTAATCGACGTTCCGACGATGGCCGAGACGACGATCAGCGCGCTCATCACCCCGACCACGAACACCCCGACGGATAAGGTGTGAGGCAGGCCGCGCCGGTCCATCCACGCCACCGGTCGGGCTCCGATCACCGCTAGGAAAACAGAAAGGAGGATGGGAACGAGGACCTGCTGGGAGGCTTGGATCCCGTAGACGATGACGATCACGGCCGCGATGCTGACGAGGAGCCGCCATCCGCGGGTCGTCCGCCGGGCGCTGCCTGCGATTGGGTCCGTTTGCATGCGCACTCGCTTTCGTCGGGTCAACGAGTAAGGGTCGCCTGGCTAAGTTGTGGGTCGTCCGTGAACGATAATTACTTTTCATGGCTCGGCGAGTGTACGTGGACGGTTATGGACGCCGCTAACGAGGTGCTGTGATGGCGAAGCTCCGGATCGGCGAGGTGGCGGAGCGCTCGGGCATCGCCGCCTCGGCCCTGCGCTACTACGAGAGGGAAGGCCTGCTTCCGCGCGCGGCCCGGCGCGGGGGCGCTCGGGTCTACGAGGATTCGATCTTCGATCGCTTGGCCCTGATCGAGGTCGCCAAGGCGGCGGGCTTCAGTGTCGCTGAGATTAAGCGCCTGCTCTCGGGGTTCGCGCGCAAGACGCCGCCCGGCGAACGCTGGCGCACCCTCGCCGAGACGAAGCTCGAGGAGATCGAGCGCCGCGCCGAGGAGATCGAGCGCATGAAACGGGTGCTCGAGGCCGTCACGCGCTGCCAGTGCCCGACGCTGGAGGACTGCTCGAAGGCTCTGCGAGACTGAGCCCTTGACTTAAAGTGCACTTCAAGCCGTACACTCGGTCATGATCGAGCTGTACGGCACTACGGCGGTCAGCCTGATGGCGCTCAGCTACGCGCTGGAGGAGCGCGGCCTGGCCTTCCGCTGGCTCTTCGCCGCCTCCTGCCTGGCCGCTGCCTCCTATGCGGCGCTGATCGGCTCGTGGCCCTTTGCCTTGATCGAGACCGTCTGGGCGGGGGTGGCTGCCCGGCGTGCCGCAAGGAGACCCACATGACGACCGACAAACCGACCCTCACGCTGGCCGAGGTGTGCAACCTCACCGAAGCGGAGCGCGAATCGCGCGTCACCCGCTTCCGCCGGGACCTCCTTCCTCGCGCCACGTTTACCGAGGGCCTTCCCGACGGGCGTGCCTGGGAGTTCGTCCGGGAGCCGGAGCTGGAGCGCCAGCTCGAGGAGCTCGTGACGTTCGAGCGCGGCTGTTGCCCCGCCCTCGGATGGGAGTTGCGCCGCGTGCGGGGGGGCAGCGCCCTCCGGCTCGAAGTGATCGGCATAAATCCGACACCGAGCTTGAGTTCGAACACGACTCCGCGGGCCGAGCAGCCCCCGCGCGGGCGGCTGGCCGCCATCGCGGGCGTCGTGGGCGTCGCGGTTTCCGTATCCCTTCTCTGCGCGCTGCCGATCGTCATGGCGGCGGGGGGCGCCGCGGCGCTCGCCGACTTTGTGGCGGGCCTCGACGACCCGCGCTTGATCGGTGCTGTCGCGCTGGTTGCCGGCCTCGTGGCTTGGCGCGTGCTCTACCACCGCGCGGCGAGGCAGAGCGAGCGGGCGAAGACCGGCTGCGGCTGCTAGCGCTTTTTTCGGGCGCCAGGCGAAAGTCCAGCTGCAATTCAGCAGGGCGGAGGCAGGTGCTCATCGTTGCGGGCCCGATGAGTGCTTTGGGGCTTTGCTAGGTGGTCAAATCCAAATACGGAAAACCGGAGATTGGCGATGTTCTTCGCGGCTCCTCGATGCTCGGTGAGAGATCGAATGGCGGCTCCGGCGATGCGACCCAAGTGACGGAGGAAGCGCTTCACGTTCTCTGTGGTTGATGAAGGGCGACCCCTGCCATCACCAACGCGACGCCAAGGACATCCCGCGCAGTGGGGATCTGTGACAGGACGATCGCGCCGACGATCGTAGCGACCGCCGGCAAAAGAGCGAGCAGGAGCGCGAAGCTCGACCGCGGCAGCCGCGACATGGCGAGCTGATCACAGACGTAGGGAATGACCGACGAGCAAACGCCCACACCGATCCCCGCCAACAGGAGCTTTGCCGCACCGAACGCGCGTACCGCTTCGAGGATCCCGATCGGCATCACGAAGACGAACGCGATCGCCATCGCCGCGCCCAGACGCTCGACCCCACCGCCGGCCCCGGTTCGCGAGATTCGATGGCCGAGAACGATGTATCCGACAAACAGGGCCGCGTTGAGAAACGCCCAAAGGAGGCCCAGTGGATCGCTCGACCACGTCACGTTGATCAGAACGAAAACGCCCACAACGGTCATCGCGAGAGCGGCGAAGTTGCGACCGGAGCGAAGGCCATAGACCGCTACGCCGATCGTCCCGACGAACTCGATCGCCGCGACCATGCTGATCGGGAGGCGATCGAGCGCCAGGTAGAACGAGCAGTTCATGATCGCCAGGCATCCGCCCAGAGCGACCAGGAGCAAACGCGTCTGGCGGTCAGCTTGCGCCAGCGTACGCCAGGGCCGGGTCCAGGGAGCGAAGATGGCGGCCGCAGACGCGATCCGGAGCCAAGCGACGCCGAGAACACCGACGGCGGGAAACAGCAGGACCGCGAAGGATGGCCCGAGATAGTGAAACACGGCGCTGACACCGAACCACGCCTGCGGTGGCATCGCCTCGGATACCGCGGTCAAGCTCGATGACGGTGCTAAGCGCGGCCCGGCCCTGCGAGCGATCTCGGTCACAGGGATATTCTCATGGATAAAATAGTTTTCATACATGAGGACAATAGCCCGGCTGGTTATCACTTGTCAAGCGGTGTTTGAATGTGATAATATTGGGCTACCGTGAGACCCCGGCACTTCACCCCGATAGAGTCGCTCCCGCTGGTGGGCGAGCGCCTGTGTCTAGACTTCACCAACACGACTGGGAATCGGGGTGGCGCCGAGCCGCGCGAGCGGCTCAATACCTATCGCGACCTGGTGGTATTCGGTTGGCGGACCGGGATCCTCGAGAAGGATGCCGAAGAAGCGTTGGTGAGGTTTTCGAATGAACAGCCGGACCGCGCGGCGCGCGTCCTCGCCGATATGATCGTCCTGCGCGAGACGCTCTACCGCTTATTCTTGTCCGCTCTGGCCAAGCGTCCTCCCGCTGCCTCGGATCTCGATCTACTCAACGAACAGCAAGCGCACGCGTTCGAGCGGCGAAAGTTGGTCTGGGAATCCGCCGCGCCGACATGGAGGGCTGACACCGCATCTAGCGAGCTCGACGCATTGCGATCGAGTGTCATCACTTCGGCTACAGATCTCCTGACCTCGCCTGAATTGGCTCTGGTCCGGAAGTGCGGCGAGTGCGACTGGCTGTTCGTTGACTCATCCAAGAACAAGCGCCGCCGTTGGTGCAAGAAAGCCTGCGGCGATCGGGTCCGGGCCCGACGGTACTACGAGCGCAAGAAGGCCGAGCCCGCGAAAGTCTGACCTCAACACGGGGGAGGCACGTGGCCGTCGTGAGTTGGTTTCTGCCGCCTCTGCCCCCCGACCGGATCGTCTTGTGTGAAGGGCGAGAACCGGAGGTTTGCGAGCCTTGATGGCTGCAAGCCGCGGTCTAGACCTGTGGCGATAGTCCGAAACGTGGTTGCGACCACCCGTTGCAACCGTTGAATCCCGGAACCCACGCGGGGACTGGGTAAGGACGAGGTAGTGGTGGGGTAGGGCGTATTCATGATCGTCTCCCAGTTTCAGTCGAACGTCTCAGAAGCGAACGCCCCGATTATACAAGTTCAAGTAAACTTGAAGTCAACCCCTGTTTGAGGTATTCTTGTTTCATGGCTCAGATGATTACGATCGGTCAGGTCGCCCGCCGCACCGGCGTGGCGTCGTCGGCGCTGCGCTACTACGAGGAGCGAGGCCTTATCCGATCCGAGCGGGCCGGTTCTGGCCACCGGCGCTATCTGCCGTCGGTGCAGCGTCGGATTGCGTTCATCGTTTTTGCGCAGCGAATCGGGCTGACGCTCGATGAGATCGGGCAGGAGCTGGCGAAGCTGCCTCCCGACCGCGCGCCGACGCGTCGCGATTGGACGCGCCTCACGCGAACCTGGACGTCGCGGATCGACGACCGCATAGCTGAGCTCGAGCGCCTCAGGAATAGCCTCACGGAATGCATCGGGTGTGGATGTCTCTCGCTCGAGCGGTGCAAGCTCGCCAATCCCGCCGATCGGGCAGCCCGTTTGGGCGCCGGTCCACGCTACTGGCTCGGGGACCGCGCGGGATAGACGAACGAAACCGTTCGAGGTGAATCCACTCGATCTCAAGGATATCCGAGTCATGCTAACTGTCGTTGATGGTCGGGTGGTCTTCGAGCGGCCCCGCGGTTGAGCTAACCGCGAGATCGGTCGATCAGGGTGCCGCCTCGCGCTCGGCCGCAGCGACCGCCATCCGCACCTGAATCAGTGTGTCTGGCGTCACCGAGATCGACGTGATCCCGCAGTCGACGAGAAACTGTGGGTACTCGTCCGGGTAATCCGACGGGGCTTGACCGCAAATCCCGATCTCGAGATCGTTGTTTCGGAAGGTCTGCACCGCCTGTCGAATCATCGCCGTGACCGCCGGTGAGCGAGCGTCGACCGCGTTCGGGTAGTGCGTAAGGTCGTCCCGCGAAACCGCATATACCGTCTGCACCAGGTCGTTCGACCCGATCGACCCACCGGTTAGTGACATCGCCTCGATGAAGCGATCAGCCAGGGTGACGTTGGATGGCAGCTCCACCATGAGAAACAACGGCACCCCAGCATTCGGCGACAGACCGCGATCGTCCAGAAATCGCACGACCTCGCGCCCCTCCTCGGGCGAACGGCAGAACGGCACCATCAGCTGCAGATTGTCGAGCCCCATCTGTTGGCGTACGAACCGCAGCGCATCACACTCCATGTCGAACGCCGGCACGAACCGCGGATCGATGTAGCGGGCCGCACCCCGCCACGCGATCATGGGGTTCTCCTCTTCGGGTTCAAAGAGCCGCCCGCCGAGTAGCTCGCGGTACTCGTTTGATTTCAGATCCGAGAGTCGTACCAGCACCGGACGCGGATAGAAAGCGGCACAGATCAAAGCGATTCCGTACTTAAGCTGATCGACGAAGAACTGGCGCCGATCCGCGTACGCCGGCGTCCGCCGCTCGATCGCCCCAATCAGTGTCATCAGCTCGTGCGGATCCTCGCGTTCGATGCGCCCACGATAGGGCTCGAGTCGCGGATCGAGCTCGCCACTCATGCTGTAGCCGCGCAGCTCGTCGTAGAAAAAAAGCGCCAGCGGGTGGATCCCAACTTCGGCGGTGAGGATGAACTCCAACCGGGCCAGCCCCACTCCATCGCTCGGCAGCATCGCGTCATGCAGTGCCTTTCCCGGAAAGCCCACGTTGAGCTTGATTTTCGTCCGGGTCGGCTCGAGCTCCCCGATCTCGACGCGATCGACGGTGAACGGGTGGATCCCGGCAAAGACATGACCGGTCTGACCATCCGTGCACGTCCCGGTCACTTCGGAGAGCGGTTCCAACACGCGGGTCGCGTCCTTGCACCCGACGATCGCCGGGATGCCGAATTCTCGCGCCACGATCGCTGCGTGTGACGTGCGACCGCCCTTCTCGGTGATGATCAGCGACGCCTCCCGCATCATCGGCTCCCAGTCCGGTGTCGTGAGCGTCGTAACAAGCACGTCGCCGGGATCGAACACGTGTTCTTCGATTGGGATGTCTTTGAGCTCGCGCCCGGCCATGATCAGGTTTCGAAGCGCGCGCTTTCGGACGATCACATCGTTGTAGTCGTGATAGACGCGGACCTTGCCGGCCCCGACTCGCGAACCAACGGCGTGGCCTTGGAGCAACAGCTTGCCCTCGCGTTTGAGTTCGCCGATCAGCCCCGGCTCCATCTGGTAGGTCTCGAGAACGGCGCCACCATCGTTGGACGCGTGAACGGTCTCGGGCCGTGCCTGTACGATGAAGAACTCGCCGCTGTAGCCATCCTTGGCCCACTCGATGTCCATCGGCTGGCCGTAGTGCTCTTCGATCGTGAGCCCCATCCGAGCCAACGCGACGGCCTCGTCACGCGTCAGCGACCACTGGCGCCTACGACTCGCCTCCACGTCCACGCTTTCGGTCGCCGTGCCGCCCTGCATCGAGTAGACGAGCTTGCAATCCTTGGCTCCAAGAAACCGGTGCACGACCGGGTTGCGCCCCCGTCGCAGCCCCTCCTTCCAGATGAGAACTGCATCCGGCGACACGCTCCCCTGCACCACCAGCTCGCCCAGCCCGTACGATGAGCTGATGTGAATCACGTTGCGATTGCCCGAGTCCGGATCGAGCGTGAACATGACGCCGGAGGTGGCAATGTCAGAGCGCACCATCTTCATCACCACTACCGAGACGGTGCCAGAGAGCGGATCGATATTGCGCGACAACTGGTAGCCGATCGCGCGCTCGGTAAAGGCGCTAGCGACACATTTCCGCCAGGCTTCCACGAGGTTGGTAAAGCCCCGGACGTTGAGGTACGACTCGTATTGGCCGGCGAAGGAAGCGACGACCGAGTCCTCATTGGTCGAGGACGACCGCACCGCGAGATCGACGTCGGCGCCGTACTCGTCGCAGAGTTGCTGATAGCCTTGTTCGATTCGACTGGTAATCGTCTCCGGGACCGGCGTTGCGCGTACCAGCGCTCGAGCCAGCTGGGCTCGGTTATGGAGCTCGAGTTGGTCCGCTGGTGGGGTCTCGCCGAGCAAGTCTCGCAACGAGTCCGACAGGTTCAGTTGTCGCTTCGCTTGTCGCGCGAGGTCGGCAGTGACGTCGTCGGCGACCGCTGACGCCCAGGCCTCATCAGGTACGGTGCACGCGAGGAACTCGTGGAATGTCGCGGCCGTGGTGGCGAATCCGTTGGGAACTCGGACGCCGCTCTCGTCTAGCGCCTGATACATCTCGCCCAGCGATGCCGCTTTGCCGCCAACCGCGGATCGGTCGCTGGCATCGATCTCGTTGAACCACAGGATGCGGTCTTCGCCCAAGGCACCTCGTCGGTTGTGAGGAGAGTTGAATCTTATATGCGAGCGTGGGTCGCGCCGGTCAGCGCCAGCGCTGACTCGGGCGTGTGCCAACACAAGGGAGCCCCGCTCACGGCAGGCTCCTTTTTTCTTGCTTAACCTCCGAACACGGACTCCAACTGCATCCTCATGCGACGCGTGTGGTCACCCTCCCAATAGACTCTTTGGCACACCGGGCAGCGCTGAAAGTCTTTTTGGGTCGTGAGCACGCGGTCGGGTACGTGCTGATTTACGGCCGCTGCTGTGGCTGGTTCTAGTGACGCATTGCACTCTAAGCATCGACGGAAAAGCCGCTCTGGCCGCCTAACACCGATGCGTTTTGCAACTTCGATGAGTTGAGCAGTCGGCTCCTCTGCCTCCACCAACACGCACGCCTTGCCGATCCGCCATTCCTCGGGAAGCCTCCGGTCACGGGTGAGGATCACGCGTTGCTCCTCCAGGGCACGGCGCACCAGGTCGGCGTCGTCGATATCGGATTCGTACGCCGTGTCGTAGTCGAGCACACGCAGCCACCGAGCCAGACGTCCCAACATGACATCGCAGATGAATCGCGTCGGTTGAACCTCTTCTAAACGCTGCTCGATCGTTCGGCCGACTCGCTCACCGCAAGTACAGTCAATCGTGCGCCCAAACTGGAACAGGGTCACATCGTACTCGCGACCGCACTTGGGACATGGGATCGCCATAGCGTTACACCGGGCCGACAACCGCTAGGACCTGGTTACTCGAAAACGATCTCGTACTCGGCTTCGTCCGACCAGACTCCACGGATCTTCTCCGCTTGGCGATGAACTGCTAGGCGCTCGAAGCCGAGCGCTTGCAGCAAAGCGATCGAGCGTTCGTTTCGAGTGTCGACGCGCGCCAATACTCGGGTGAGGCGATAATGCTCGCAGAGGTGGGTCACCATCGCCGTCACCGCCTCACGCGCGAGACCCTTCCCCCAATGATCTGATATCAATACATAGGCGATCTGAGCGGAGCGATCCTGGGACACCGTAACCTGAACGTAACCAACATATCGACGGTCAGCCTTGGACCTAAGAGCCCAGTTCAGCCACTCCTCGGAGTCGTCGGGTGACCTGCGGCTGGCCAGCAGTCGGTATCGATCGCGGAGGGCCGACAGGCTCACCGGGGGCCGTTCGGCGATGAACTCGTAGAGGCGCTCGTCGCGCAGCCCCTCGAACATCGCATCGGCGTGCCTCGGCACGAGTGGCTCGAGTCGCAAACGCTCCGTGTCGAGCGTCTCCAAGCCCAGCCCTACTGGGACAGTGTGCGGCGCCTGGGTTCGTTCGATCAGCTTTCGTCCGGACATTGTTTTAACATATCGTTGCCATGCGAACCAGAACAATTAGCGAGGATACAATGAAGCCGATTGAAGTGGCGCGCTTTCGTGGACTAACGAACTGCTTGTTCGTGCTGGCGCTGGCTTGCGCACCGGATCGTCCACCGTCGGTCACGATCGTTGAACCCGCGGACAATGCCGCGATCAGCGGTTCCGATGTTGCCGTGCAGCTGAGTGCGAGCGGTATCCGGATCACGCCGGCCTCTGTTCGTGAGCCCGGCACGGCTCACCATCACCTCTTTCTCGACATCGACGCTGCGGCGCCAGGGACGAAGATCCCCGCCGGCAGGACAGGGATCATTCACCTGGGGAAGGGCGACTCAACGTTCGTTTTTCTCGATGTCTCACCGGGCCGTCACCGAATCATCGCTATGCTGGGCGACTCGGCACACGTTCCCGTTGAGCCGCTGTCGACGGACACCGTCCACGTCATGGTTGAGCCGTAACGGTAAGGCTGGCTCCCGGAACAAGAGTAGAACCAAGGGCTTACTCGAGCTGAATCGAGACCTTGTGCGGCTGGCCACTCCGATGGTCGGGGTTCTCGATGACGAGACGAAAATCGGCCGGGTGCTTGTCGAAATGTTCAGCCGCGCTCTCGGATGCGCTTTCGCGCATCGAGTGTTGTATCAGAGAAAAGCGCGCGTTCCAGCCCTCCGATCTAAGGCTTCCGCCCGAGAGCGGACTCAGATCCTCGACGTAGAACCGATTCCCAGCCTCGTCCACAAGCATCAGGTGTGGGGGAGCCGTGACGAGGCCTCTGGTCTCACCGCTCATAAAGTCGTCAAACGGTTTCTCGTGACGCTCCATGTAGTTGTCGAGCTTGAGGGTGACCGAGACCACTTTGAGTCGAAGACTGGTTCGGCTCTCGATTCGCTCCGTCACCCGCTCGACCTGGAACGTCCATGGTCCCATCGTGATGGGCTGCCGAAGCGCGTACTCGTCCCCGTTTGCGCATGCAGTCGTGATCGCCACAGCCGCGAGGATCGACAGAAACGAGTTACGGAAGGTCCACCACCGCGACATCGAAATCTCCTTCCCCCGGATTCGGGTGTTCTACGTGCAGCTCGTAGTCCCGGCTGTCCACCCAAACCCAGAAAACGACCACCCAGTCAGGTGGCGCAGTTTTTCCGGAGCCGGCTTGAGCCGTGAATTGGTATAGGTCCTTTGGCATCGCCGTCAGCGCTGCGTGCTCGAACCCGTCGGAGTCGACCAGGATCAGCCGATCGCTGAGGAGGGCTTCGACAAAGGTTCGGCGATCAAATTCCCGGAACTCATCGAGTCCGCGCCAGCGAACGAAAACGGCTATCGGCTTCTCGCCTTCCGGTGGACGGAGAGACGAGAGGGGGGAACTCGTTTCACGTGCCTCTTCCCACTGCGTGACTGACACGTTGATGATGCCGAGAGGGATCTCTTCCCTGAGGGCGAACTGCGTGGACGATTTTGTGTCGCCATCGCCGCCACACCCCAGCACCACGGCTGCGATCAGCCAGGTCAACCCTCTCTTAACGAAAACGCGCATAGGCCTGCCGGGCCACGGCGTGATGCCGCTGACCCTCTTTGAGATTGGCGTCATTGGGGCGACCCAGGGCAGACATGTATTGCGCCGTAGCTGTGAAGACTTCGTCGTTGAACCGTCGCATCGTCGAGTCCGGCCACCGCTCGACCTTACGGCCCGCCCCCTCTCTGCCCTCGCGCCACGCATCGGCTGTGAACCCGACCTCACGCATGAGGTATCGGAGCCGTTTGTAGTGCGCTTCAGCATCGGGTCCCGCCTCCCCGTCACCCCTGAATAGGGATCGACGCAACTCGGTCTCGAGACTATCCAGAGCGGCCAAGATCTCGCCGGCGCAAGGACTGTAATCCTGGCGCGTGATACCGATCGTTTTCTCGATGAGACCATCGCATGCGCTCGGCCTTGACACCGCTCGCGAGCAGCCGAATGAGAGAATCGCAGCGCCGAGGATGAGACAGGATACGAACCGGGATGATACGCACATCGCAGCCTCCACGTCCTTATTATATAGGCGATCTTTTCCGAGTCCGAAAAGGAGGGTTTTTGTGATTACCGCTGGCCACGTTGTGATCTCGTCTCGAGATGCAGAGGCAGACCGCGCGTTTTTCCGGGATGTTCTAGGCTTCAGCGCCGTCGATGCGGGGGATGGGTGGTTGATCTTCGCTTTGCCGCCATCCGAGGCCGCGTTTCATCCGTCGGACAAGAACAACATCCACGAGTTATACCTGATGTGCGACGACCTCGAGGCCACGATGAGCGATCTGGCAAAGCACGACGTGACTTTCGGTGCTCCGCTCGAAACGAGCTGGGGTATCCGAACAATGTTTCAGTTGCCGGGAGGCGGAGAACTCGGCTTGTACCAACCGAAGCACCCGATGGCGATCTCGTAGACGTAACGCGCTCGTTCAGGATCTCGTTTAAACGTCTACTTGCGTTTCGCCCGATAAAGCCAACCCCGATGGATGGTGGCGTCGTTTTGGACGGTGATGAACGCCGTCGGGTCGCGGCGCTCGATCGTTTGAACGACCTCCGAGATGTCACGCCGTCGGACGACAGCGTGCAGAATTCCGACGATGCCCTCGCGACCTCGGCCGCGCTGCTCGGTCACACCGTAACCCCTGTCGCGCAGCTCATGGGCGAGCTCGCGCTGTGGGCCCTTCGAGATCGCGCGCACAGTGCAGACCCCGAAAGCGAGCTTGCTCTCGACCCACATCCCGACCGCCGTACCCGTTGCGAACCCAGCAGCATAACCGAACACGTGCCACGGACTGTCGAGGTTCTTGATCGCTGCGCCCGCGGCGATGAGCCAGATCGTGATCTCGAAGAAGCTGAGGACAGACGCCTTTAGCCGCGCACCGCGCACGATGAACAGGATGCGCATCGTAGATCCCGAGACGTCGACGAGACGCAAGAAGAAGATGATTAGCGGGCCCCAAGGGCCCGCTAGGAGATCGACGATAAACGAAATCTTCTACCCGCTTGTGTGCGCCGCTTATTCCGTACTTGTCACAGCCTCGGCAAGGACCTGCGTCGCCTCTTCAAGTTCGACGCGCGGACTGTCGGGCACTGTTAGTTCTGTCAACCGTTGGTAGTACTCACGCGCCGCTTCCATGTCTCCGGCGGCCTGCGCGGCGCGTGCCGCACCGTAGATGCTGTTGAACCGTTCACGCGCATGGGCCAACGAGATCTCGTACTCGCGCTGCGCTTCTTCCGCGTAGCCGAGCTCCATCAGCATGTCGCCTAGTTGTTCGTGCGCAGGTAGGACTCGCCCGGGACTGAGCCCACTTTTGTCGGTCTCATCTTCTAGCGCCGCTGCAGATCGCATCAGCTCCAGTGCGGCGTCGTCTTCGCCTCTCGCAAGCGCCAGCCAGGCGGCAGCCTCGCGTCGCAACACCTCGGTTGTGTTGCGTGCCCAAACGTTCGGATGCTCTTTGAGCGCCGCGGCGATCTCCGTGATCTTCGTCACGTTTTGTTGGGCCTTTTCGATCTGACCGCTACGCGCGGCGCCAATCGCGCGGGCCCAGTAACGAAGAGCGATCACCGCTTGTGTTTCGTAGCCACCGCCGACGGCCTCGGCTTCTACCGGGAGAGGCAGCACTGCGGCGTCCTCCCACCGCCGTCGCTCCAGCGTGTAACGGGCGGAAACCGCTCCGGCGTTGAACGCCACTACACCATTCCTCCAGTTGAGGTCTTCGATCGAGTTGATGTGATCGAGCACCTCGCGAGCCTTCTCGTCCCGGCCTTGTTGCAGGTAGGCATAGGCGAGGTAGTCGAGGGCGTGCATCTCGCCGAGTTGGGCCTGTGCCAACGCGCCCGTCTGCTTTCCGCGTTCACGCGCCGCCTCAGCCGAGAGCGTGTTGGCGTGGATCGACTCGTCCCACATGCCCACCTGCGTGAAAATGTGCGACGACATGTGGAGAGCGTGGGGAAGCGCCGAAGCGATCTCCAGATATCGATGGGCGGCCTGGACGGCTTTGTCGGCCAGTGGCGGATAGTCGTAGCTGTGGATGATGTAGTGTACGAGCCCCGGGTGGTTGGGCATGTCTGACCAAAGCTCTTCCGCCCTGCCACCGGTCCGTTTCTGCACGGCGTACGTCTTGTCGGTCGGGTCGGCGTTGCTCAGGATCGCCAGCAGATAGAAGATCTCGGCTTCTACATCGTCCGGCGCGACCGCTTGCACGTTCGCCATGGC
>JBFGIA010000048.1:0-17791 GCA_041577935.1 Gemmatimonadota bacterium | reverse complement strand
GAAACTCCGAGCTCCCCGCCTTGTCGGCGCTCAGATTGTATATCTCGTAGTAGAGAAAAAGCGGTTGGCCCTGCAAAAAGGTGCGCGATGGGAGTGGCAGCACCGTGTGGCCGTTCCGATTGAATCGCGGATCGTCTCCACCCGTCGTCACTTGTGCCGCCAGCACGACATCCGACAGCCCGAGCGTTCCATCAGCGAAGTTCCGCACATCGACCTGACCCTTCCAGATCCCGACCGCACCTGACTCTCGGTCGTCGATCTGCAGAGCAAAGTGGTATGTCCCGGGCATCATGCGAACGCGAAAGAGATCGAGAACAAACGACTCGGCCGAGGCAGGTGTGGCCGCCGGACGAACGCCCGTCACGTACCCCATCTCTTCGACCCGGCGCGTAATCTCGCGCCACCCTTCGTCATAGATCGCCAGCCCTTTCCTGTATCGCGCACCACCCAAACCCGTCATCGGCGTCGCGAAGTACACGACGAGCTCCGTCTCAGCTCCCGGGAGCGCGAAGTTCGCGGGTGCAAGATCCACTGGAAGTCGAACAGCCGGCTCAAACGCGTATGAATCCGACGAGAGCGCCAGCTCGAGGTCCCGATCGATGCGGTCGATCACACGGTCGACATCCCAGGCTCGCAAGCCGCCAGGCGCGAAATGTGCCCGACCCATCGGCGTCGTCGGCAAGTCGCTGTAGATGCAGTCATTACCGAGGAACTCGGCCCGCTCACCAAAGCTGCGTGGCCTTCGAAAGTTCACGGCGAACGACTTCTTCTCGCCCGCTTCCGGGCGGCGGTAGTACCAAAACCCGCACTCATCGCGTCCAACACCGCCCTGAGCATCGGGTTTGCCATGACGCAGGTACAGCTCGGCTCGATCGTCCATCGGCCTACCCTGAAACCGAATGGCGAGGGTCGGGCGCCCGAACCCGGTCGCGTTGATCGCCAACAGCTTCTCGAGACCCCACGCCTTCTTGAGCCGGAGCGAGAGACGAGCAAACCGAGCCCGCTCTTGTTGCTCGACCCACCGCTCGTTGACCGGACTGAACGGCAGCGGATCCCGCTCGTTCCACCAGCCGGCGAGAACGTCTCGTTTCTGCTGCATCGACCACGTATCCCAGCTTGAACGGTCTCCTTCCGACAGCAGCGGCTCGAGGTCGCGGTAGAACGGCTCGATATCGGCATCGTGACGCGCCTTCGCCAATCCCCGGCGGTACGCCCGCCAACCGTCCTCCGGGTTCCCAAGCGCTTCAGCTATAACACCCTCATAGTATTGCGTGCGAGACACATAGGCGGCCGTGTTAATGCGTTGCTTGAGGCGTTTCACCTCGGCCAACGCGGCCTCGTACTCCCCCGCCTCGCAAAGCACCTCGATGCGTCGGAGAGCCAGCTCGGGATCGTACGATCGACCCAGATGCTGATCGAAGATCTGGGCCACCATGTGAGAGTCTTTCGGATCCAGGTAGAACCGCTGCCAACGTTCGAATGCATCACGATAGAACGGGTCACGCTTGAAGACCTCGTGAAACGCCCGTCGAGCGCGGTTCTCCGCGTCCATGCCATCGATCTGGATGTTCAAATCGGCGAGGTCGTACCACGCGTCGATCGGAACCGAGTCGGCAGCCAGTGAACGCTCGAGTGCAAGCCGCGCATCGAACAGCCGATTGTCGAGCGCTAGGTACGATCGCGCCAGCGCCCGGTACCCCGACGCCCGCGGGTATCCCTCCCTCAGCGCTTGCTCGAACACACCGGAGGCCTTCCATGCGTCGCCGGCCGCTAGGAGTTGCTCTGCTTTTGCGAACGTCAGCTCACCGGCCGTGTCTTGAATGATGTTGGCGTGGGCGGTGGGTGCCCACGCCAACAGCGCCCAGAAGATCACGCCCGTTTTCGTGATTTGTGGCTGGATCGATTTGATCAATCGACGATCGAGAATGTCGCGGTGCGTTCGGCGATCCGGTCGAAGAACGCGTGATCGGTGATCTTGACCTCGAGCGTGTACGTGCCCGCTGGCAGGGCGGCGGCGTCAAACGACAGATGTTCCGGCCAAGCGCGCCCCCCAAAATGTGGGCCGCGGCGCTCGAACGAGAACGTGATCGCCTCCGGCTCTTCGCGGACACCAACCAAGCCACGCAGGCTTCCAAAAAACCGCTCGATCGCGCTGCGGTCCAGCTCATCGGCGCGAATCGTATAATCGACGCGGAACTCGACCTCACGATCATTGTTGGCCTGCAGGTTGTACACCTCGAAGTACAAATAGAGCGGTTGATCGTGAAGGAATCGATGCGATGGCAACGGAACGATCATGCGCCCATAGCGCTCGAACCGGGCGATGCGTCCACCCTCGACGATCTCGGCAGACAGCAGGAGGTCAGAGATATCGAGCCCTGTCGGTGAAAAATGTCGAACCCGAACGGTGCCCTTCTTGACCCCCACCGCATCGCCCTGGAGGTCGTCGACTTGCAGCGCATACCGATATGTCCCCGGGCTCATGCGAACCCGAAACAGATCGACCAGGTACCACTCGCCGAGCTTCTCCTCGTTCTCTATGGCGCGGGTGACAACCGCTCGCATGTCCTCCGACTGACGAGTGATCTCACGCCAACCCATATCATAGAGGACTAATCCCTTTCGGTATCGCGAGCGATTGCCTCGAACCTCGATCTCGGGCACCGGCACCGCGAAATAGAAAACGACATCCGTGTCGGTACGGAAGTACGAAAAATTGGCGGGCGTCAAATCGACCGGCATCTTGTGTTCGATCCGATGATCGTACGTATCGATCGCCAGACCGACATCCATGTCACGGAGCGCATGTTCTTGCGCCCGTGCCAGATCGTTGCCCGTTAACCCCCCGGCCGCGAAATACTCCAGCGCGAGTGGTGTCGACGGAATCGTAGTGAAGTTGCAGTCATTACCAAAGAAGATGCCCCGCGCCCCGACCATCAGGTCATCGCCATCGGAAAAGTTGACACCCATCTCGCCATCGGGGAGGCCTTCTCGATCGTAGAACCAGAAGCCGCACTCGTCGCGACCTACGCCGGCGGTTTCATCGGGCTCCCCATGCCGCAGAAAGAACGCCCCGCGATCGTCGAGCGCGCGACCGTCCAGGCGGATCGCCACCGCCGGCATTCCACTGTCACGCCCACCAAGCTCAACGAGCCTTTCCTTGCTGATCGGCTTCTTCCATTGATACGATTCGCGAGCCACCCGAATTCGCTGCTGCTGCTCCACCCATCGCTCGTTGAGATCGCTGAACGGTAGCGGATCACGCGCGTTCCAGAACCCCTCGATGAACGCTCGGCGCTGTTCCACGGGCCAACCCGGCCATGCCACCCGCTCGCGATCCGAGAGTAGCGGTTGAATGTCCCGATAGTACGGCTCGAGGTCGGGCTCAGTGGCTGCGAACGCGAGACCGTTGAAGTAGTAACCGGCCCCCTGCTCCAATTCATCGAGCGCCGCTAGCACAACCCCGGACAGATGTGACAACCGGGCCAGGTAGCGCTCCTGGCGGACGCGCCGACGGAACTCTTCGATCGCCTCCCAGGCGGTCTCGTACTCACCGGCGTCGTTCAAGATGTCGATTCGCCTGAGCGCCAAATCGGGGTTGAAATCGCGCTCCAGATGATGCTCGAAGATCTCGGCTACCTCACGCGAGTCTCCCGGATCGAGATACATCCATCCCCATCGCTCGTAGGCATCGCGGTAGTACGGATCTAACCGAAAAACCTCTTGTAACGCCTCGCGTGCGCGGGGATCGGAATCACCGCCCTCCAAACGCAGGTTCACATCCGCGAGCCGGTACCACGTTTCGATGTCGTCGGGTTCCGCTTTTAACGATCGCTCCAGCGCTTCGCGAGCGAAGAAGAGGCGATTGTCAAGTGCCAAATAGGCATCCGCAACGGCTCGATAGCCAGGCCCGGCGGGGTATCCCTCGCGCACCGCGCGCTCGAAGTACTCGCGCGCATCCCACGCGTCACCCGATGCCATCGCTTCTTCGCCTGCCGAAAAGCTGGTCTCACCGTGCTCCTGGGAGTGCCCTCTAGCTACAGAGAAGAGCACCAGGACCGAAGCGATCCCAGTGGTCAAAAACGGGCTCATGCCCAGTGGACGAGCGGAGGATACCATCCCTATAGATTATAAATGCGTCACAGGCCCGGCCGTTCAATCACCGCCTCGCTCGCGCTCGAGTTGACGGACGCGTCTGGCCAACCGCGCGTTCTCCGCCCGGGCCGCCAAGTCGCCCGGGAGACCGAGCAAAAACATCGCCAAAAGACCTAGGCCGATTCCCGCGTATACGGCCACAACCGCATCAACCCTCCAGCGCCACAGTCCGAAGGTAAACGCGATCGGCTGACCACGATTATAGAGGGCAAACAGAAACAATGCTGTCAACGCCACCAGCGCAAGTCCCAGCGTTGCACGCGGTCGCGTCATTAGCCGGTCACCGCCCTCAACCGGCGATGACGTTGAGCCCGCCACCATATCGACCGACCGGACGTGGCTCTCCCACCGGTTCCCCGTGCAGCGTAAATCCCGAGAAACCACCAATCGCGACCGCGACGATCTCCCCGACCATCTCCTCGCTACCTGGGAAGACAACCGTCTCCCGGTGTTCCGTCCACCCCGAAAGCAAGCCGCGCCCACGGCGGGCGGCACCCTGTACAAGCACCATTTGGGTCGTACCCACTTTCTCGACCAGGTACGCGGCCCCGAGCGAGCGCTGCAGTTCGTTCAGACACTCGAGCCGTTCCTTAGCCACCGCTCTTGGCACCACGTCGTCGGTCAGCTCGATCGCGGGCGTGTGAGGTCTGGGTGAATACATGAAAATGTAGGCGGAGTTGTACCTTGTGTGCGCCATCAAATCGCAAGTGGCGTCGAAGTCAGTCTCTGTCTCTCCCGGGAACCCGACGATGATATCGGTTGACAACGCGCATTCTGGGATACGGTTGCGCAGCATGTCGATCTGACGACTGTAGGTCTCGCGTGTGTACTCCCGCTTCATGGCCTTCAGCACTCGGTTCGATCCTGATTGAACCGGCAGGTGAACGTGATTCATGATGTTGTCGTGCGCAGCAATGGTATCGACCAGCTTCTCGGTAAAATCCCATGGATGGCTGGTCGTAAAACGCACTCGGGCGAGGCCCGGTACCGCGGCCACCGCTGCCAGCAAGTCGGGAAAATCCCATCCCCGATCGTTGTACGAATTAACATTCTGACCGAGCAACGTGACTTCCTTGGCGCCACCCGCTACCGACGTCGCGACCTCCTCAACCACGCTCTCAAGGGTACGACACTTCTCGCGACCGCGAGTAAACGGCACGATACAGTATGAACAGAATTTATCGCAGCCGCGCATGATGGTGATCCAAGCTGCGAACTTCTCCAACCGATAAGGCTCGAGATCTTCGTAGTGCTCGCTGCGATTGAAACGATCGTAGACCACCCGTTCTCCGCGTCCGACGCGCGCCAAGATCTCGGGCAGTTGTCTGTACGAGTCGGGCCCAACGACGAAGTCGACATATGAGGCCCTGTCAAGCAACTCGCGACCGAGCTCCTTAGCCACGCAGCCGGCGACGCCGAGCTGTACTTCAGGCCGTCTCTGTTTGTAACGATTGAGCTGGCCGATACGCCCTATCACACGTTGCTCCGCGTGCTCTCGTATGGCGCAGGTGTTGACGATCAGCACGTCGGCTTGATCGGGCTCCGGCACGCGAACGTGACCGTCGCACTTGAGAACGCCTCCCATGAGCTCGGTGTCAGCGACGTTCATCTGACACCCGTACGTCTCGATGTAGTAGTTGAGCTGCATCTTTGGCCGACTAGTTGTCGGTGGTATCGATCTCGGTCGGATAACCAGCCGCCTTCCACCCCTGAAGACCAGCCCGCATGTCGTAAACCTCTGAATAGCCGAGGCTTTCCAACGATTGGTATGCGTACTGGGAGATCGGGCAGTCGAGGTCGGAGCAGTACACGACGATCCGAGCATTCCGCTGCGGGAGCTTAGCACCGGGGCGGATATCGACGTACGGGATGTTGACTGCGCCTGGAAGATGCTCCTGGCCAAACTGCACCGCATCGCGGGCATCGATGAGGACAAATGGCTCGCCCTCTTCTTGCCATCCGCGAACTCGTTCGGGAGTGACAATCAGAATCCCAGCTTCAACCTCGGGCGCCGGAACCGACGCGGGTAGACTCTCGATGAGCTCTTCCGCGTTGCGATCCCCCGTTTCTTGGGCACCGCAAGCAAAAACCAACAAAAGCGCCGTAAACGCCCCGCGACGACTCACGCCGGCACTCCCGCCTCGGCTCGGACGATGTGAGCCGCGGCCACCATGTTCTCCAGCGCCGGGATGACCTCGTCGTACTTCCGGGTCTTCAACCCACAGTCAGGGTTGACCCAGAGCCGGTCGATCGGCAGGACCCGCATTGACGCCCGAATCATATCTGCCAGCTCGTCGACTGGAGGCACGCGCGGGGAGTGGATGTCGTAAACACCGGGGCCTATGTCGCGCCCATAGTCAACGTCACGAAAGACCTCGAGGAGCTCTTCATCCGATCGCGCGTTCTCGATCAACAATACATCGGCGTCCATGCGAGCGATGTGCGCAATGAAGTCGTTGAACTCAGAGTAGCACATGTGAGTGTGAATCTGAGTTTCAGGCCGCACGCCACCCGTCGTCACGCGGAAGGCGGCGACCGCCCAGCGCAAGTACTCGTCCCAACCATCGCTCCGAAGCGGCAACCCCTCACGCAGCGCAGGCTCGTCGACCTGGATCACCTTCGCTCCAGCCGCCTCCAGATCTTGCACCTCGTCACGAATCGCAAGCGCGAGCTGAAAGCACGTCTGCGAGCGTGGCTGATCATCACGCACAAACGACCACTGGAGCATCGTCACCGGACCAGTCAACATCCCCTTGATAGGGTGATCGGTGCACGACTGGGCGAACTCCCACCAACGAACCGTCATGGGCTCCGGCCGATGGACATCCCCAAACAGGAGCGGCGGCTTGACATAACGCGAGCCGAAAGACTGCACCCATCCAGAGCGAGTGAATGCGTAGCCGTCCATGCGTTCGCCGAAATACTCGACCATGTCGTTGCGCTCGAACTCTCCGTGCACGGGAACATCGATGCCCATCTCCTCCTGGAGCTCGATCGCCCGGCGGACCTCGCCCTCGAGAAAGGACTCATAATCCGGCCGCGACACCTCGTTGCGCAGAAACTTTCGGCGCTGTACGCGAACTTCCGGGTGCTGTGGGAAGGAACCGATGACTGTTGTCGGCAAAGCAGGCAGGCCCAAGCGCTCGCGCTGTACCTCGCGCCGCTGCTCAAAGCCCACTTCTCGACCGACCGCGTCCACATCCAGCGCGTCCATCCGCTCCCGTACGTGGTGACTCCGCGTGCGATCAGAATTTCGGCGCGTCTCGAGCGCCGCCACGTTCGCGGCTAGGGCTTCCGCGACTACCTCTCGTCCTTCGTTGACGGCCCGCGTCAGCGTCGCGATCTCTCCCAGCTTCTCACTCGCGAACGCCAACCAGCTCTTGAGCTCCGCGTCGAGTTTCGCCTCGCGCCCAGCCTCGATCGGAACGTGCAGCAGCGAACACGACGCACCAACCATCAGTCGGTCCGCCGGCACCATCGACCGGAGGTCCCCTAGCAAATCGATGCTCGCCGACAAATCGTTGATCCAGACGTTGCGACCATCCACTACTCCAGCTACCAAATGCTTATCGCTTGGAAACCCGTGCTCGCGCATGAGCGCCACGTTCGCCGAGCCACGAACAAAGTCGAGCCCGATCCCGGCGACCGGCAGCTGAGTCAGTGTCGAATAGGCCGCGCCAACATGATCGAAATACGTCTGTACAATCAATCGTGCGTCCCCAGCGACCTCGGCCAATCGGCCATACGCTCGCTCGAGCGCGGCGATCTCGGCCGCGGAGCGATCCTCCACGAAACACGGTTCGTCGAGCTGTATCCACTCCGCACCCATCGTAGCCAACCTGCCGATTACCTCGGCATACACCTCGACCAACGAGTCCAAGTGGGTTTCCAATGGTTCTGCCTCGGTTTCCCGTGGCTTGCCGAGAATCAAATAGCTGACAGGGCCGACCAACACAGGGCGGGTTGTTATCCCCAACTCGCGAGCTTCGGCGAACTCGTCTATAGGTTTTGTCGAGGCCAGCCGAAACTCTTGATCGGGGACGAACTCGGGGACGATGTAGTGATAGTTGGTATCAAACCACTTCGTCATCTCCATGGCGTGAACATCGAGTCCCTCGCGCTGCGCGCCCCGGGCCATCGCGAAGTACGTATCGAGGTCGACCTGTTCACCGTCCCAGCGATAGCGCTCTGGCACCGCGCCGACCATCGCTGTCGCGTCGAGGACTTGGTCGTATAACGAGAAACTGTTCGAGGGAATCAGCTCTATCCCAGCCTTGCGCTGCTCTTCCCACTGCTCGCGGCGCAACTGAGCACAGACCGCTTGCAACTCGTCCACGCCCACCTTACCGGCCCAATAGCTTTCAGTCGCCCGCTTAAGCTCGCGATCGCGCCCAATGCGAGGAAATCCGAGATTGATAGACAGAGCCATCCGTACCACCTGGATTGAAATGTCAGAATGTGCTGCGCGAACCGACCTGTGAAGCTATTTATCAGCCTGTTTCTGAGCAACGGTGGTGGAAGTCTCGAGCGCCGCCCTTGTTCGCTTCCAACTCGTCAGAATTACTAGGCCGGCGACGATCGCCAGTCCTAGCAATACGAGCTGTGCGGCTATCGTCTCGACGGTCGGGTAAATCCCGAGCGGGCCCATCCGCGGGCCATTCACCAAAGCGGTCTCGGATATCCAGCCGGCTTCCTGAAGCTCGTGCACACCGCGGCCGGCGAACACAAACGCCAAGTAATAGAGCAGTAGGCCGGTCAGTGTGAACAGCGGTCGAATCGGCAATCGGGCCCCGTAGCGTAGCACCGCGGCCCCAATCACTATCATCACGACCGCGCCCGCGGCGATACCACCCCACATCGGGAATCCAGCGCCAAAACCGGCCAGGGCTCGGTAGAACAGCACTGTCTCAGCGCCCTCACGGTACACGGCAAGAAAGGCCACCCCACCCATCGCCCACCGGCTATCCGCGTTGATCGTCCGATCCTGCAGATATCCCAACCATCGCGCTACCTGGAGCTTTGACAACAACCAGTACGAGACATAGAAGAGTACGGCCGAGGCCAAGAGCATCGTCATGCCCTCGATCGCTTCCTGACCGGCTTCGGTGAGATGGAGAACCCGATCAACCGCGAAGGCGGTCGCGATACTCACCACGATCGCCGCGGCGGCGCCCTGCCAGATCGCCCGAACACCGTGACGCGAACCGGCTTTGGCCGCCGCTGCCGCCAAGGCGGTACAGATCAACAATGCTTCGAGGCCCTCGCGAACGAGGATGCCAAAGGAATTCAGGAAGACCGACCCTGCGGTTACCGCGTCGGCCTGCGCCGCCTCGGCGGAGACGCTGAGGATTAGGCAGAACGCCAAACTGTTGAGAATCAGCGCCAACCGATTCTCACTCTGATTGGGTGGGTCCGGCCTCTCCCTGCCCGCTCAACCACTCCTGCACGAGGTCCGTATCCTGGGAACCTTCTGGGGCGAGCTCGAGGAACCGTGTCCATGCCGTCCGGGCGCGTGCAGTATCGGCGAGCCCGTCACGCGCCATTACGCCCTCGACGAAATAGAGCTCGGGCCGATCGGGGCCCAGCCGCTGGGCCTCGGTCAACTCGCGATCTGCATCCTCCCACCGCCCCTGAGCCATGAGCGAAACCGCCAAGTCGCCGCGCGGCCCTGGCGCCGACGGGACGAGCGCCACCGCCGACCGGAAGTACCTCTCCGCAGTAGCCGGGTCGCCCTGATCGAGCGCCTGAACACCGAGCTGAATGTACTCCTGGACGCCAACCGCGTGAGGCGCGCCCTCGTTCGCCTCGGGCAAGGACGGATCCGAACCACCCCCGACTAAGCTTCCCGCAACGAAGCCGAGCGTCATGGCAACGAACGAGATCACCACCACGACTTTCAGGTCGACGCGCCGGCTCAAGGGTCCTCGGACGGCCACTGGATCGACTCGGCCGGACGTCGAATCGGTTCTCGTATTTGCTTCTTGATCGGTTGTTGAGGCACCCGGTCCCACCTTTCCATTCGATCGAGGATGCGCTCTTGCCGGTTGCGAAGACCGCGCGTCGGCCGAGCGGGGTTGGCGGTGCGTGGGGCTGGAAGTGTCGCCGCCAAAAGTGCAGCCTGTTGTCGCGTCACCTGCGACACCGATCGACCAAAGTAGGTTTGTGATGCTGCTTCCACACCAAAGACTCCCGGCCCCCATTCAGCCACGTTGAGGTATAATTCAAGAATACGGTCCTTTGACAGTATAGCTTCCATCCCGACCGTAATCACGGCCTCACGCAGCTTTCGAAACGCATTTCTGGACGGGGACAGGTACAGGCTTCGGGCGACTTGTTGGGTGATCGTCGACGCGCCCCGCAACCGTCCGCCCCGTCTCCACCTTTCCCAAGCCGACCGAATCTCCTCGTAATCGAAACCAGCGTGGTAATAGAATCGACTGTCTTCTCCGACCAGGACCGCGCGCTCGAGGTGCTGAGGCACCGCTTCGAGCGGCACCCATTCGTAGCGTGGATTCCATTCGACATCCTCGGCTACTGCCTCGCGTGCGCGGTGCATCATAATAGAGGTGCGCTCGGGCGCGTGGTACCGATGCCATGCTATAGCCGGCAAGTGAACCAGAGCCGAAGCGGCGATCCAAAACGGTACCGCGACCATGACGAACGCGACCCACAGAACCCACCTGACAAGGTGGGAGAAACCGCTCGCTCGAGAGTCTGTCACCTTAACACAATGGGATCTCACGACCGTGTGCGCCACATCTCGACGCGCACACAATTACCGAATAGCTTGTCGGCTGCCACGCTCGTTATATCAACCGCCCCAATCGAAATCTTCTCCGAGGTGAAAACAGATGCTACGCCATTGGCTCATCGCCCTCATCGCAGTGGCTGCCGGGTTGACTCTCACCAGCAACGCCACGGCCCAAGACGCGCCGACTATCCCCGCCGGCTACACCCCATATCAGCTGGTCGGTGAGGGGATAAACGCACCGCCAATGCCATTCAAAATCGAGGGCGACAAGATCACTACGCCTGAAGGACCAGGAACATTCGTGCGTGTGACCGACAGCCAGGTGACCGAAGATCGGGCACGGATGGAGTTCGACACACCATTTGGTCCTGGCCGCTTCATTGGTACGCGCGAGGATGACAGCCTGGTCGGGTTATGGTTCAGCCTCGGCGAGGAAGCTCGATTTGTGCTGCCGGTGGCGCTCGTGCCGGTCGGTCAACAAGCACCGGTCGAGCCCAGCTTCGAGATGTTCCGCTCTGCGCCTGGCATCTCGAGGATTGATGTCGTTCCAAACAAAATCACTCTCGACTC
This sequence comes from Gemmatimonadota bacterium, assembly GCA_041577935.1. Lineage (GTDB taxonomy): Bacteria > Gemmatimonadota > Gemmatimonadetes > JACCXV01 > JAHWKZ01 > CAMYLR01. The sequence continues at coordinate 6,315 of JBFGIA010000048.1, read as the reverse complement.
GGAACAAACCCAGCGCTTCGTCGCCCGTGTTTACGACCAAGCAGGTACCGAGATCGCGGGTAGCGATGTCGAATGGTTCTCGTTGGGTGGGACGATCAACGAGGCCGGAGATTTCGTGGGCATGAACGCCGGCGAGAGAGTTGTCGTTGCAGTAGCAAACAACGCAATCGGTACGGCTGCGGTCACTGTATCCAGCCCAAAGATCGAGTCGATCAGCGTCTACACGGATATACCTTCACAGCTCACGGTCGGTAGCCGGGTGCCCCTTGAGATCGATGCCCTCAATTCGATTCATCGCTGGGTTCTAGACCCTGCTCTAAAAATCGCCTCAAGCGCACCAGAGGTGATCGCGGTTGACGCTCACACGTTGGTCGCGCGATCGCCGGGCCGGGCCACCGTCACCGTCAAAGCCGACGACGCGACGATCGAGTACGACATCTCGGTCATAGCCGAATCCGGAGGTCCGCTGTCGATCCGCGGCGTGCCGAGCGGCGCTATTCGCACGGGCGATGTTGTGCGACTCACGTTGAACGAAAATCACGCCCGTCCGGTCTGGTCGGTAGCCCAGGCTGGCGCTGAGGCCTACCCCGATGGCTCGTTCGTGGCCGAGCGTTCGGGTCGGTATACGGTTGTCGCCGTGTTGGGCGACCGCGTCGCAACGGCATCGATCGAAGCCGTCGAGCGTGGAGTGTCGGGCCGGATCCACATAAACGGCCACGGCAAGAACGTCGAGACATACACCTCTGATCTGTGGCCACAGAACTCGTACGTATACGTGGGTACGCATCAGGCCAATCGTCTACTCACGTTCGACGTTTCGGACCCGGCCAATCCAGGACTAACAAACGAGCAGGAGTTCGACGCTCGCGTCGTAAACGACGTCAAGGTGTCAGAGGACGGTCGGTGGCTGGTCGCTACACGCGAGGGGGCAACTAACCGGCGTAACGGGATTCTAGTGTTCTCGCTCGAGGATCCGGCTCAACCTGAGCTGGTGAGCGAGTACACCGAGACCTTGACCGCGGGTGTCCACAACGTCTTCTGGGTCGGAGATCTCGTCTACGCGGTCAATGATGGCACTAACGATCTGCACATCATCGATCTCTCCGATCCCGCCCGCCCGCGCGAGGTCGGTCGGTGGGGTCTCCCCGTCGACGGTCGCTCGTTGCACGATGTTTGGGTGCAGGACGGCATGGCTTACGTCTCGTACATGAACGACGGACTCGTCATTCTCGATGTCGGCGGTGGGGATCAGGGTGGAACTCCCGAGGCGCCGGTGCAGGTGAGCCGGATCTTCTATCCTGGTGGACCGACGCACTCGGCGATTCGCCACCGGAACTACGTCTTCGTGGGCGACGAAGATTTCAGCCTTCAAGGCACTACCCCCAACATTCCGGGGCTGGGCGAAGACCCTCGCGGTGCGGTACACGTCATCGACGTTACCGATCCTGCCAACCCGAAGTACGTCGCCAAGTATGAGGTGCCCGAAGCGGGTGCGCACAACTTCTGGGTCGATGATGACGTGCTGTACATCGGCTACTACCAGGGTGGCATTCGCGTCGTCGATGTGAGTGGTGAGTTACGTGGTGATCTCTACGCGCAGGGCCGCGAGATCGCCTACTTTCTGCCAGCGGCAGGACCCGAAGACGCGCGGCTTCCGTTCGCTCCGAATGTATGGGGTGTGTTCCCGATGTTCGGTGACGGTTGGTCGCCAGTTGGTGATATGTTCTACGCGACCGACTACAACTCAGGGCTGTGGACGTTCACGGTCGAGCTTCCGGAGAAACCGATCTCATAACCCAAAGCTCGTGACCGATCCGATGTGACGTTCGGCGCTCGACTCAGAGCGTCGAGCGCCACCTCAACTGCTCTCCTCGTCTAGGTACCGCTTGCCTTCGGCAGATGACACATCGTGCAGCTTTCGTTCGGTCGACCTTCGTGATCCTCGGGCGCCTGAGGAATCGACTCCATTCCGCTCATGTGGCACATGGCGCAATCCGCCCGACCTTCTAGTTCGTGCGGTATATGCGCCGCTGTTGCGGTCTGCATCGCAGCGCCAGCTCCATGACACCAGAGGCACGTCTCGTTGCCGCGCCCGGCATGATCCTCAGGTACACCCGCCACTCCCTCCATAGCCCCCGAGTGGCACATCAGACATTCGGAGCGTCCTTCCAGATCGTGTGGTACCACCTTTGGCTTGGCCATCTCGGTGGCAGGCGTCGCCTTTTCCGCCGTCTCGGCTTGTTTGTCCTGCCCGTAGGCCGTGGCCGCTCCAAAGGCGAGCAGCAGTACCAGCGTCCACAGTGAGAACCGTCGTGGAACCCTCATATGTCTTGACCCCCGCTTGGTCAGTTGAGTAACCCGTTAGTGCGTTTCTGTCGCCCTTGTACCCAGAATCACAACCCCCGTTCCTTGGCAGTATACGCCGACCTGGCAAGCCAAGCGAGTGATGTGAAAGTCGTGTCGGGAAATCACCTACACACCCTAACGAGGTCACCACGTCCAGCCGAACAACCTCGTCCCGACGAGCACGATCAGTATCGCGATCGTCCCGATAATCAGCGCTTGGAGCTTTTTACGGCCATACTCCCGCATCTGTCCGAACTGTTGTTCGAACGCTGGGTCTTCGATCGCCTTTTTTCGCAGCAGAACCGTAAGACCGACCTCGGGCGAGAGCCAGCGCTTGTGCAAGGACCCGAGACTTTCCCACGCCTCGGGTGCGTTGGCCAATACCCACTCCTTGATCGCCTGCCCTTCGCGGAGTTGCCGGTGGTTCTGAACGAACGCGTACACAAGGGCGAGTGCGGCGATTGAAACACCGATGATTACCGGGATACTCGTCATTAATTCCTCCGCTCCAATGCTGGCGTTTTCAGATTCCGGTACTTAATACATGACTTGAGGGTGTAGCGCTAGTCTTCTGGGCATCAAAGCCTTGGCGTGATGCCTCGAGACCTGAAACAGCGGGATTAGGGTGTGTGGGGTGTAACGGGGTTGAAGCTCGAAACGGCTGGCTACGTTCGAATCGAGAAGGAGTTCCGGGGCAAGAAACCGCATAGCATGGTTCGCCTCACCGGCAGGGCAGGCAGGCGTTTCGAGAGCACAAACGCAGAGTCCAACGAGTGTTGAATGACCTGCCGGACTGGCTCAAAGGGGTCCGACCGGGTCCTCGAAGTCGCCCAACCGCTGGACTTCCCGTCGAAGGCGAGGGTGAGCCAACCACAAGTAGCCACCCATCATGAGCACCGCCGCAAGGCTCACCAACACGGTGGTCCACATCGGGACAGCGTCGGTCACCGGCTCGACGAAGGCGAGCACCACTCCGATGGTGTGGAAAAAGACAAACAACGCGAGGAACAGAACAAGATACCAGAGTTGAGGATACTTCTCGAGCTTGAACACGACCCAAGACGCGATCAGACCGACCAACAGGAAGAGAACCAGGTGCAACCCGTTGTAAACAAAAATCGGCGCCGGCTCGATCGTGACTGCGGTCCCGCCGTCCAGAGTTCCGAGCAGCCGGTGTCCCAGCACGGCCGCGGTGTGAAGGAGGTGGCGTCCGGCGATCAGGTTGAGCACGCCAAAGCACACCGCCACCGTCGCGTACCCAATCACGCCGGCGATCATGCCTTGACTCAGTATTCGGCTGCGTTCCGCATTCACGTCAACACCAGCCTAGCTATTCACGCGCCCGCTTGCACCGGGCCGGCAGGCGTGATCGATAAGGGCTCCCGCCGCCGTCCACACCCTAGGATCGCGATCCATTCGGGCGTGGGCCACGCGGAATGCCTTTTTCCACCACGGTAAATCTCCGATGTCAATCGCTGAACCTGGCGGTTGATCGTAGGCGAACTTCCAGTTGCCGATGACGCGGGTTCGGCTCGGATCCGTCGCTCGGATGGGGTTCTCGCCGGCGACAATCCAACCGTCGTCCTGGTAGAAATTGGCCGCTCGACGAACGTTGGCCGGCACCTCGTCATCACCGAAGCCCACGCTGTCGATCTGAAGCAGGAACTCAACCGGAACCGCTTGAGCAGCGAGCATTCGCGCAAACTCGACGGCCGCCCAACCGCCGAGACTCTGGCCGTACACGACTAGACGCACGCGCCGCCTCTCGTTTGCGTCCACCGTGCCGTTCTCATTGGCATCCAACATGCGCTCGACAAACGCCACCGCCAGTGGGATACGTCGGTTTTCGAACGTCTCGGCGTACACGCCCCGATCGGTGTCACGTAACTCGAGCGCCAGCTCCCGCACGCCCTTGCTGGCGTCGTTCCAGGCGTCCATCCCGCCCAAGAAACCGACGACGACACAGGCCCCGGGCGGAGCCACGTGGACCGTCTCGAGATCCGGCAGCTGGACGCTCCTGCACGTTGCCAACATGGTCAGCACCAGCACCAAGCTGAAAACGAGAACTGTGAGCTTCACCTGCTATACCCACCGGGGAGGTTGCTGCTAATCGACTTGCCAGGACAGACTCAAATGTAACCGGAGTCTAGCTGCTCCGCCTGCCCCGACTTCGTGCAGTCACGTGGTCTGTGTCCGCGTCGCCGCTACGGTACCACTCGAGAAACCGCTCGAGCCCCTCCGACAAATCGATCTGAGGTCGGTAACCGAGCAGGCTTTTGGCCTTTTGAATGTCGGCACAGGTTCGGTCGACGTCGCCTCCTGGGACAGGATGGTACTCAATTATGGGCTGGCTCTTTGAGAGCCAGCCCAGCCTTGCGACCAACTCGTTCAACGTCACCGGTGGCATTCCCGATCCGAGGTTGAAAACCTCACAGCCTTCATTCTCGAAGACATAGGCGATCGCAGACACGACGCCGCGAGTAATGTCTTCGACAAAGGTGTGATCACGCTGCATCGATCCGTCTCCGAAGAGCGGTATGGGCTCATTGTCGAGCAGCAACCGAGTAAACTTATGGATCGCCATCTCCGGTCGCTGTCGCGGACCGTAAACGGTGAAGAAACGAAGACATATCGCGCTCAGATTCTGCATAGCGGTATAGACGCGACACAGCTCCTCCCCACTCTTTTTCGTCATCGCGTACACCGAGACCGGCACTGCGCGGTCATCCTCGCGCGACGGTCTTCCAGGATTGTCGCCGTACACCGACGAAGACGAAGCGAAGACAAGCCGACGACAACCGGTCCTGACCATCGCTTCGAGGAGGTTCACCGTTCCGCCCAGGTTAGTCTCGATGTAGGGGCTCGGATTCCGCATCGACGCGCGGATCCCCGCTTTTGCAGCCATGTGAACGACGACGTCAAACGAGCCGCCAGCTAAGACCTCGGTTACAGCCTCCAAGTCTTTGAGATCTCGTTCTACGAGGTTGAAGCGCGCGTGACCGCGCAGCGCAGTGACGTTCTGAAGCTTCCGCTCTCTCGGGTAACATCGGTCGAAGTTGTCCAGCGCCACGACTTGGTCACCACGGTCAATCAACGCCTCGCACAGATGTGAGCCAATGAAACCGGCGCCACCGGTTACCAGGACATTCACAGCCAGGCTCCAAGACGCACGGCTGTGGGGGCCTCTGTGGTCTGATAGTGGATTCTGCGCTGAAGTAGCCTGCGGACCATCAGCACATCCGCCATCCGGCACCACAGTCGGTTGTTGATCCCGTACTTGGATTGGCCGACAATGCGGGGGCGGTGATTCACGGCCAGCTCGACAATCGTGTACCCGCCAGCGCGATGCCCGCGGACACCGGTGACGCCATCGCAATTCCGCATCGAGATAACCTCCCACATGCGAGGGATATCCTCAGGATCGTTCTGGCCGTCCGCATCGAGCGTCGCGACCCAGTCGCCGAACGCTGCCTCGGCGCCGGCGATTATGGCCGTCGATTGGCCGTAGTTGCGATCGAGAGTGACGACCTGGACGCGTGAATCGAGATCCACGAGTCGGGCTAGGATGCGTGGACCATTGTCGCGGAACCATCGTCAACATAAATGACCTCCCAACCCACGTCCGCAGAGCCTTAGGGTTGACCGCGCAATGCCTCTAGAACCGGTGGTTTAACCCACAGGGCATCAGCCTGGACAGCCTTTCCGCTGTCGTTGTGCAGACACGGATAGATGTTCCGCAGAACAAAACCGAGTTCTGTCGTCAAGCGCTCGTGAACCGCTCCAAAGTCCGTTTGCCCGCTATACATGGGAGACAGCATGACCTCGCTGTAGAACGCGATCACGCGTTCGCGAATCGTCTGTCGGCCGCCTTCGATCAGAAGCCCCTCTGCGCCTTGTACGTCGACCTTGAGCACCAAGCGTCCGTCTGGGATCTCTCTGGCCGCCCATTCGTCGAGTGTGGTCGTACGG
>JBFGIA010000047.1:0-18085 GCA_041577935.1 Gemmatimonadota bacterium | reverse complement strand
GGTTGGGTGATGAGGGGGTGCGTATCCGCACCCTCGACGATTGGCTGGCAGGCTTCACCGGGGCGGTGGCAGAGGACGAAGCTCAACGCCAACGGCGCATCGTATCGATCGACATCACGGGTAACACCGCGATCGGCAAGCTGGAGCTCGTGTACCCCGACGTAACGCTGATCGATTACATGACGCTCCTTGAGACTGCCGAGGGATGGAAGATCGTCCACAAGAGCTTCACCCGAGCAGGTTAGTAGGCATCGCCCAGGCATTGCCGGCAACCGGTTTTTGTTCGACTTTGAATGCATGGCGATGCTGATCCAAAACGCCGAGGTCGTCAGCGCTACAGAGACGACGCGCGCCGACGTCCGGATCGAGGGCGAGAAAATCACTGCCGTTGGCTTGGACGTGGTGGCCGAGTCCGGCGACGAGATCGTCGATGGTTCCGACCAGCTGCTGATCCCAGGTGGGGTCGATCCCCACGTTCACATGGCGTTGCCGTTCATGGGAACGGTATCGATCGACGATTTCGAGAGTGGCACGATCGCGGGTATCATGGGCGGGACAACTGCGTTGATCGATTTCGCGATCCCCGCCAAAGGCGAGTCGCTGCTCGAAACGCTCGACGTGTGGTACGAAAAGTCAGCCGGCAAGGCAGCCCACGATTACACGTTCCATATGGCGGTCGTCGACTGGGACGATCGAATCGCCGAAGAGATCCCCAAGGTCGTCAGCGATCACGGCATCACGTCGTTCAAGATCTTCATGGCCTACAAAGGCGTGTTCGATGTCAACGACGAACAGATTGTCCATATCCTCGAGGCGACCAAGGCGGCTGGCGGGTTTGTCAACGTGCACGCGGTCAACGGAGACATCCAGCTCATGCTGGCCGATCGGTTTGCCGAGCAGGGAAACACCGGTACGCGTTATCACGCGCTCGCCCAGCCCCCGCGAGCCGAAGGCGAGGCGACCGGCCGGGTGATTGACCTCGGTGCCATCGTCGGTCAGCAGGTTTACATCGTGCACGTCACGTGCGAGGACGCGGTCGAGCGGATCGCCGCGGCACGCACGCGAGATGAGCCGGTGTGGGGTGAGACGTGCCCCCAGTATCTGTTGCTGGACGACTCGCTGTATGACCTGCCCGACTTTGAGGGCGCCAAGTACGTGCTGTCGCCGCCGTTGCGGAAGAAGAAGGACCAGGACGTGCTGTGGAAAGCGCTGGCCGACGACGAGATCTCGGTCATGGGGACCGATCACTGCGCGTTTAGCTTTAGCGAGCAGAAGCAGATGGGCCGGGACGACTTTCGCCTGATCCCGAACGGGTTTATGGGGCTTCAGGAACGATTGCCGTTGCTCTACACGCACGGCGTCGACAAGGGCCGGATCAGCGTCAACCGTTGGGTCGAGCTTTGTTCTACCAACCCGGCCAAGATCTTTGGTCTCTACCCGCGCAAGGGCACGATCGAAATCGGTGCGGATGCAGATCTCGTGCTGTGGGATCCCTCGGCGACTAACACGATCTCGGCGGAGACGCACTTCTCACGCTGCGACTACAACGTGTATGAAGGGTTCGAAACGGTGGGTGCGCCGACCAAGGTGTGGGTGCGCGGCGAGTTGGCGGCGTCGGACGGCGAGTTCGTCGGCACCGTCGGCCGCGGACAGTTCGTCAAGCGCCGGCCGCGCTAGGGCTACTCGCCGATAAACTCGCCCTCGGCGGTTAGGATGAAGTCGTCGGTCAAGGGCGCAAACGCCCGCCAGCCACCGTCATCGACCCCACCGATCACTCTCAAGTCACTACCCTTTTTCGAATCCCAGTAGACCTGAATCTCGATCTGATAGGCGGCGCCCGACACAGCCTTGACCTCGTACGCATCGACTTGTCCGATTAGCCCCGCGAGTTCCTCGTAGGAGCGTTTTCGATACCGCGCCATCTCGTTCGACAGGACTTCAAGCGCTTCGGCTTTATCCATATGCCTTCGCTGGCTCCTTGGCGACAAGCAAGACCGGTTCGAAGACAGATCGGAGACGGACCAGGTGTTGCATAAGGGCGTGAGTCAACACCACGATACCGGCCGGCTCCAAGCCTTGGAAACCGATCCCCTCGAGTAATCGTGATCACCGCGAGCCCGCGCTCCAGAAGCGCGGGCTCGATAGCGACCCGTAAGTTTAGGGGAACCCTACGCAGCCGCTCGCGGTTTGTACACCATTGCTGCGACGATCCCGAGGATGATCGAGATAACCAAGCCGCTGAAGAGCCACTGCAGCACCAGGCTATAGGGGATCGGGTAGATCACGTACGAATCGTAGACCACGGGAAGCGTGTAGAACAACGTGATGATCACGCCGAACCGGAACCCCTCGCCGATGCCTCGGTTCTCATACCCCCGAACGAAGATGTAGCAGAAGAAGAAGCAGAAGAACGCGCTGCTGATGTACATGACCCACATCTTCGACATCATCTCGGCCTCGGGTCGCCACACAGCCGACAGCGATTGATAGGTGTCCGCGAGCCACACCTGGTGGATCAAGTACCCGAGGATTTGGTACACGATGTAAGTCGCCACAAAACTCATGAGCAAGCGTTTCGTGTTCACCGTTTTTCCTCCTCTTCCGTTAGGACGCGGGTTTTCTTCTTGGTGCCAGCACGATCAACGCACACCGACCAGTGGCAGCGCCGGCACGTCGCCAAGCGCCTGGAACGCCATGTAGATGCCGACGATGAAGATCAGGCCGAACACACCGAGCGCCAGGCTGAGCGCTCTGTAACGATCGGTCTCGGCCACGGGGAACCTCCAACCGGTGGTGGTGAGCTTGGGAGCGGGGAGCGACCGTGACCCCTAAGGTCGCCCTCAACAACAGAGGGAGTCAACCAGAAGGGTTTCTGATGGGGAAACCAGCACGTTTGGAGAACCTTTCTAGCTGTGGGTGACGATCCCGGAAGCGACCAGAATCAACGCGCCACCGGCGACTGCGCCTCCGGTCAGCGAGTCGCCGAGCAGGGCGATGTCCGATGCTGCGCCGACGACCGGCTCCAGATTGATGAACACCCCGGCGCGGCCGGCTTCCATTCGGCCGATGCCCCAGTTCCAGAGCAGAAACGGCGCCACGGTGCAAGTGATCGCCAATGCGAACAGCGCGCCCCAGCCCTGGCCGGAAATATCAGTCGGCGGAAGGCCGGACCAGCCGATCGTGATCGGCACGAGCGTCAAAGTCCCGCCGATCAGGATGTAGGCGGTCGCCAACGTGGCCGAGTAGATGCGAACGAAGCGCAGGCTGAGCAAGACCCACAGAGGCACGAAGCACATCGAAAGAAACACCAGCCCGTCGTCGATCCAGTCTCGACCCGGGCCGGGCAGCCCGACCATGATCCCAACCCCGAGGGTTGAGAGGAAGATCGCCGCCCAACCCCACGCTCCAAGTCGTTCGCGATGGACCAGGAACGCGGCCAGCGCGATGAGTGGCGGCCCCGCTCCGATGATCAGCGACGCACTGGCGACGCTCGTTCGCTCGAGGCCGGCGAACTGGGTCAGCATCGTGAGCGGCACACACAAGGTGCCGGTCAGCAGCAACAGCGGAACGTCGCGCCAGCGAGGGAGCTTGCCGAAGTGTATCACGACCCCGGCCAGTACCATCGAGGCGATCGCAAAGCGGTACAGCACCAGGTGCGCAGCGTTGAGCTCCGCCAGCGCGATCTTTGCAAAGAGAAACGCCAGGCCCCACAACACACACGCAGCGGCCACGGCGATCACCGGACGCGAGCCGTACTTCATGCCGGCGGTGGTGGTAGGTACGTGGATCGAGGCTCGCGCTCGGCGTCGAGTATCGCTCGATGCGCGCCGTGGCTCTCCTCGGTTGGGAGCAGCGGAAACCGCAGGTTGGCGATCTCCAGGGACGGGCGAGGCCGCCTGGAGCGGGCGCGGGAATCCGGTCCAGCACCGTTCGCCCGCCTCTTTCCGTTCGATATCCGAAGCCATCCGAGCATTTGGGGACCTCCTTTTCCCACAGGCCGGCGGGCCTCGGCCCTTGACGGAAGCCCTCTAACCGGCTAAAATCGATTTGATGGTGATATTCTACACGGCCGATTCTAACTTGTCAAGTTGATTTTGATGGTTAGTACAAAGAACTTCGCAGACCGCCCTCAAGTCGGTGGTCGACCGAGCCTCGATTTCATCAACACTGAAGGCGGTTTGCGAAACGGGCCTCCAGATTGGCTCGAGAGCTATGCAGACGTCGTCGGGTGGAGCGCGTCCGAGGGGTTACTGAGCGTCGAGGAGGCGATGGATCTGCTGGCGAAGGCGTCGAGCGAGCCAGAAGCGGCGAACGAGGTTTTTGACCGGGCGATAGAGCTCCGCGAAGGGTTGTTCCGAGTTTTTCATTCGATTCGTGACGATCGTGAGCCAGCCGAGCGGGATTTGGCGGTCATCGACCGCGAGCTCTCGAGCGCGCTGGCACGGCTTAAGCTCACACCGAGTGGGAACCGTTTGGAGTGGCGCTTTGTCGGTGGTGAGTGCGAACTCGATCGCGTGCTGTGGCCGATCGTGCGTGACGCTGCAGACGTCTTGAGCTCTGATGTGATCGAACGGGTAGAGGAATGCGACGGCAACAGCTGCACATGGCTGTTCGTCGATACAAGCCGCAATCATAGCCGTCGTTGGTGCAAGATGGGTGACTGCGGAAACCGCGCCAAAGCCCGCCGGTACTACCAACGACACAAACGTGGCACCGGCACCACACCGTAGCGTTCTCCAGCACGCGTTCGCTATCGTAGTGCGTGAACCTCTCCTTCCTAAACACGATCGGCCTACCAGCCCAGCTCGTTGTTCGGCGCCTTCGCACCCAGTTTGCCGGTAACGAAAACGCACTCTTTTTTATCGCTATCTGTATCGTGGGACTCCTCGGCGGGCTTGCAGGCGCAGCTTTCCGATGGTTCCTCGACGGGGCGATCTGGCTGCTTTGGGGTCGGCCCGACGAGCTGATCGTGGCGGCGCTGGGGGCGCCGCGTTTCTACCGGTTGGGGGTTCCGATCCTCGGGGCCGGCGCGGCGGCCGTCTTGGCGATGTTCTTCTCCCGCCTCCGGCGGGATAGGAAGGGGTTCCCCGAGATCCTCGAGGTCATCTCGATCGGTGGGCAGACGATTCAACTATCTGCGGCTCTCGAGCGAGCCTCTTCGTCGTTGATGACGCTGGCTTCTGGCGGCGCCGTCGGTCGCGAGGGGCCGATGGGTCAGATCGCTGCGGCGATCGGGTCCCGCGTCGGCCGCTCATTCCGGTTCTCGGAGGATCGCGTTCGCATCTTGATGGCCGCCGGTATCGCAGCCGGATTCGCGGCCGCGTACAACACCCCGATCGGTGCGACGTTGTTCGTTATGGAAGTCATCATCGGCTCTTTCAACATGTTGTTTTTCGGTCCAGCGGTGATCGCGGCCGCGATCTCGACTTTGGTGACGCGTGTGTTTGTCGGCCCTGGGCCGATCTATCCGCCGGGGTCGGAATACGTGATGGTGTCGGTCTGGGAGATCGTACCGTACCTGGTGCTCGGTTTTTTGGCAGGGTTGGGTGCCGTGTTGTTCCAGATCGCGATGGAGCGGATGTACCGTCTGTGGGACCGCGTGGAGCTTTCGCAATTGGCACGCATGACGCTCGGGGGAGCGGTTATCGGTTTGCTGGCAGCGGCCTGGCCATTCGTCTTGGGTAACGGCTACTTGCCGATAAACCTGGTTCTGGCCGGACAGTTGAGCCTGACACTCATGGCGACTTTGTTCTTCGTCAAAATGATCGCCACGTCGGCCACGCTCGCGTCCGGTGGCTCGGGCGGCATCTTCACGCCGACGATGTTTCTAGGGGCCATGCTGGGTGGTGTGTTTGGTAGCGCACTGCACACCTGGCTGCCGGGTCAGACTGGATCTGCCGGCGCATACGCGCTGGCGGGGATGAGCGGTTTGGTCGCCGGGACGACGCATGCGCCCTTCCTGGCGATCATCATAATCTTCGAGTTGACTCAGAACTACGCCATCGTCCTCCCGCTCATGCTGACCGCGGTGATGGCTTTCTGGACTTCACAGGCGCTGCGCCGAACCTCGATCTATACCGCTGAACTGCGACGCCGCGGTATGGAGTGGGAGGGAACGCCGCAGGAACGACTGATGCGGTCGTTGTCGGTGAGCGACATCATGCTGCCGAACGTTGAACTTCATTCACAGAGTTTGTCACTCGAGAAGCTGGTCGAGATCTTCAATGAATCGCGTTGGCTGCAGCTTTACATCGGGGATGAGGACGGGCGCTTCATCGGGATCGTCGAGCTGCACGAGGTCAAGCGATTCCTGAACGAAGAGGAGATGCGCCCGCTGGTGATCGCCGCTGACCTGGTTTCCGAGATCCCGGTCGTCACGCCGGAGACCTCGCTCGTCGAAGTGAATGAGAAACTATGGCTGCGGGACTTGGGCCAGCTGCCCGTGATCGACAATGAAGTCGATCGGCGATTCTTGGGAATCGTGACGCGGCGCGGCGTGTTGGGGGCGTTTGACCGCGAGGTCCTGCGTCGCAACGCGCTGTTGGCCAAAATGCGCACCGTCGAGGGGACCGGGTTTGACTACTTCGAGCTGCCGGCCGAGTCACAGATGGCGAAGGTACCGCTACCGACCACAATGGTCGGCAAGTCACTGCAGGAGCTGCAGCTGCGGCAGAAGTTCGGCGTCAGTGTCATCGCCATACAGCGGATGGATGCGAGCGGACACGAGCAGCGGATCGCACCACACGCGGACACGGTGCTCGAGCGCCGCGACGTGTTGGTGGTGATGGGAGAGGAGTCGAACGTAGAGCGGTTGCGCGGTAAGTAGCGGGCGGCGGCTAGCCTTTCAACATCCAGTTCCACAGCTGGCGTGGCGTTGGACGCTTGCCGGTCGCCAGAATCGACACTCGATACACGCGGCTGCCGATCCAAAGAAACGCAGCACAGGCAAGAGTCAGAAACAGTATCGATGCTGCCAGCTCCAGACCCGGCACGTTGACCATCGTCGCTCGGATCGGCATCACGACCGGCGACGTGAAGGGGATGAGCGATCCGGTGACCGAAGTGGGCCCGTCCGGATCGTTGAGGACCGCAAAGGCCATGAAGAACCCCATCATCAGTGGCAGGATCAACGGGAATTGCATCTGCTGGACTTCCTGGTCGGAAGTCGACGCGGCGCCTACCGCGGCGTACATGCTGGCGTACAGGAAGAACCCCCCGGCGAAATAGAACAGAAAGACCAGGCCTATCCATGGTGGGACTTGCGGCAGCTCAAACCCGAGGCCTTCGAACTGCTGCAGAAATCCTCGGCCCAACGTCAACGCGATACCGGCGACGACAGCCCACACCGTGACCTGAAGGATCCCCGCGGCGGCGATGCCGAGCACTTTGCCTGCCATGAGGTTCTCTGGTCTGATCGAGCTAAGCAGAATCTCCACGATCCGGTCCTTCTTCTCTTCCTGAACACTCCGCGCCACCGCGTAGCCGTAGATGATGACCAAGAAGTAGATCACGAAACCCATCAGCTGGCCCAGTACGACCAGCGGACCGGTGGACCCACGAGCGTTATCGCCAGCCTTCTTGGCCTCGAACCCAACCTGCTCAAATGCTTCGCCGACCGCATCGGCATCGATGCCGGCGACCTCCAATCGATTGCGCTGAACGGCACGCTGAACGGCCGCCCTTATCTCGCTCATCTCGCCAAAATTGGTCGCGTTATTGCCTTCGTATTGGGCCTTTGCACCGTCCAGCAGGCCGTTTGGCAGCCAGAGGTACCCGTCGATCGTTTTTGCCTCGACCGACTGCTTGAGCGACCCGAGAACCGAGCCGGGGCCGGCCAACGCCAGGCCTCGCACGCTGGCCGGCACCGAGAGGTCGATGACCTGAGTTGTGTACAACGTACGGGAGCGCGCGGTCCCACTGACTCTTGGGTCTGCGAAGAGCGCCGCTGAGACGTCCTCGCCGATCCCGAGGCCGGAGGCATCCACGATCGCGATCGTTCGCTCGGCGCCGCCGCTGAGGAAGTAGATCGGCAACACGAAAAACACGCCGATCATGAGCGGACCAAATAGCGTGCCTATGACGTACGCTTTGCTTCTCGCAAAGACCAAGAACTCACGCCGAACGATGGCCCAGGTTCTAGACATCGGTGCGAGTGCCGGTCTGTGGGTTGACGCCCACTCTGTCGACAAAGATCTGTTGCAGTGATGGTTCGACACGAGCGAAGCGCTGGAGTCGGATTCCGTTGGTGACCAAAGAGGCGAGAAGATTGTCCGAATCGGCGCCGTCCTTGAGGGTAATCTCGAGATCGCTCCCATCAGCCAAAACCCGGGTCACCGAGCTCATTGCCTCGAACTTCTCGATCAGGGTCGCCGTGTCGACGCGGCTGACACCGTCCAGGGTCAATGCGACGTGTGTGCCACCGTGTTCGCGCTTGACTCGTTGGACCGGACCGTCGACCACTTTGCGTCCCCCGTCGATGATGCAGACGTGATCGCACAATCGCTCCGCGTATTCGATCAAGTGGGTGCTCAACAAGATCGTGCGACCGGTCTGCCTGATGTCGGCGATGACTTCCTTGAGCACGCGCTGGTTGATCGGATCGAGTCCGCTAAACGGTTCGTCCAACACGACGACGTCCGGCTCATGGAGTACCGCGGCTATGAACTGCAGCTTCTGCTGCATCCCCTTGGAAAAATCCTGGACTCTGTCGTCGACACGGTTTTCAAGCCCAAACCTCTCGAGCCACGCATCGATCCGAGGTCGCGACTCGCTCGGCGAGACGCCCTTGAGCTCGGCCAGGAACGACAACATGCTTCGGATCTTCATGGTGCGGTACAACCCCCGTTCTTCTGGGAGGTAGCCGACTCGGTCGAGCAGGTTGCGACGGACTGATTGGCCAAAAACGCGCAGCTCGCCGGCGTCGGGCTCGAGAATTCTGAGCAGCAGCCGAATGGTGGTCGTCTTGCCGGCTCCGTTGGGTCCCAGCAGGCCGTAGGTCGCTCCCCGCGGGACTGCGAGGTCGAGCTCATCGACGGCGACGAGATCGCCGAACTGCTTGCGCACGCCGACCAGCTCGATCGCGGTATCGGATCGTTGGATATTGACCGCTTCTGTGGTGTGACCCGTGGCCTGATTGAACACGTCTGCTGCCTCCAACCCTCTGTTTTGCGGTGCCTGCGGGGTACCGATGCCAGTATAGGGCCAATCGCCTCGGTCTCGAAAGCGAGGTTGGCCGCAGACGGTGGCAGAGCCGAGATTGGAGGCATGAGGCGAGTCGCTTTCCTCGCGCTTCTCGGGGCTGTCGTGGCACTCTTCGCGTACGCGTTGACACGCGAGATTACGCTCGCGTCCCCGCTTGTTGGTCACCCGGCGCCGCCGTTTGCAATCCCGTACTACAGTGCACCCGATTCCAATCTCGTGTTGGATGATTTTCACGGTAAGCCGGTGGTCTTGAACTTCTGGGCGTCGTGGTGCCTGTCGTGCCGCGATGAGGCCGCCGTTCTAGAGGCCGGTTGGTAACGTTACGGTCCCGACGTGGCGTTCATGGGAATCGCTGTTAACGACAGGGAGGCTGCGGCTAAGGCGTTTATCGAACGCTACGGAAAAACTTACTTGCTGGCGGCCGATGTAGACGGCTCAGTGGCGATCGACTACGGCTTATTTGGTGTACCCGAGACGTTCTTCATCGCGCCCGACGGTCGGATACTGTCAAAGCACATCGGACCGGTGTCGAGTGCCGACCTCGACCAGCAAATAGCGGCGCTCAAACGCGGTGAGATGGGTGACGCGTCGGGCGACCCAGCGAGCGTAACTCCGATCGGGGGTGACCAGCGGTGAGGTCGATCGTGTTTGCGTCGATCGTGATGGCTGGAGTCTTGTCGGTTTCGGTGGTCCACGCTGGGACCGCTCAAGATGCGCTGGCGCCGGAAGAGCGATTGGCGGCCGCTGGCGAAAGCGCCATCGAGTTGACCCCCGAGCAAGAGTCTCGCGCCCGGTCGCTCGAAAGCGAGTTCAAGTGCCCTGTTTGCCGTAGCCAGTCGATTCGGCAATCGCGCTCATTCATGGCCGAGGACATGAAACGCCGGGTTCGTGAGTTGATCGTCCAAGGGCGCTCTGATGACGAGATCCGGGAGTACTTTATCGCCCGCTACGGAGAGTGGATTTTGTTGACGCCACCGAGACGCGGATTTAGCCTTACAGCTTACGTATTGCCGTTCGTGGCGGTGGTAGCCGGTGCCGCCATGTTGGTGTTCGCGGCTCGCCGTTGGCGAGGCCAAGACGGCAGACGAATCACGCCAGAGCCGCCACCGGCTCCGTATCTGGAGCGGCTCGATAAGGAACTAGAGGAGACCGAATAATGAAGAGAGGGCGTACGTCAATTGGCAGGTTGGCCATCGCGATAGTGTTGGTTGGTGCCGCGTTGAGTTACCTGGTGTTTCAGGGTACCCGCCAAAACCTCACCTACTACTACGAAGTGGACGAATTACTCGCGGTCGCCGATACCGACGGTCGGATCCGGATATCGGGAGACATCGTCGAAGGGTCGATCGTAAAAGACGCAGAAAGTCGGCAGGTTCACTTCGCGATCCAAAGCGCCGCCGAGTCCGGGGGCGGTTCAGCTCAGGTCCCGGTCGTCTACGAAGGCACGGTGCCTGACATTTTCCGGCCTGGGATTCAAGTCGTCGTCGAGGGGCAGCTGGATACGGAAGGCACCTTCCACGCTGAGACGCTGCTCACGAAGTGTCCATCCAAGTACCAGGCCGAGGGCGACCTCACCACGCTAAGTCCATAGCCACGGTACTGAGCCGAGAGCCGATCGGAAGCGCACCGCTGCTCGAAGTTGCTGGCGTATCTCGACAGTACGGATCGCTGTTTGCGCTCCACGAAGTCTCGTTCTCAATGGACGCAGGCGATTTTCTGGTCATCGTCGGGCCCAACGGCGCCGGCAAGACGACGCTCGTCCGAACGCTCGCCAGGCTCGCGCGGCCCTCGTCAGGCACAGTTCGCCTGACCGGCGAAGATTGGTTGTCGGCACCCGCCGAGCGGCAGGTCGCGGTCGGCGTAGTATCCCACCAGACGTTTCTCTACGACGGCCTGTCGGCGTTCGAGAATCTCGTTTTCTACGCCACTCTTTACGGTGTGAAAGACCCGGAACTCAGCGCGCAGAGAGCCCTAGAAGACGCCGAGCTCGGTGACCTCAGCGACCGCCGGGCGGGAACGCTGTCGCGGGGTCAGGCCCAGAGATTGTCGATCGCTCGGTCAGCGCTGCACGATCCGCGCATCTTGCTGCTCGACGAACCGTACGCTGGGCTCGATCCACACGCGGCTTCACGCCTTGGCGTCGCACTCGGTCGGCTGAGGTCGGCAGGTCGTGCGATCGTGTTGACGACTCACGACTTGGCTCGCGTGCCCGCGGCGGTCACCCACTATCTCATCCTCGTGGCCGGTAAGGTGGCCGACGCGGGGGAATGGAGCACGTTGGCAGACGGAGAGTTGGCTGATCGGTACTCGCGAGCCGTGGCGAGAACCGAGTGACCGGTCTTGGGTCGGCCGTCGCGATCATCACCAAGGACGTTCGACTCGAAGCGCGTCGCGTCGAGAACCTGGCTACGATGGCGATTTTTGCCGTGCTCGTCGTTGTGGTGTTTGTATTCGCAGGCGATCCGACCCCCGAAGATCTGTCCCGGCTCGGGCCGGGCGCACTCTGGGTGAGTCTGTTGTTTGCGGGAGCAATCGGATTCCAGCGGTGGTTCGCACAGGAGGAGAGAAACGGGGCCCTCCAGGGACTCCTGCTGACGCCGGTCGATCGCGGCGCCCTGTTCATCGGCAAGTGGATTGGCGCGACGCTCTTTCTGCTGGCGATCGAGGTCGTCTTGGTGCCGGTGGCGTCGATGCTCTACGACCTGCACCTAGGCGCGGTGTGGCCAAAGCTGACCCTTGTCATGGTCATCGTGACGATTGGCTACGCGGCGTTGGGGACGTTTTTTGCCGCGATCGCCGCCCATACGACCGCCGGCCAACTCTTGCTACCAGTATTGTTGTTCCCGCTCAGCGTGCCGATTCTGCTGTCTGGCGCCGGCGCCAGTCAGCAACTGATAACCGGTGACGGAACCGCCTACTGGGATTGGGTTGGTCTTGCGGCCGCGTTTGACGTGATATTTGGGACCGTTTGCACGATAACCTTTGAATATGTGATTACCGAATGATCTCATCGATCAAGAAATGGTGGCCGCGCTCGTGGCGCCAGTTTTGGACGACGCTGGACGGTCGGACGTACCACGTCCTGCTGCATATGCGACCTTGGATCGGTTGGCTGGCAGTCGGAATGATGGTGGCGACCTTTGCGCTCGTCTTTTGGTGGGTGCCGCTCGAGTCGATCCAGGGGTACCCGCAGAAGATCTTCTACATCCACGTCCCATCGGCGTGGCTCATGTACTCCGCCGTTGGGGTAGTCTTTGTCGCTTCGGTCATGTACCTGTGGCAGCGCACTCAGCTGTGGGACATCTTCGCGCGCTGCGCAGCGGAGATCGGTTTTCTGTTCTGCAGTCTCACGTTGGTGACGGGCATGCTGTGGGGAAGTCCGATCTGGGGTAAGCCATGGGTGTGGGACGCGCGGCTGACGTCGACGTTTATTCTTTGGCTGATCTATATGGGCTACTTGCTCTTTCGGATGCTCGCCCGACGCGATATCGAGGTTGGTCGGATCGCGGCGGTAATCGGCATTGTGGGTGCGATCGACGTGCCGATCATTCACCTGTCGGTGCAGTGGTGGCGGACGCTCCATCCACTCCCAGTCGTCATGATCGCCAACGATCCGGGAGGCGGCTTGCCGGCTTCGATGTTGATCACGCTGCTCGTGGCGCTGGTCTCATTCTCGCTCGTGTTTGTCTACTTGCTGACCCAGCGCGTCTGGCAGGAACGGACGATCGAAAACCTGGGACTTTTGGAAGCGATCCTCGATCGGAAAGCGGAGCACGCAACGTGAGATACTACCTGACGGCTTACATCATTTTTTGGAGCGGGTTGTTCCTGTACTTGGCGTGGCTGACCGGCCGCCAGGCATGGCTCAATCGCCGTGCTGCAGGGCTGGTCGAGCGGCTCATCGCGCAGGGTGAACGAGGAGGGCAGTTATGAGCGCGTACTGGCTGGGTCCACTGGCGCTGTGGGTGGGGCTCGGACTGACGCTCTACGGGTTGGTCGCCGGGATCGTTGGCGGCCGGCGTCGTAATCAACGACTGATCGATGGCGCGGTGGGCTCCGTGTTCGGCGCGGGGATCTGCGTCGTGTTCGCCTACGCGCTTCTCACGGCCGGTTTTCTGGCTGACGAGTTCCGCCTGTCTTACGTCGCCAACAACGCCAGCCGTGCGATGCCGGTGTGGTACAAGGCGACCGCGGTGTGGGGCGGGATGGAGGGCTCGATGCTCTTGTGGGCGTTCATCCTGGCCGGCTATTCGATGGCCGCGATCTGGATTCACCGGCGCCGCCACCCTGAGCTGATCCCGTATGCGGCGGCCGTTTTGCAAGGCATTCTGGCGTTCTTTCTGGGCGTCATGGTCTTTAGCTCCAAGCCGTTTGTGACGCTCGACTTCACGCCGGTCGACGGCGTGGGCTTGAATCCCCTTTTGCAGAACCACTGGATGGCTGCTCATCCGCCCTCGCTGTACCTGGGCTACGTCGGGTGGTCCGTCCCGTTCGCGTTCGCGATGGCGGCGCTCATCAGCGGTCGGTTGGGAACCGAGTGGATCGTGGCGATCCGGAAGTGGGCCCTGGTTGCCTTTCTATTCCTCACTGTCGGCAACTTGATGGGGTCACACTGGGCTTACATCGAGTTGGGCTGGGGTGGTTTTTGGGGTTGGGACCCGGTTGAGAACTCCGCCATAATGCCGTGGTTTGTGGGTGCAGCGTTCGTGCACTCGATCATGATTCAGGAAAAGCGCGGCATGCTGAAGCTCTGGAACGTGGGCCTTGTTACAGCAACGTTCGCGCTCACCATTCTGGGCACGTTCGTGACCCGAAGTGGGATCATCGAATCGGTTCACGCCTTTGCCTCGACCAACATCGGAGTCGTCTTCTTGAGCTTCTTGGTCGTCATTATCGGAACAGCGGTCGGCCTCACGTGGTGGCGCTCGGACCTCTTGAAGACCGAGAACCGTCTCGAGTCGTTCGCATCGCGAGAGAGTGCGTTTCTGTTCAACAACCTGCTATTGCTTGGCATTTTCTTCGCTATCTGGTGGGGGACGTTCTTCCCGTTCATCTCGGAGGCTGCGACCGGGCAGCGGATCTCCGTCGGGCCGCCGTTCTTCAATCTGGTCAACAAACCGTTGTCGATCGGTCTTCTGTTGCTGACCGGGATCGGGCCGGTGATCGCTTGGCGGCGCGCCTCCCGCCATAATCTGCAACGAAATTTCCGATTCCCAGTTTTGGTTCTGGTCGCGGCTGGTGCGGTCGCCTTCGCGCTCGGGATCCGCTCCTGGTACGCACTCGCCGTGATTGCGTTCGGCGCCTTTGTACTGGCGACGATCGGTCAGGAGATGGGCCGCGGAACGCGGGCCCGCATGCGCTCCAAGGAAGAACGCGTGCTGACCGCGCTAGTGAGCCTCATCGGTCGTAACCGGCGCCGCTATGGTGGTTACATCGTCCACATCGGTGTGGTGTTCGTATTTGCGGGTATTGCGGGTGTCTTTTTCGTAACCGAACAATCGGCGAGACTGGCACCTGGGGAATCGGTTGAGGTCGGATCGTTTCAGGTCTTTTACCGAGGAACCGACATCGAGCGGGGGCCGAATTATACGGCGACGGTCGCGAACCTGACGGTGTCCGAGAATGGTGGTCGTGCGTACCGGATACGACCTGAAAAGCGCTTTTATCCCCAGGGGCAAGAGCAGACCACAACCGAGGTTGCGATCTGGTCGCGAACCTTCGAAGATTTCTACGCCATCCTCGAGGGGTATCAGCCTGCCACCCAGAGCGCCGACGTGACCATTATCGTCAACCCGATGGTGATGTGGATCTGGATCGGGGGCGGGATCATGGTGTTCGGCATGGTGATCGCGCTGACGACACCCCGCCCGGGTGCTCCTCGTCGTCGAGTCGTTGAGGCGGCGAAGCGAAAGACCGAACGCGTCGGTGCGTGAGCGACACACTGCTGATCTTGATCGGGTTGTGGGTGCTGCTGGCAGCGGTGTGGCTATCCGTTTATCCGCTGTTTGGTGGTGCCGCCGAGTCGGTGCCGGCGGCGGTCGCGCATCGGCGTGAGTTAGAGACCGAGAAGGCTCGACTACTCGAAGAGATCCACGAGCTACAGCTCGACTACGCGACTGGAAAACTATCGGACGAAGACCACGCGGCTCTCGAAGCGCGGCTCAAGTCCCGTACTGTGGCGATCATGCGAGAGCTGGACGCTAAAGCGGATCGCTCGTCTGGATGACGCGGTAGCGGTCGACCGTTTTAGTGGCGGCAACGGCTTGGTCGAGGCTCAGCAACGCGTCCGTTTCCGTGCCGCGGTCACTTGGTTCCGGCATCGGATAGGGTTGAATGATCGCTGACCGAGGGTCGTGCGGCGCGTTTGGATCGACGTCGATTACCCAATCGAAGCGTTTTCCTTCAAAAGCCGAATCCCGCTTCAGAAACTCGCGGAAGTCATCATCATAGACTTCGAAAACAACTCCGTTGTGCTCGGGATCGAAGTAGAACACGCTCACCGTAGCGGGCGGATCTGTACGCCGATCGAATACCTGATAGCGAGGCAATACGCCTCTCAGCGCCGGTGGCTTGCGGGCGTGGATGCGGCGTGTCTTTTCGGTACTCACATTGCTCTCCGAGAGGGTTTTCGATCACACCGAACCAGGAGGCTCGGTCCGAAAAGCGAATATAGCTTGCATTGCCACGATGACATTTGATTCGCTCACACGACTGGGATTGCTTTCGACGCTTTGCCTGTTGGCGCTCGGTTGTCGCGCCGACGTGTGGATCGAGAGCCCGGACGAACGCGCTCTCGCGCGCGCCGACACGGTCGGGCCCATGACTCGAGCAGCTCTGATCGACACCGTTTTTCGACCCATGCCGGTCGACAGCGCCGCTGCCAGCTTCGCCTGGTTGGTCGAGCGACCGGAGCCCAGGCTGCCATCATCGCGCTCGTTTCCGCGCGACCCGGTTGCCGCGGTCCGTCAATACCTGCGAGCGCTGTCGCAGACCGGCTCGAGCTCTCGCGGGACCATCGGTGTCGGCGAGGTCGGCTACGAGCGAGCGTTCACGTATCTCCACCCGCGTGTCCGGCGGAGCATGTCGACGGAAGAGCTGGCGCGGCGGTTGGGTGGCGTCGTTCGCCCGACCATCGTTCGGTTGCGAAGTGTCCCGGGTGACTCGACCCGTGTTTTCGCCGAGCTGCTGGTGCTCCGGGAGGTCGATGAGCAGGCGATGTTGGGCCTGTACTACGGGCACTTCGCGGCCCGCCCCGGGGACAACGGGTGGCAGCTGACCGGCGCACGTTTGGCGAGTGAGGATTGGCAGTCGCGGCTCGGGCGAATCGACGAATGGAGATACGATCGCGCTCGTGCGGCCAACGAGTTTGCTACCGAAGACGTGCGTTATTCACGTGACTTGGTCGAGCTCGAAAGCGGTGAATGGGTTCCACTCGCGCGACCGGCGCCAGCTACCGATTTGACGCTCGGGCTGCCTGAACTGCGCTAGCTGGCGCTGAGAAAGCCGGGGTGGTCCTCGGCACCGACCCAATCCAGTCGCCCCGACGGGTACGTCCCAAGGACGCGCGTGAATCCAGATCTCGCTTTTAGCTCGGCCAAAGCATCGCGGGCTTCCGACGTGGCGGTCGTTCCGAGGAAATCGAGGTAGAACAGGTAGTCGAACGGCTTGCCACGCACGGGGCGGGATTCGATCCGCGTCAGGTCGATCCCGCGTTGCGCGAACGGCTCGAGCGTCGAACACAGACTCCCCGGCGCGTTGTCGATGTGAAACACGATCGACGTCTTGGGCGGGCCGACTGCTTCGCGCGAGAACTGCTCGACCAGCCCGCCGAGCTGGGCATCGCCTAGGCTGAGCAGGAAGAATCGGGTGTAGTTCGCCGGGTCATCCTCGATGTCGGTGCGGATCACTTTTCCACCGTAATGGGCTGCGGCTCCAGCTCCGGCAATCGCGGCCGCGTCGGTTATCCGTTCGGTGATCAGCATCTTTACGCTGCCTGCCGTGTCGTAGGTCGCGATCGATTCGATCGCGGGGTGACGCCGGAAGAACTCTTGACACTGATCGATGGCCAACGGATGCGAATAGACTCGTTCGATGTCGTCGAAGTACGTACCAACCGGCGCGATCAGGCAGTGTTTGACGCGCAGGTAAACCTCGCCCCGCACGCGGTAGCCATAGCGCAACAACAGGTCGTAGTTCTGAAAGATCGAGCCCACTAACGAATTCTCCATTGGCGCCAGACAGGCGTGAGCCTCGTGTTTGGCGACTGCGGAGAACATCTCCGGAAAGCTCCTCGTGGTTTCGATCTTGAACGGGCAAACAAGGAGCCGGTCGAGGGCCTCCTCGCTGTAAGCGCCGCGGGCGCCTTGGATCGCCACACAGACGGGCCTTGGAAGGCTCATTTATCCGGAATCTCCCAGTGCTCTTAGAGTACGTTCGCCGAGACCGCGCAGCCGCTCGACCGGCTCGTTGCCGAAGACGAATCGCACAAACCGGTCGCCGTTGAGATCGCCCCAGTGGCGCATCGGCGTGGCCGCCACGCGGCCTCTCTCCAGCAGCAGCCTCGAAGCCGTCATCGAATCAAAGCCGAGCGCGCCGACGTCCAACAACTGGGACCACCCGCCGCCGGCGGGGACCATTTTATACCGTGCAAGCTCACGGGTCATAACATCACGGCGCTCCTCCCATATCGAAACACAGCGAGCGAACTCGGCCTCGGGCTCGTCGAGGGCGGCGATAGCGCCGGCCTGAGCGATGCCGGTCGCGGTGGCGGTGTTATAAATATGCGCCAACGCGATGTCGGTCATCACCACGCGCGGACCGTACACCCACCCCACGCGCCACCCGATCATGCGATACTCTTTTGATAACGACCCGATCGTCACCG
>JBFGIA010000046.1:0-18203 GCA_041577935.1 Gemmatimonadota bacterium | reverse complement strand
GTCGACGCCGCGTTGGCGACTCCCCAGGTCGGGAAGAGCGCGAACATGATGATCCGGAGCGCGATCGTGTAGCCGGCGACGACGTCGGTGCCATGCAGCGCGACCATCCGGATCAGCGCCAGCTCGGACAGGGTCGGGATAAAGATCTGGAGCGTGCCGGTCCCCGAGAGCTTGATCAGCCGCCAGAGGCTTGTCAGGTGCACCTTGAGGTGCTCCACGCGGACGGTGACCCGCCCGCCCGGGCGGACGAGTACCCACAGCTGGACCAGGACCGCGATCCCGCGGCCGATGTTGGTCGCGATCGCGGCACCGTTCAATCCCAGCTCGGGGAACGGTCCCCAGCCGAAGATCAGCGCCGGGTCCAACACCAGGTTGATCCCGTTGGCGAGCCACAGGACGCGCATCGCGATCACCGCGTCGCCGGCGCCGCGGTAGACGGCGTTCAGCAGGAACAGCAGCAACACCGTCACGTTGCCGGCGAGCATGATCCGGGCGTACCCAGACCCCTGCTCGACGACCTCGGGCGAGGCGCCCAAGAGCCGCAGGAGATCCGACGCCCAGATGAAACCGATGACGCCGATCACCGCTGCTGCGAAGATCCCCAAGACGAGCGCCTGGAACGCCGCGCGAGCGGCGCCGTCTGGATCCTTCTCGCCGATCCGTCGCGCGACGACGGCCGTAACGCCGAACCCCAGCCCGATCCCGACCGCGTAGACCTGGACCAGGAGCGCCTCGGTCATCCCGATCGTCGTGATCGCCGCGGCGCCCAGTCGCGCGACCCAGAACACGTCGGCCAGCGCGAACACCGACTCCATCGCCATCTCGAGCACCATCGGCACCGCCAGAAGCAACAGCGCGCGACCGATCGGCCCCGACGTGTAGTCGGCCTCGGTGCCACGCAGCGCCTGGCGCACGACGGCGACCCAGCCTTCCGGCCGCTCGACGTGTCTCTCGGGTGGTGGTGATTCGGGTTGCGACATCTCGTCCTCGTTCACGATTGCTGATCGTGGCGCGGACGGCGTGTCAAGGCGACGCCAAAAGGGCTATGCCCTCAGCGTGGAGTCTCTAGTTGTCCCTGATGAGTGAGCCGACCGCGCGCGCTTACCGCGTTAAAGGTCCCGACCGATGAGGCCGGGCACTCGCGGCGTGTTCATGGTGATCGTGGCGCGCACTTTCATCAAATCGGCTCCGTATTGGAGGGTTGAACGAACGTGCATTATCCCACGTGATCGCTTTGGTGTCAAGCAAACGCGGGTGATTGGTTACTGCGAGGGCAAGTTCTGGGGCTCCAACGACAGGTAGGGCGTCGTCGGTTCCTGATCGGGCGGGACGACCGTCGGCATCGCGTCCCCCTTCGGTCCGAGAGACTTGATGTACTGGTAGAGGGCGCGCGCGTCCGCTTCGCTCATCTGGTTGATGTTCATCCACGGCATCGGAGGCAAAGCGGTCCGCGTGTGGAGCATGCTCACCCACTGATCCTCGGTGATCTCCTGGACGCGGAGCCGCAAGTTTTTGGCGTAGGTCGTTCCCCAGGGCCCCCGCCACCCCATCGCGGATCCGGCTAGCCACTCCTCCTCCGGTACGTCCCCTTCGGTTTGCAGGAATCCCTCCGTATGGCAATCGTTGCACCCGCCGATGATGACCAGGTAACGACCGGCCTCGACGGGCGTGTTGGCGACGACGTGAGGCTCGGCGCTGGACGGAGCCGGTGCGGGAGCTTCGGATTCACAACCGACCCACACCGTGCACATCAGGCACAGTGGAAGCGCATTACGAATGCGCGTCTCGATGGAGGGCGTCATAGTACGTCGCAAAGTCGCGGCCACACTTTCAGACGTCAAGCCCCGGCTAGAGCGGACGGATCGCCACCAGCACAGCGAGACCGAACGCGAGTCCCAGCAGCTGCGAGTACACGTACAGCAGCGCGAACGTCTTGATCCCCGTCCATGGCCACGACTGCCGGTAGAAGCGACGCAGCGCCAGCGGTAGGTAGACGATGATCGTCCCGACCGCGATCACGGCGTAAGCGATCGCGCTGGCTGGGAAGTCGACGCGCGCGATCTGTGTCAGCAGCCAGGCCGCCACGAGGCCGATAAAGAGCGCGCTTTGGAAGTGCAACGCGAAGACGAGGTGATCGACGTACAGCGTGCGCGTCGCGCTCTCTCGGCTTCGACGGCGGATCGGCAGGTAGAGGAGCTTGAGACCCAACGCGAGGAAGGGGACAAAGAGGATCAGGGTGATCGGCAACATCCGCCGCAACCCCGAAAAGAGCGTATCCACGACTTGTTGACGCGGCAGCTCTCGCATGCGAGCGATCTGATCGCTCGAGCGCCCGATCAGCCACCGTCCGATCGACGTCTCGTCGTTCAAGATCTGGAAATCGAGCGGGTCCTCGCCGGTCGCCGGTGAGACGACCTGCTCGCCGCCGATATAGATGTTGAGCCCGGTCGCGTCGGGGGCGTCCAGCGTCAGGACGGTCGAGAAGAGCAGCAAGCTCGCGACCAGGTAGAGCCGGAACGGGCGCAGGTAGGGCGCTCTTTTGCCTTCGAGGTACAGCTCGCTCAGCCTCCCCGGCCGGGCGAGCGCGCGCAGCGAGCGCAGCATCTTGCTGTCGAGCGAGAACCACTCCGACAGCAGCTCGCCGGCGACCTCGAGCAACGGTCCACGCCGGGGCTCGACCTCCTGACCGCAGTGGGGGCAGAAACCCGGCCCCGCGTTTTCACCACAGTTTTCGCAGCGTCTCATGAAGCCCCTTTATTTCACGCAATCGTTTTCGTGTCAAGCTTAGTAAGCGACGAGAACGTGGCCTTTCCACGTAGATAGGGTAACATCCTACCGACGAGTCACACGGCGCCGACCCCGGCGTCGACCAATCCCCGACCCCGAGCGCGGATGGGTTTTCATGCAAGAAGCGACGACGACCTACCGGTTTCTCGAGAATCTCGGCATCGAGAGCGAAAACCGCGGCGGATTCGACGGCGAGTGGATCGGCAGCGGCCCCGAGCAGGAGGTGACGACACCGATCGACGGGTCGGTGATCGCGACCGTTCACCAAGTAACCGAGGAGGAGTACGAGCGGATCGTCGGCCGGGCGCACGAGGCGTTCCTCGAGTGGCGCAAGGTACCGGCCCCTAGGAGGGGCGAGATCGTCCGCCAGATCGGCGACCGGTTGCGCGATGTGAAGCACGACCTGGGACAGCTCGTGACGCTCGAGATGGGAAAGATCGCCGCCGAGGGCGAGGGCGAGGTTCAGGAGATGATAGACATCTGCGACTTCGCGACCGGCCTCTCGCGACAACTCTACGGGAACACGATGCAGTCGGAGCGCCCCGACCACCGGATGTTCGAGCAGTGGCATCCGCTCGGCGTCGTCGCCGTGATCACGGCGTTCAACTTCCCGGTCGCGGTGTGGAGCTGGAATGCGGCGATCGCGGCGGTCTGTGGGGACGCGACGCTGTGGAAGCCCTCGAGCCAGACCCCGCTCTGCGGCGTGGCGGTAACGCGGATCGCCGAAACGGTGTGCCGCGAGAACGACGTCGACCCGGCGATCTTCTCGCTCGTCATCGGCCGTGGATCGACGGTCGGCGATCGGCTACTTCACGATCGGCGGATTCCGCTCGTTTCGTTCACCGGAAGTTGCAAGATCGGGTACCGAGTCGCGTCGAGGGTGGGAGAGCGGGTCGGTCGGACGATCCTCGAGCTCGGTGGTAACAACGCGATCATCGTCACGCCGAGCGCGAATCTCGACCTCGTGCTCCCGTCGATCGTGTTTGGCGCGGTCGGGACCGCCGGGCAGCGGTGCACCTCGACTCGGCGCATCATCGTCCACGAGTCGGTACGAGCCGAGCTCGTAGAGCGGCTCGTCGGCGCCTACGACGGCGTCCGGATCGGGAACCCGCTCGACCCCGACACGCTGATGGGCCCGCTCGTCACGCGGGGGGCGGTCGACGACTTCGCCAACGCGATCGAGCGGGTGAAGGGGGAAGGCGGCGAGATCCTCTGCGGCGGTGAGAGCCTCGGCGGAGAGGAGTATCCCGGTGGACACTACGTGACCCCGTGCGTCGCCGCGGCCCGGAACGAGTACGAGATCGTCCAGGAAGAGACGTTCGCCCCGATCCTCTACATCATCGGTTACGGCCGGGCCGACGCGACCGCCGCGGAGGCGGTCGACGAGGTCGAGGAGGCGATCCGGATCCACAACGACGTTCCACAGGGTCTCTCGTCGGCGATCTTCACCGAGAACGTGCGCGAAGCCGAGACGTTCCTATCCCACCGCGGCAGTGACTGTGGGATCGCGAACGTCAACATCGGCACCAGTGGCGCGGAGATCGGTGGCGCGTTTGGCGGCGAGAAGGAAACCGGCGGCGGTCGTGAGTCGGGCTCCGACGCCTGGAAAGCGTACATGCGGCGCCAGACGAACACCGTCAACTGGAGTACGGAGCTGCCCCTGGCGCAGGGAATTGAGTTCGGCTGAAAGCACTTGATTTCTAAAGGAGAGTATCATGGTCGAGACCGCTTCCACCATGCTTGAGTTGAGAACGAGAATTCCCGAGTTCTCGCTCCCCGATGCGGTCAGTGGCGAGAACGTGGGTCCGATGGACTTCGCCAGCGCCCAGGCGCTGCTGGTCATGTTCATTTGCAACCATTGCCCGTTCGTGCTGCACGTCATCGATGAGCTCACGCGAATCGCTGCCGAGTATCAGAACCGCGGGGTTGATGTCATCGCGATCAACTCGAACAGCGTCGAGACACACCCCCAAGATGGACCCCGGCACATGAAAAAGCTGGCCGAGAAGAAGGGGTGGGAGTTTCCGTTCCTGTTCGACGAGTCGCAGGAAATCGCCAAGGAGTTCCGGGCGGCCTGCACGCCCGATCTGTTTGTGTTCGGCTCGGACCACAGGTTGCTTTATCGGGGTCAGCTCGACGACAGTCGACCGGGAAACGAGGTGCCAGTGACTGGCGCGGACTTGCGGGCTGCGCTCGACGCGGCACTCGAAGGGCGAGCGATTTCCGAAGCCGAACAGAAACCGTCCCTCGGGTGCAACATCAAATGGAAGCCGGGTAACGAGCCGGAGTACTTGTAGCCTTCGAAGCCATGTTGCACGACGATCGTGACCCGTTGCCCTTTGGGCGGCATCATGCCTTCATCATAGGCATCGACGCCTACGATCATGTGCCACCGTTGCAGACGGCTGTTGCCGATGCCCGCCAACTGGCCGACGTACTGAGCGAGCAGCAGCATTTCCTAGTCCACCCGGCGCTGCTCGACGCCACCGCCGACGAGATTCGGACCCTGTTGCACCACACGCTGCCGGAGCAGGTCGAGAGGGACGACCGGGTCTTTTTCTACTTCGCTGGGCACGGCACCGCCGCCGACGGCGACGATGGCCCGGCGGGCTTCATCCTGCCGGCCGACGCCGACCCCACCGACGAAGCGACGCTCATTCCCATGACCGATCTGCAGGCGGCACTCGACGGTTTGCCCTGCCGGCATCTGCTGCTGATTCTGGATTGCTGCTTCTCCGGCGCGTTCAAGTGGTCGAGTCAGTACCGGGACGTCGCCCGGATCATGCCGAAGAAGATCTACAAGGAGCGGTTCGATCGGTTCATCGTGGATCCGGCCTGGCAGGTCATCACCTCGGCGGCCTACGACCAGAAGGCGCTCGATGTCTTGGGGGATCAGGCGATCGGCGCGCGGGGTCTCGCGAAGTCCGCCGATGAGACCCAGCACTCACCCTTTGCACAAGCCCTGTTCGAGGGGTTGAGCGGCCAAGCCGACGCCAAGCTCGACCCAAGCGGCGAAGGCGACGGCGTCATCACCGCGACCGAGCTGTATTCGTACATCCGCGACCAGGTCGAGCCGGAGACGATCGAGGAAGGACAGGAGCTGCGACAGACACCCCGCTTCTTCCCGTTGAAGAAGCACGACAAGGGCGAGTTCATCTTTCTCAAGCCGAACCATCGTCTCAACTTGCCTCCGATCCCGAAGCGGAGTCCGTACAAGGGGTCGGCGTCGTTCGACGAAGAGGACCACGAGCTTTTCTACGGTCGCGACAGCGTGATTCAGGAGCTGCGGGCCAAGGTCCACCACAACAAGTTGCTCGTTGTCACCGGGGCCTCCGGTACCGGCAAGTCCTCGGTCGTCAAGGCCGGCCTGTTGCCCGTCCTGCGGGCCGAGGGTTTCCAGATCCTCGCGGTGGTACGTCCCGGGGCCCATCCCGTGGCCGAATTGGACAAAGCCCTCGCCGAGGCTGACGCCGCGCCACCCGGCGGGAACCGGGCGATTCTGGTGATCGATCAGCTCGAAGAGGTGGTCACCCGTTGTTCTGACCCTGGCGAGCGACAGGAGTTCGAGAACCGCCTGCGCCAGCTGCTCGACGACGACCGCATCCACCGTCTCATCCTGACGGTTCGCGCCGACTTCGAGCCGCAGCTCGGCCACGGCGTGTTGCAGGCGGATTGGAACGCGGGGCACTACGCGGTGGAGCCGTTCACCCTCGACGAGCTGGAAAACGTCATCGTCATGCCGACGATGCAGGAGGTGTTGATCTTCGATCCGCCGGAGTTGGTGGACGAGATCGTGGCGGAGGGGGTACACGCGCCGTGCGTCGTGCCGCTTCTCTCCGACGCGCTCAGCGAGCTGTACGAAGCGTATCGCACCGGCGGCCGCCAGGACCGTGCGTTGCGGAAAGAAGACTACGACAAGCTCGGCGGCATCGTCGGTGTGCTGCGCCGCAAAGCGAATACGCTGCACGAGAGCCTGACGGCACCGCAGCAGGACGCGATGCGCAAGATCATGCTGCGCATGGTGTCGGTCGAGGGAGACCTGGCAAGCAAGCGCGTGCCGATCGACGAGCTCGTCTATTCCGACGTGGAGAAGTTGCTGGTGGACGAGGTGGTCGAGCGGCTGGTCGAGGCCCGGCTGGTCGTCAAAGGTCAGGACTACCTCGAGCCGGCGCACGATGCGTTGGTCCGAAAGTGGGAGACCCTGAATCAGTGGGTTCACGACGCCGGCCGCGACAAGATCATGCTCGGCACCAAGCTCAACGCCGCGGCGAACGAATTCGCCGGCTCCGATGACAAAGAGTTTCTGTGGAACCGGAACCCGAACCTGCCGGTCGTGGAACACGAATTGAGGAAGAACCCTGAGCAGTGGTTCAACGCGAAAGAGGTCGTGTTCGTCGAGAAGAGCATCGCACGCAAGAAACGGCTGACCCGCATCACCCGCGCGGTGGTCGGGATCCTGGTGGTCGTGTTGTCGGGGTTGACGATCTGGGCCTTGGACAGCCGAAGCGAAGCGCGACACCAGACCCGCATAGCGGAGGACGAGAAGGACCGCGCCCTGCTGGCCTTGTTCTCGGGACTCAACCTGAGCATGCAGGCGGGATTCCCCGGCGCCGTTTGCGCATACGGGCTCTGCGACGATGCGCCGCGTGGTGACGGCGATGCGGCGTGGGTGTCGTTGGGTCGGCTGCCGGACGAGAACATGCCGCTCGAAGGCGCGGCGCCGATCTCACGGGACTTCGCCGTGGCGCGGCAGTTCGGCGAGGGCCACGTGCTCGTCTACGCGCAAGACGGACTGACCCGGGACGACGAGTTGACCGAGGATGACGACAATATCCTTTTTGCGGAGAACGCCCTGGCCTGGCTCACGCCGCTGGAGGCGGACGAGCGATGCGGGGAGCAGCCGATCACGATCCTCATGAAGGAGGGCACGCACGCCTGGGCCGATCAGATGACGTGGGTGCAAGGCTTCATCGACGCCCGGGGCTGGGCGCTCGAGGTCACCGACCCCGAGTCATTCGTTGCCGATCTGCGTTGCGCTGACGTGCTGTGGTATCTGAGCGATTGGCAACCGTCGCCGAACTTCGCGACCGAGCAGGTTCCGCTGATCGAGGAGTTCGTCGAGACCGGCGGCGGTCTGCTCGTCGGCGGTCTGGGCTGGTCGTATGCCGAGCAAGGTGGACCCGGCGGCGGTCCCGCGACCCTTCCGTACGCTGCCAACCAGCTCGGCGCGCGCTTCGGGTTCGAGTTCACCGATCAGTCGTTTTGGGTCGACACCGAGAACCCTATCAAACTTCTGCCCGGCGAGTCGAAACAGGCTGTGGACGCGAGGCTTTGAATATCGTGCCAGGAGGAATGAAATGATCGCGAGGGTATGGCGCGGGTGGACGACACCCGAGAATGCGGATCAGTACGAAGAGCTTCTGCGCTCGATCATCATCCTGCGGATCGAGTCGCTGCAGGTGCCTGGCTACCAGGGAATCGAGGTTTTGCGGAGGCAAGAGGGCGAAGAAGTCGCCTTTGTCACGGTCATGCACTTCAAGTCACTCGAAGCGGTCAAGGAGTTTGCCGGCGACGACTACAAGCAGGCATGGATTCCGTCGGAAGCGAAACGTTTGCTCAAGCGGTATGACGAACACGCTCGACACTACGAGATCGTTCAGGCGACCCGCTTCGAGTGATCTGTCCGACTAGGGTGTGTCGTGTCGGCGTTGCGCGCGCGCCAGGATCAGGGTCGCGGCGATCGCCATCAAGCCGGCGAGAGCGTTGACGCCGACGTCGCGGAGATCGTAAACACGGTTGGGCAAAATTGACTGGATACCCTCGTCGACCCAGCCCAGCAGCGCGGTCGCTGCGATGGCGAGAGCTGCCGGCGCCGGGACTCGGCGACCGTGTTGCAGACGCTCAGTGAGAGCTTGGTGGATGAGGACGGCGACCAAGCCGTACTCGAACAGATGGGTGCGCTCCGCTGGAGCGATCCCCATCCGGACCACCACCATCCCGTAGACGGTCGCGACGCCCAGCCCCACCCAGATCTCGCGCCGTCCGGGGCGCCTCTTTAGAGCACTTCCGACGATGGCCGCCAACACCAGCAGGAAGCCAACCCCGAACGCGACACCTAACAGGTCGCGCTCACGCAGTACCTCGGCCAGCGTTCCCGCCAACCCAAGGGTGGAGTAGATCGCCACCGTGACGGCCAGCGCCCAGAACCAGAGGCGCCGCTCCCGATCCGAGGTGAAGGCAGACAATGGTCAGGTAACGATCAAGCCCATGACGACCCACAGTACGATGATCCCGACCGTGACCGCGCGTGCGATCTGGTGGTCAGCGCGGATCTGGGTCAGCGGGTAGCTGTTGTCGGGGTGCTGTCGCTCGTAGAGGATGTCGATCGTGTCGCCGACCTCGATGCTGTCGAAAAACTCGGCACGATTGAGGTCCTCTTGGTGGGTCACGGTTTCGCCGCGAAAATTCGGGAACTCATAGGTGACCAGGTAATGAACGACCGATTCGCCGCCTTCGAGTCGCTCCTTTTCCACGACCGTTGCCTGCGTGGTCGTTCCGGAGCTGAGAAGTCGCTGAAGCCGTAGGGTCTGCCGGCCGTAGTAGGCGAGAACGCCGGCGCAAAAGACGCTGATCATGATGAGCGGGATGTAGGCCACGGTTCTCTACTATAGGTTGGCGGAGTGTCGATTCCCAAGCCACCCGTCGGCGTCGCTCTCCTGGGGTGCGGCCGTATCGCCCGGATGGTCCACCTCGACGCGCTCGATGCACATCGGGGCGTCGAGCTGTGCGCGATCGCGGAGTCCGATCTAACCGTCATGCGGGACGCTGCCCAGCGCGCTAGTACACCGAGAACGTACGAAGACTGGCGTCTCGCGATCGACGACGACCGTGTCGACGCTGTCGTTATCTGTTTGCCGACCGGACTCCACGCCGATGCAGCAACGGCGGCGTTCGAGACCGGAAAACACGCGTACGTCGAAAAACCGGTGGCGACGACCGCGGAAGATGCGCGTTGGGTGGCCGATGCGTGGCAGGCGAGCGGGAAGGTCGGTGTCGTCGGGTTTAACCAGCGGTTCCAAACCGTCATACGACACTTGAAGCGAAGCCTGCAGGCAGGCGAGGTAGGGCAGGTCACCTCGGCGCGCGCGGTAATGAGCTCGGAAGCGCGAGAACTGCCCGAGTGGAAGCGTGCACGCGCGAGTGGTGGCGGCGCGCTGCTCGATCTCGGCAGCCACGTCGTTGACACCACGCGATACCTGTTTGAGCGTCGAATAGTCGACGTTTCAGGGACGATCGAATCGGTGCGCACGGAAGACGATACGGCGGCGTTCACAATGCGACTCGACGGTGGGCCGACGATTCAGGCCCAGGTGACGCTGGCCGGCATCCTCGAGACCCGGTTCGAGGTTCTCGGAGAACACGGTCGCCTGATCGCCGACCGTAACCGCGGGACACTGACGCTCGAGCCTTTGCACCCGCCGTATGGTCGGGTGGCACACGCCAGGGCTGGGCTTTCCGCCGCCGCCCGCGGAGCGAAGACGATCGTCCGACCCCCGTCACCGATGGCGTCCAACAGGGCGATCATCGACGCGTTTATCGACGCGGTGGCGAATGGCCGACACCCTTCGCCCAACATCGAAGACGGGTGTCGAAGCCTCGACGTCGTGCTCGCCATTGAAGAGTCCCATCGGACCGGCAAAACTGTCGAGATTTCGACGGTCCACACGTGAGGATCCGCTCCGCATGAGCGCCCCGCTCGTCATTCTCGCCATGGATACTGGCGATGCCGGGTTGATCGCGGACTGGGTCGCCGAGGTGCGCCTTCCGACGATCGGCCGGCTGATGGAGCGCGGGTGCTGGGGCACGACCGCCGGACCCGAGACGATCTGCGAATACGGGTTCGGGCTCACGCTCTTTAGCGGCATCTCGCGCCGTGACCACGGCTACTATTACTTCCGCCAACTCGAGCCCGGCGGCTACGACATTGCGCGCGCGCGCCCACCGATCGATCGCGCACCGCCGTTTTGGAATGCGCTCCGTGGCACAGAGCGGAAAGCGCTCGTCGTCGACGTCCCCGACCTCCGGCCGATCCCGGGTGTGCCGGGACTTCAACTCTCGGATTGGGCGACCCACCACGGCTCGATCTACGAGCCCGAGTCGGAGCCACCGGAGCTGGTCGAGGACGTCCGAAAGCGTTACGGGCCGCGGATGAAGATCCACTCGGATCCGCACTCGAACCCGGTTCAAGCGCTCGCCGGGCTCGAGAAGCTCCTCGCCCGGACGGCGATGAAGGGTGAGCTGGCGCGCGATCTGTTGGGGCGCGAGACCTTCGATCTCGCGGCGATCTTCTTCTCCGAAACCGATGCCGCGAGTCACTATCTGTGGGATTACCATACCGGCGCCAGGCGCGACGAAGACCCGCAGCGGGGGCCGCGCCTTCGCGACGGTCTGCGCGAGGTGTATGAGTCGGTCGATCGCGAGATGGGGGCGATCGTCGAGCAACTGCCGCCCGACGCCACCGTCTTCGTCTTATCGCTGTACGGGTATCAAGACGAGTATCCGGCGTGGGGGCTCATCCAGTCGTTTCTCGATGAGCTCGGGTATCGCGTCCCGCGCGGTCCCGGAAAAGGGACAGGCGCGAGCCGCCGGCTCGATCCCGTGACGATCGCGCGCCGCATCGTGCCCCAGCGCATGCGCGAGGCCGTCAGCCGCAAATTGTCAGCCGGCGCCCAGGAGAAGCTTCTGTCGAGTGCGCTCCGCGACGGTACCAATTGGGAGCGCACGGTCGCCTTCGCCGTGCCTTCCCTGTACACGAGCTTCGTGCGCGTCAACCTCGAAGGCCGGGAGCCGCGAGGCGCGGTCGCACCGGGACGCGAGTACGACGACGTGTTGACGCGGATCGAGGCCGACCTGTTCCAACTCGTCGACCCGGAAACAAACGCTGCGGCCGTACGCGCGGTATCGCGAGCGGTCGACCTGTTTGGCGGGGATCCACCCGAGCGACTGCCCGACCTGTTTGTCGAGTGGGAGCCGCAACCGCGTCTCGTTACTGCGGTCGAGCACCCACGGGCGCGGATCACTCAGTCGATGCCGCCTTACTGCCCGTCGGGGCAGGAAAAGCTGAGCGGCTTCTTCGCCGCGGCGGGGCTCGGGATCGGCGGACGGGGTGCGCTCGGTGAGGTCGATCTGCTCGACCTCGCGCCGACCTTCCTCGCGCTGCTCGGCTTGTCACCGACGCCAGGGATGCGCGGTCGGCCGAGCGACGCGATCCTCTCGTCGTGAGCGAAGTCCCGTTCCCGCTGTTCATACGGCGCACGCTCGGCCACCTGTCGCGTCGCACGTTCGCGTACGACGAGGTCGTGCGCGTTCGGTCCGGTCGCCGACCCTCGTATCTCATTACGCACCCCGACGATCTGCGCCATGTTCTAGTCGGGGCAGCGGGCAACTACATCAAGACACCGTTCCTGACGAGCGAGCGGGGGAGGCGACGCGCGGGAAGAGGATTGCTGACGCGTACCGGAGACGCGCACCGCGAGCAGCGACGGCTCTTGCAGCCGCTTTTTCATCCTGATCCGGTAACCGTGTTCACGGGCGCGATCCGCACCGAGATCGAATACCGGCTCGAGCGCTGGACGCCGGGGCGCAAGCTCGATCTGGTGGACGAGATGGCCGACCTCACGCAGTCGGTGATCGTGACGGTGTTGTTTGGTGACGAACTGGCGCCCGAGAACCGCCGCGCGCTCAGAACCGCGATCAACACACGTCGCGCGTATACCGAGTACGTCTATCACGGAAAGCTCCCGTACCGCGACCGACTGCCGACGGGAATAGGCGGCGCCAATCGCGCCGCGGTCGAGACGATCGATCGCGTCGTGTACGATGCGATCGCCAAGCGCCGGGCCACGCCGGGTGACGATCTCGTGACACGCTTGATCGGGTCGCAGTATCGCGACGGTTCGTCGATGACCGACCGCCAGGTGCGCGACGAGGTGGTGACGTTTACCAGCACCGGGTACGAGACGCTTGGTGAGGCGTTGGCGTGGGCGTTCTACCAGCTGGGCCGCGACCCCGAGGCCGATGCGCGCCTTGCGATCGAGCCCGAGTTCGCGACGCCGGTCCTACACGAGTCGATGCGCCTGTTTCCGCCGACGTGGATCTTCGCGCGCATCCCGGTGGCTGCCGATAGGCTGCCGAGCGGCGGATCGGTCGAGGCCGGAGCCACGCTTTTTCTGTGCCCGTACCTCCAGCACCGTCACCCGCGTTTCTTCCCCGACGCCGAGCGGTTCGCACCGCAACGGTTTATCGACGATCCGCCGCCGCGGTTCGCATACATCCCGTTTGGTGATGGTCCCCACAAGTGCCTCGGTGAGCACCTAGCGCGGCTCGAAGGCACGCTGGTGTTGGCACAAACAACATCCGAGATCCGGTTCGAGCTCGACCACAACCTTGCGATCGAGCTGCACGGCGGCATCACACTGCGCCCGACCGGCGGTCTGCCGGCCAGGGTGCGAGCCCGTTGAAGGTCCTGCTCGTCAACGACGTGGCTGCCCCGATCGGGGGTGCGGAGATCCTGACGTACGATCTGCGAGGGGAGTTACGACGCCGGGGCCACGATGCGCGAGTGTTCGCGAGCGACGCTCACGGCACCGGTGACTGCGAGCCCGATTACCTCTGTTTTGGTACGATCGGGGAGTTGCGGACGCTGAACCGCGCTGCCAACCCGCGCGCACGCGCCGCACTCAAACGGGTCCTTGACGCGTTCCAGCCCGAAGTCGTTCACGTGCGGATGTTCATGACGCAGCTCTCGCCGCTGATCCTGCCGCTCTTGCGCGACTGGCCGACCGTCTACAACGCGCCGTGGTACGAGACGATCTGTCCGACCGCACTCAAGCTGTTCCCCGATGGCTCGCGTTGCGCCGTACCCGCCGGCCGCGCGTGCCGGCGCTGTCTTTCCCGCCGTGCGTGGCTTGCGCTGATGGCACAGCGCAAGTTGCTCTCGAGATGGATCGATGCGTTTGACGTCGTCGTTGCCAACAGCGAGACGACGCGCGCCAAGCTGGCCGAGTACGGTGTCGACGCGACGGCGCGGATCTACAACGGGGTGCCGTCACGACCGCGTCGACCGTCTCTCGGTGACACGCCGATCATCGGCTACTCGGGTCGGTTGAGCCACGAGAAGGGAGTCGATACGCTGGTCGACGCGTTCCCGCGGGTCGTCGAGGCGGTTCCCGATGCGCGATTGCTGCTCGTCGGCGACGGGCCGCTGCGAGGCCCGATCGCGGCGCGGGTGCGGTCGAACGTGTTCGGTCCGCGGGTGACGATGACCGGCTATCGCACTCGCGAGGAAGCCGAGCGAGAGATGGACGCTGCGTGGGTCCAAGCCGCGCCGTCGCTGCTCGAGGAGCCGTTTGGGATCGCCGCCGCCGAGGCGATGATGCGCGGCACGGCGATCGTGGCGTCCACTGGTGGGGGATTGAGCGAGATCGTCGAAGCGGGACGCGGCGGCGTCATTGTCCCGGCTGGTGACCCTACGGCTCTCGCGACGGCGCTCATCGACCTTATTCGCGATCGCCATCGTGTCGAGCAACTCGGGGCCGCCGGACGGCGCTGGGCGATCGACAACGTTTCCGTCGAGCGGTGCATCGATCAGTTCCTCGAACTGTACGAAGAGCTTGTCCGGGGGGATTAAACGCATCGGTATGGGGTAGATTTGATGTATGATGAGTTACGTAGGGAAACTCCTGTTAGTCGGTCTTCTGATCGTCGCTTGCAACGACAGCGCGACCGAGTTGCCTACTGGCGGCGTGGGCGGCACGGAGCCCAAGCTCGTCGACGTGACGGTCCGCCGTGGCGAGCAGGTCACGGTGCCGGGTACGGTGCTTCGTATCGGTCTCGTGGATGTCACCGATGACGGACGGTGTCCTGTTCGCGACGTCGAGGGGAACGCGATCGTCTGCGTGTGGCAGGGCAACGCCAACTTGGTGCTCGCGTTGTCGGCACCCGGTCGGGAGCCGGTCGTCGACGTCCTCGAATCGGGGTTCGACCCCGAGGTCACGTTTGGCTCGTTCCGAATTCGCTTCTTTGGTCTCGCACCCGAACGGATCGAAGGAGCGG
This sequence comes from Gemmatimonadota bacterium, assembly GCA_041577935.1. Classification (GTDB taxonomy): domain Bacteria; phylum Gemmatimonadota; class Gemmatimonadetes; order JACCXV01; family JAHWKZ01; genus CAMYLR01. Next base: position 3,302 of record JBFGIA010000046.1, on the reverse strand, counting down.
AGATCGAGCCCGCCAAATACGTTGCGACGCTCCGCGTAATGACGCCCTAGATACGACCCGTCAAGCTTTTCGCCACACGAACGCAAAGCTGATTGGCTTCCCGCGGTGCTTCTCCCAGTGCGGCTTTTTCGTGATCCAGTCATCTTCGATCACATTTTCGTCCATCTCGATCAGCGTTAGCCCGGCACGGCTGGCGGCTGTGAAGTGATCGCTGAACAGATGCACGTGCGTCTCGATCGCTACCGGTTCACCCGACTCGCGGTGAAAGTGGGTCGGTATGCCGGTCGCCATGATGAAGTACGGATGGAACCCGACGATCACGAAGTGGCCGTCGCTCCTTATAACCCGGGACGCTTCTGAGTAGAGCGGCGCGATGTCAGCCAGGTGCTCGTCGACCAGCGAGGCGATCGCCAGATCGTAGCTCGCGCTGGGCATGCTGGTTTCGGAAACGTCGCCGATGGTGAGCTTTCGGTAAATCTCTTTCGCGCGGGCGTGTTCGATCATCTCCGGCGTGATATCGACCCCGTCGATCTCGGCCACGCCTGCCTGCTTCAGCCACGTACCGGTCCGCCCGGTGCCACACCCTAGGTCGATGACATCGTGAACCGTGCTCCATGGGACGGTCGTCAAACGGGCCAAAAGCTCGAGATCCATCTCGTCCAGAACGGTCTGCTCGTAGGTCGACTCCCACGCCCGATAGCCGTCGCGAGCCGGCAGCATCGGGTATTTGCGCGTGTCGAACTGTTTGAACTCGAGCGCCATCGGTGGTCGACCTAATCCGAGTGCTGTGGGTGGTCTTCGATCGGCTGGATCCGGCCCGGCTTTCCCTCTCCCCGGTTGTCGTAGAAACGCTGCGTCGGGTAAGCGAAATCGATGTCGTCACACTGTGCGAACTCGCGGAGAATGTCCTCCCAGATCGACTGGGCGGTGCCGCGCCGTTGCCGCGGATGGCACAAGTACCGCAACGTGAGCAATACGCCGGAGTCGGCGACGCTGGTGTACACGGTGGGGGTCAGAGTAGCGTAGAAGATCATGAACTTACGGGCCGCCTTCTGGAGCTGAGAGCGGGCCTTGACGTCGTGGATGGCGTGCTTGTCCGCAATCTCCATCATGATCTGCTTCGCCTTCTCCCAATCGCTCTCGAACGTCACCATCACCGGAACTTCGTTCCAAATGTACTGAAACCCCTTGGTGTAGTTGGCCAGCGTCTCGGTGAAGACTATTCCGTTGGGAACGTGGATGACGCGGCCGGTGCTCTGGTCGGCGGCGACCCAGTTTCCGATCTCCATCAGCGTGAACTGGAAGATCCGGGTGTCGATCACATCACCAGCGTGGCTGCCGATCGCGATTCGATCTCCGACCTCGAATGGCTTGCGCCACAGGATGAAGACCCATCCAGCCAGATTGACCAGCGGGTCCCTGAGTGCGATCGCCAACCCCGCCGACAGCAGCCCGAAATACGTCGAGAGGGCGCGCAGCCCCCGGAACCAGACCCAGCTCAAGATCAGGATCGCGAGGAAGTAGGCGATGTAGAGCGAGATCTTCCGCGCGTGGTATCGGACTTGGATGTCGTCGGAGTGCCGGGAGACGTAAAGGAGGACGAGCCGTCGCACCAAGATCAAGATGAGAACCGTTGCCGCGGAGACGACGATCTTGTTCTGCGTCGCCACGCTCATGCTCGTGATGCGCTCGAGCCACCCGGTCAGTTCGTTCATGGCCTAGAAGCTACCCGCGCCGGGTGGCCGTCGGAAGTGGCCCTTGCCACACGACCCCTCGGTCGGCGAGTTTTGGAAATCTTCTAAAAAAGGGCTCGTCCATGGCGATAGAGGTACGGCTGAGCCGCGAGATGCGGCTGGTCGATGTCACGATGATCGGCGTCGGCGCGATGATCGGTGCCGGCATCTTCGTCTTGACCGGGATCGCCGCCGGGGTCGCCGGCCCGGCGCTCATCCTGGTCTTCCTGCTCAACGGTTTTGTAGCGCTCCTGACGGCCATGGCCTACGCCGAGTTGGGCAGTGCCATTCATGGGGCCGGCGGCGGCTACCTCTGGATAAAGCGCTCGCTCCCTGACCCGAGCGGGTTCCTCGCCGGCTGGATGGACTGGTTTGCCCACGCGGTTGCCTGCTCTCTCTACGCGCTGGGTTTTGGGGCCTACTTCCGGGAAGTGCTTCACGTAGTCGGAGTGGGTGAGTTCGAGCTTCCGGTCTTTAGTCTGGAGGTTTGGCTCGCGGTGGGCGCCTGTGGACTGTTCTCGTACATCAACTTCCGAGGCGCTTCGGAGACCGGGAAAGCCGGTAACGTCGTGACCATCGGCAAGATAGCGATCATCGGCGCGTTCATCGTCGCCGGGTTGTGGACGATGGCGCAACACACTGGATGGCAGGGATCCTTCACGCCCTTCATGCGTGAGGGCTGGGGGGGCGTGCTGGCGGCGATGGGACTCACGTTTATTGCGTTCGAGGGGTACGAGATCATCGCCCAGACGAGCGAAGAGGTTGAAGACCCAAAGCGCAACGTACCACGAGCGGTGTTCCTATCGCTGCTGATCGTCATTCCGATCTACCTGCTCGTCGCGCTCGTCGCGATCGGGGCGGTCACCCCGCCGGCCGGGATGAGCGTCAGCGAGTACCTGGGTCAAGAGAAGGAGACAGCGCTGGTGACGGCCGCCGATCAGTTCGTGCTGGGTGGCGGTTTGATCGTCCTCGTAGGCGGCCTCCTCTCGACCCTCTCGGCGTTGAATGCGACGATCTACTCGTCATCGCGGGTGGCCCTTGCGATGGCGCGCGACGCCAGCTTGCCGCCGGTCGTTGCGCGTATCCATTCGGTTCGGGCCACTCCGCACGTGGCGATTCTGCTCTCGGCGATACTGGTCATCGGCATGGCGGTGGCGTTGCCGATCGAGGAAGTCGCGGCCGCGGCCAGCGTGATGTTCCTCTTGCTTTTCGGCGGTGTCAACATCGCGGCGATCCGGCTTCGGCGGCAGCAACCCGACTTGGACCGCGGATACAGGATACCGTTCGTTCCGTTTGTCCCGATGCTCGCAATCCTGTGTATGCTGGTCGTGGCGGTGTTTATGTTCGTTGGCTACCCGCTAGCGTGGCTCGCCGCGGGTGGCTGGATCGTGCTCGGACTTGGGGCCTATTACGTCTACAGTCGGACGCGTGAGAAGGCGCTGGTCGAGCGCGAGATCTGGATGGAGCGGATCGAGCGCAAGGAGTACCGGGTGCTGGTAGCGGTCTCGAGTCTGCGAACGGTCGAGTCTCTGGCCGAAGTCGCGAGTGCGATCGCCAAGAAGCACAACG
>JBFGIA010000045.1:0-18255 GCA_041577935.1 Gemmatimonadota bacterium | reverse complement strand
TCAGCAAATCGTCCTGGCCGAGCGCTCCGGTCGCGGCGGCGATCGCGATCGTCGCGGTCATTATCGCGATGCGCGCGCTACGCCGCATCGAGGATCTCCATTACCACACGGTCCATCACGAACTCCTCACGGTGAGCGGTCGATTTCAGCATCAAGTCGGCGGCGGCCAGTAGATCGAGCGCCCGGGCCACCGTCTCCGGTGTGTGATCTTTGGCTTGGGTCGCCAACCCTTTGGCCATCGCGTACCACGATCGGCCCGGCAAGGCGGCCATGATCTCCTTCGGATCGCTGCTCCCCAGCTCGACGACCAGTCCCAAGCGGCAGAAATGTGTGGCCAGCAGCGGCACCAGCCGGTACGCGCTCTCGCCGGAATCCAACAACTGTCTAACCAAGCGCAGCGATCGATCCGGGTCACCCGCACCGACCGCGTCGCACCACTCCCAAACGGTACCCGAGATACTGCCCGTGCATACCGCTTCGACGTCGGCCCGCGTAATCGATTCCTGATCGCCGGCGTGCATGGCGGCCTTTTCGAGCTCGACATAGAGGGTTTGTAGGTCGCTGCCCGTCTCGGCCAGTGCGTCGGCCGCGTCGCGATCCATGCCGATATCGAAGTCGGCCTTGGCGCGGGCCCTCAGCCAACGCGGGAAGTCAAAGTCGATCTGCTTGGAGCGCGGCGACTTGCGCGGCAGCTCGCACGCGATCCGGGCGCCCTGCTCCTCCCATAGCTTGTACAGGTTGCCGCGCATCGTCGGCCCACCGGTCCCGATCAAACACAGCGTCGGCGCACCCTGCGCCAGCGTTTCCTTGATCCGGTCGCGAACGTCGGTCGACACCGCAGGCACATTCTTGATCACCACCACGCGCCGATCGTTCATCAGCGGCAGCGCGGATACGAGCTGTTCGTAGTCGGCCGCGGTCAGCTCGTCGCCGTCGCGCGTCTCGATGTCGAACGCTTCGGCGCCAGGGGCAGTGATTATCGCCTCCAGCACCACGCGCAGCACCTTGTCGATCAGGTACGGCTCGTCGCCGGCCAACAAGATCGCCGGCGCCTGCGCGATTTCCTGAGGTGCGTCGGAAAGAAAAGAATCCGCTGTGGTTCGGGGCATCTGGTGTCGAAGGTATTCGCGCTACCCGAACCGGTCAACGCGATGGGAACCCGATTACGGGATGTTGATCGAGGCCCGGATGACGACCGGCTCGCGGGTAATCGGCAGTCGGTTCAAGCGGTTCTGTACGCGCCCCTTGGCGCTCACGAACGTGGGCTCGACCTCGGCGATCGCCCAACTGTCGACTTCGGTGTCGATCGTGCGCGGTTGCTCGCGCCGAACGCGCGGCGTGGCACGGCGCTCACTCGGCACCAGACTCGGCTGGGTGATCGTCGGAATCACGCTGGCGATCGACATGAGTGGCTGCCCCTCGTCGAGCATTTCGGGGCTGGTGCCGTATGAGAGCACGATCACGAACATCGCCGCGACCGCCACCGCGAACCCCGCTAGCCGCTGGGTCCGTGTTGGATCGGTGTCCCGCGGATGTGCCACCGGGACCGCCACCGGCCGATTGCCGCCGGTTTCGGCGAGCCGCGTCTGGATCATCTCGAAGAAATCGCAGGGAACGGCGTCCGACTCGAGACTCCGGTAGGCGGCGATGCCCGTCCGGTAGGCCCGCAGGTGACGCAAACACGGCTCACAATCGTCCAGGTGAGCCATAAACTCAGCCTGCCGGGCGCCGCTCAGCTCGTGGTCCACGAAGTCCGAAAAAGCGGCCAAAAAGCGATTGCAGGGGATGGGGTATGGGTCGTGCATGGTGTTCCAATCGGTATCCAGTTCGAGCAGCCAGCGCGTCGGGGCTGCTTGAAATACGCCCCAGCTGGGGAATGGTTCCACGGGGGCGGGGAAGGCCCCCCAAAGGGGCTATTTCTGGGCCTTCCGTGGCGATTGGACCCGCTTGACCCGCTCGACAAACGTCTCCATGTCGAGCCGCCCGATCGTATCGCCGATCAGCTCGAGTGGGAGGTCGTCGAGCTTGCGGAACCGGACGCACGACCGGCCGACGTCGAGCCGCTTGCCGGTCTTCCGGTACTCGGCCTCGAACGTGTCGCGGTAGGCGTCGTCCATGTAGACCCCGGTCAGGTACACCGCCATGTGGTTCTTCTGCGAAGCGAGCGCGGCGTACATCTGGGGTTTCTTGTTGTACGTATCGGGATAGACCGACAGCGGAACTTGGTAGGTGATCATCCCCCAGTTCATCGCTTCCTCGAAACCGTCGGGGAGGTTGTCGAGGATCGTATCGCGAACCGTCGAGATCGCTTGCCGCCGCTCGGCGGGCAGCTCGGCCAGATACTCTTCTACGGTGGTAGCTTCGGAGCGTACCATCGTACCTCACACGGTGATGACGACTTTGCCGAGGGCGTGACCCTCACCCATGTAGCGGAGGGCCTCGGGAACCTCGCTCAACGGGTACCGTCTATCAATAATGGGTGCGACCTCGCCAGCTGCAACCAGCTCGGCAATCCGAGCCAGATCCGCCTCCCGATCTTGCGCCATCAGGAAGATCACTTTCTTGCTTCCCATCATTGAGATCAACGGTCCCAGCAACATGGCTTGGAAAACCGGTACCGCGGCTCCCCCGGCCGAGACGTACCTTCCGCCGGGGCGCAACGCGCGCTTGCAGCCGAAGACCGACCGATGGGCCGCGAGATCGAGGATCAAGTCATAGCGTTCACCGTTTCGGGTGTAGTCCTCCCGCTGGTAATCGACGACGCGATCAGCACCGATCGAGCGCATCATGTCCTGTTTCTCCGCGTTGTCCACGGCGGTGACTTCGGCGCCAATTGATTTCGCGATCTGCACCGCGATCGTGCCGGCACCGCCACCGGCGCCATTGATCAAGACCTTCTGCCCAGCTTCAACGTGACCTTTGTCGCGAATGCCCTGCAGGGCGATAAACGTCGCTTGCGGCAAGGCCGCCGCTTCCTCGAACGTCATGCTGGCCGGTTTTGGCACCAGCGGGGCGCGGTTGGGGACGCAGACGTACTCGGCAAAAGCGCCAAAGAAACACATCCCGAACACCTCGTCGCCCGGCTTGTGCTGTGTGACGTCCTTGCCGACCGCTTCGACGCGTCCCGCGACGTCACTTCCGAGCACCTTGTACTTTGGCAGCAGCCCGCGGTGGCGGCGCGGCGGCGCGGTGTCGCTCGTTGGGGCCGGGGAATGACGCGGTTTTGGACCGAAGATCTTCGCCATCACGGCGATAAAGAACGGGTCGGCCCTCAGAATCTCCCAGTCACCGAGGTTCGCGGACGCGGCGTGGACTTTGACCAACACCTCATCGTCCAGCGGTGTCGGCTTTTCGATCTCTTCGAGTTTTAGGACCTCGGGGCCACCGTACTGGTGGCGGACAATCGCCTTCATCTTGCACGGGAAGTTATTCCCGTCGGGCGGCTACTCCAACCAGGGGCCGATGATCTGCGCGAACCGGTTGCGGGCCCGGTTGAGGCGCGACTTCACGGTCCCCAGCTGAGTGTTGGTGATCTCGGCGATCTCCTCGTACGACTTGCCCTCGATCTCGCGCAGGATGAACACCTCGCGATGATGATCGGGCAGCTCTGCCGCGGCGCGCTCGACCAACTCTTCCAGGTGGCGCTTGCGGAACATGTCGTCGGGCTTCATCGACGAGTCTTCGAACTGCAGTGGCCGGTGGTCGTCTTCCCAGGTCGCGGTCAGTGTCTGGTACAGGACGACCGGATTGCGGGACCGGTTTCTCAACTCGTTCTTCGCCAGGTTCGAGGCGATGGTGTAGATCCAGGTCGAGAACTTCTTGGTTTGATCGAACCGGTCGAGGTGGCGGTACACCCGAATGAACGTCTCCTGGGCCAGGTCGTGGGCCCGCTCGCGATCGCCGATCGAACGCTGGATGAAATTGACGATCCTTCCTTCGTAGCGTTCGACGAGCTCCCGGAACCGCTCCTCTTCGCCGGCCAGATAACACTCGACCAGCTGGTTGTCGTTGAGGGGCTGGGGCGCCGCTCTTGTCGAGCTGCGGTCGGCGCGTTCGCGGGTTGCCTTCATGGGGGGTTCTTCCTCTCGCCACTGTCAAACGAGCGCTGTCGCCTGCTCGTTACATCGCTGCTCTGCGCACTCCTTAAAGCAGACCGCGTGCCACGCCAGAAATGGGGCCGGAGTTCCTATTCACAAACCTTTTTATGTGGTCAAAAAACCGGCCCGGGAAGGCTTTTCAGAGGCCAGTCCAGAGGTCAGTGTGTCCTCGTTTTCGGACACGCTCGGTTACTCCGTCAGCGCCACCTCCTGCTCGTACATCGTGTCGATAAGGTGTCCGTATTTCTTCTCGATCACGCCCCGTTTGACCTTGAGCGTCGGCGTCAACTCGCCGGCCGCGATGGTGAAGTCTTGGGGCACCAAGCAGAACTTCTTGAGCGTCTCGTATGACGGTTTGTCGCGATTGATCTTCTCGAGCAGTTCTTCGAACAGCGCTTGCACATCGGCCGATTCGAGCATCGCGTCGGTATCGTCGGTCGCGATGTCATGCTCGCGACAGTAGCCCGCAACGGTGTCCATGTTTGGCACGATCAACACGCTGGCGTACTTGCGACGGTTGCCGACGACCACCGCTTGCGAAACGTAGCGCGACGTCTTGAGGTCGTTCTCGAGCGGTTGTGGCGCGATGAACTTGCCGCCCGATGTCTTGATCAAGTCCTTCTTGCGGTCGGTGATGGCGATGAAACCGTCTTCGTCGATCAGCCCGATGTCACCGGTCCGAAACCAGCCGTCGGGGGAGAGCACTTCGGCCGTCTTCGCGGGCAAGTTGTAGTAGCCCTGCATCACGTTCGGGCCACGCACCAAGATCTCTCCCTCGCCGCCCGGCCGATCGGGATCGGGCTCGATCTTCACCTCGACGTTCTCGATCACTTTGCCGACGGTGCCAAACCGGATTGCGCCGAAGGTGTTGACCGAGATCACCGGGCTCGTCTCGGTCAAGCCGTACCCCTCGAGGATCGGAATCCCGGCAGCGTAGAAGAACTTGGCGATCACCGGCGCCAGCGGAGCGCCACCCGAGACTAAGAAGCGCATCCGCCCGCCGACCAACTGACGGATTTTGGAGAACACCAGCCGGTCGGCGATGCGGTACTGAAGCGCGAGGTGGGCCGGGATCCGTTCTCCAGCGACGCGTTTCTCGGCGTAGTCAATCCCGATCCGGCGGGCCCAAAAGACGAGCTGCTTTTTGAGGCCGCCGGCGTCGGTCGCTTTCTGCAGCACACCCGCGTAGAGCTTCTCGTAGAGTCGCGGTACGCTGGTCATCACGGTCGGCTGGACTTCGGCCATGTTATCGATCACCGTGTCAACCGACTCGGCGTACGCGATCGACGATCCGGCGTGCATCATGATGTAGTAGCCGGCGGTGCGCTCGAAGCTGTGCGACAACGGCAGGAACGACAGGTTCGTGTCGGTCGTCAGGATGACCAGCGACTTGAGCCCGTCGATCACGTTGGTGACGAAGTTGTTGTGCGACAGCATGACGCCCTTGGGCTGACCGGTGGTGCCCGAGGTGTAGAGGATCGACGCCGTGTGCTCGGGCTCGATCGCCGACAGCCGCTGCTCTAGCGCGCCGGGCGACTTCGAGTGGAACGCCTTACCGCGCTCGAGCAGCGATCGTGCGGTCATGGTCGACGGATCGGTCGATTTGATCGGCTCCAGCGTGATGACGTGCTTGAGCGCCGGACAACGCGCACGTACGGCATCGAGCTTGGCCAGTTGCTCGGCCGTCGACACGAAGCACGCCACCGCGCTGCAGTCGTTCAGGATGTACGCGATCTCGTCCGGCATGAGCGAGGTGTAGATCGGCACCGACCATGCACCAACCGACAGCGTAGCCAAATCCGCGAACGCCCATCCGGGCCGGTTCTCCGATAGCAGCGCCACCCGATCGCCCTGCTGGACCCCGAGCTCGATCAGCCCGAACGCCGCCAGCTCGACTTCCTCCCGGAACTCGCGTGCCGGGATCGACACGAACTCGCCGCCCGCTTTGTAGCGCATGAACGCCGGGTTGTCGTGGCGCTCGACAGCTTGCAGGAAGAGCTCGGGGATCGTGCGCGGGGTCGGATGCATCAAATCAGAAAGCCCAGATCTCGATGCCGCCGGAGACTTCGACATGGTTCAGCGTCTCGTCGGAGAAACAAGCCGCCACTTGCTCCACGACGCCTTGCGCGTCGGAGGTACAGAAAACGACGTGGTCGCGAACCTCGGCCCGGAATGTGATACGGTCACTCGCACGATGGGTAAAACCGGCGCCAACGCTGACCAGGAAGTCCGTTTCGTCGTCCACCCCCTCGAGGTCGAACACCATCGCTCCGGCGCCAGCCGACAGCAAAAGCGTGGTCGGAGATACGCGGGACAGGAGGTTGTACTCGAAGCCACCGTAGAAAATGTGGCTGTTTACATCGAGCTGGGTGACCGGCTGCTCGATCACGAACTGAGACGCCTCCATGTTCAACGGTGCGTAGCCGTAAGCGCCAAACAGCCGCCAATTCCCGAGTAGCGAGACGATCAGTCGGCCACCGACGATGGCACCGACATCGACCTCCAGCCCGAGATCGTTAACCGAACCGTCGTCAAAGATGAGTGCGCCGCCGTAAGGGTTGATGGCGATGTCGCCCAAGTGCTGGGCGTGCGTGTCGGTTGTCGATGCAAGCAGAATCGCAACCGTAAACGCCAACGCAAGGCCTGCGGTTTTGCTAATCGGATCCTCTCCGGTCTAGTCGATGTGCTTGGCGATCGCGTCCCCGAGCGCAATGATCGCGTCGCCGTGTTCGCTGGCATCGGCGCTCATGAGCAGCAGTTCGATCACGGCGTCACCCTGGCTTGCGGTCAGCTTCATCTCGGTCGCATCGCCGTACAACCAACCGCCGTCGCCGACTTCGATCTCTCGGATCTCATCGTAGAGCTCCGACATCGGTCGCCGGGGCTCGATCTCCGTGATTCGCATTTGGTCAGTGGCTACATGGACGGTGACCGTCAACAGATCGAGGTCCCCATTCGAGTATGAGCACTGGTATGCGTCCACGCCTTCGATCATCGACGCTCCGGTCTTGACCGCCATACCCTCGTCCGAGTCGGCCAGCACGGTGGATACCTGCTCGGCGGTCAGCAGGTCGCATGGAGCGATCGCCGCGTTTGCCCCATTGCTCGAATTGGTCGCCGATATCGAGATGCGCGGTGTCTCTTCCCCGCCCCCACACTCCAACACCAGCACGGAGATCAACAGAGCAACCGGGGCACGTATCCGCAGTCCAGTCATCTTCTCCCCTTTCGACGGCTGGTTACACCGCCAAAAGTCTCTCTCGTTCGGGTCGGAACCACAAGGGGCGGGCCACTGGGCCCCCGAAATCGTGGCTCTATCGCCAGCTCGGGCCACCAAAAGGCCGATCTGGAGGGATGAAGGGGTCCCTCGGGTTGGATCGCCCTGGGTACTAACTTTTCCTGCATGCGTGGGATAAAAACGGCGGTGCTCGCGATCGCTTGGGCAGTGGCGGGATGTGCCACCTCGTCGAGTGGGGTAGACCGCAGCGCCCTCATGGGCGCGTGGACATCCGGTGGCCCGAGCTTCGACTTCGACATTCGTGAATCGACAATTCTCTACGAGTTTGATATGCAGCAGCATCCATACACGTTGGAGGGCGATACGCTGGTGATCGACTTCCAATCAACATCGCTTGGCGTGCAAAGGAAACGCATAGTCAAACTGACGCCGGACGTGCTAGTGCTTCAAGACGTCCGGGCAGGGAGCAGTACCGAATTCCGTCGAATGCGACATTAGCCTGGCTTCGTCAACTCCAGAAGCTCGGGCAGTAATCGAGCGTTGGTGCTGATTGCAGACTTGCCGTAGATCGTCGCATCCCCGCTCCAATTCGTGAACGAGCCCCCGGCCTCTTCGACGATCGGTTTGAGCGCAGCGTTGTCCCAGACGCTCATGACCGGGTCCAGCATCGCATCGGCCCGACCGGACGCCACCAGACAATGCCCATAGCAGTCGCCGAAGCCCCGCAGCGTCCCGGCGTTTGTCCGCAGCCTCGACCAAAAATCGGGGTGTCTTCGCTCTAGGTCTGTGGCATCGGTGAAACAGACCATCGCACTCGAAAGTGTCGATGTCTGACTCACATGACACGGGCGCCCGTTCCAACGGCACCCCTCGCCCACGGCGGCCGCGAACATCTCGTCGAGCGCCGGCAGATAGCACACCCCGACGACCATCTCACGGTCGATCTCCAACCCCAGCAGGACACCCCAGAGCGGCACCCCGTGAATGAAGGATCGGGTTCCGTCGATCGGATCGACGATCCAGCGGTGGCTTTCTTGGGACTCTTTCTCGCCCATCTCTTCGCCGAGGATTCCGTGTTTTGGGTACGCGGTTTCAATTAACTCTCGGATAAGGGACTCGGCCCCCGATCCGCTGCCGTGACCGGTGACAGGTCGTCCTTTTCGATGATCTCGATCGGGCGTTGAAAACGAGACAGCGCAAATCGGCCGGCTCGAAAGGCGGTTTCAGTGGCGAAGTCCAGGTATTCGGACACTAGTTTCCTCGCATGCACGCCGAAGACGCCGCCCAGATGTTCGACGAGATCGCGCGACTGCTCGAGTTTCGCGGCGAGAACCCGTTCAAGATACGCGCCTACGACAACGCGGCGCGCACGCTGCGCGAGCTGGACGAGCCGATCGACGCGTTGATCGCCGAGGACCGGCTCGAGGATCTACCTGGGATCGGTACCGCAATCGCGCAAAAGATCATCGACCTGGCGACGACGGGGAGCGTACCGCTGTACGAGCGGCTGATCTCGGAGACACCGATCGGCGTGGTCGACCTGTTGCGCGTGCCGGGGCTCGGGCCCAAGCGTGCGCGGGCGGCCTACGACACGCTCGGGATCGACTCGCTGGACGCGCTCAAGGAAGCCGCCGATGACGGCAGCCTGGCGGGCGTAGCCGGGTTCGGCGCCAAGATGTCGGCGACGGTGCTCGCCAACGTCGATCGGGTCAAGGCGTACGCCGGACAGTTCTTGGGCGTCGAAGCACGTGAGGTGGCCGAGCTGATTGCGGCCCGACTCCAAGCGACGGACGCCGCGACCACGGTGGTCGCCGCCGGTGGTGCGCGGCGCAGAGCGGAAACGGTGCGGCGGATCGTGCTGGTCGCCGCCGGCGAGGAGCCGGCCGCGATCGTCGATGCGTTTGTCGAGCTGCCCGCAGTGCACCAGATCGTCGAGCGCAAAACGGGTTGGGCTCGCGTACAGCTGACAGGCGGCCTGGGAGCCGAGCTCCGCGCGGTAACCGAGCGTGCGTTTCCATTCGCGCTGCTGGAACAGACCGGCAACACCACCCACTGGACCGCGCTGCAGGCGGTCGCCGAATCGCAAGGTCAGGTGCTGACGAGTCAGGGGATCGTCGACGCCAACGGGACATCGATCGACTGCGGCGACGAGCCGGCGGCGTACAGCGCGCTGGGTCTATCGTGGGTACCACCCGAGATGCGCGAGGGTCGCGGCGAGATCGACGCCGCCGTCACCGGCACGCTGCCCGAGCTCGTCCGGCTGGGAGACATCAAAGGCGTCGTCCATTGCCACACCACCTGGAGCGATGGGCGGGCGTCGGTCGATGCGATGGCCCGAGCGGCGATCGAGCGCGGCTACAAATACCTGGTGATCTGCGATCACGGGCCGAGCTCGGGCGGACCAAACGGTGACGAGCTGTCACAGCAGCGCGAGGAGATCGAGGAAGTCGACCGGGCCGTCGTCGACTTCAACGTTCTGACCGGCATCGAGGTCGACATCCTGAAAGACGGGCGGCTCGACTTGCCGGACGCGGCACTGGCCGAGCTCGATTGCGTGGTGGCGGCGGTCCACAGCCACTTCGGGCTATCGCGCGACGAACAGACGGAGCGCTACTGCCGCGCCATCGCCAACCCGCACGTCGACATCCTGGGCCACCCGACGGGCCGACAGCTCTTGGCCCGTTCGCCGGTCGACATCGACATGGCGCGCGTGCTCGACGCGGTCGCGGAGCACGGGGTCGCGATCGAGATCAACGGGCAGCCCAAGCGGCTCGATCTCGGCTGGCGCTGGCACCGCCCGGCTCTCGAGCGCGGCATCAAGTTCGTGATCGCACCCGACGCGCACGGACCCGAGACGATCGACTACCTGGAACATGGAATCGCAATGGCACGGAAGGGCGGCCTGACCGCGAACGACATCCTCAACACCCAGCCGGTCGAGGCGTTTCGAACCGCCTTCGGAAGCCGTTAGCGACCGGGTCTAGTCGGTTTTGTCGTGGGGTTCGCCGAGCAGATGCCGCATCTGTCCCTCCCACCGACCATGACCCTCGAGCAACGCCTGAAGAGAATCTCGTAATGAGATCACTTGCTCATCCGACAGATGGTTCCGAAAATTGGCTTCCGCCCACGCCGCCAACGTCGGTCGCGAGCGGTCCAGCGTCGCACGACCGGCGGTCGTCAGTTTGGCGCTGGTGACTCGGCGGTCGACTCCCGGCCGTACGCGCTCGACCTGTCCCGCTTTTTCGAGCCGGTCGACCATCTTCGTCATGCCGGCCTTGGAGAGGTAGACCCGCCGGGCGAGCTCCGAGAGCATCACTTCGCCGCCGACCTTGTCGAGCTGGCTCAGCAGGTCGTGCTCGGGCAGCGAGATGCCGACTTGGTCGCGTAGGTGCCCATCCAGCTCCGATATCAGGTAAGTGCTTGCGTGCACTAGACTTACCCACGCTAGCATCGAATCGTGTTTGGTCACTTCCATGGCTGCTCCAAGATATAGTTGACAAGTAAACGATATACCAATAAACTACGTAATCGTTAACCAGTCAACTATCTACAGGCGGGCGACGTGGGAAGCAAGTCGCCCGGACTAATGGAAGGTGGAGAAATGCCCGATCCAGAATCCCAGGCCCCGCGAGGGAGCGGGACGCTCAGCGTTCGGGACGCCACGACCCTACAGCTCGCTCCGGGGGTCGCGACGCTACTGGTCTATCTCCCGCTGGCCGCTCTCTTCAATGGCCGCGGCATCCCTAATCTGTTGGCGCTCATGTTGGCGGTTCTCATAGCCGAGGTGCCGGTCAGCTGGGCGATCATGACGCACCGAGTTCGTCAGGAAACCGGCGCGAGCTTCAGCCTGCGAGCCGCGTTTCCCTGGCACGCCAAGGTGCCGTGGTGGCAGTACGTGATCATTGGCGTGCCGCTGATCGTGATCAGCATGGCGATCATCGGGGGTCTGAACCCAATCATCGAGCGAGTCTTGCTAGCGGGGCCTTTCGCATGGGTACCGGATTGGTTTGTGCTCAGCCCCGACCCGGCGATCTTCACCGAGGTCCCGCGCGGGTTGGCGCTACTGATCTGGGGAGTGGCTCTCCTCAGTTTCGTCCTGGTCGGCAGTCCGACGCAGGAGCTCTACGCGCGTGGGTTCCTCTTGCCTCGCACCGCTCACTGGGGTCGCTGGGCTCCCGCATACAACGCGTTGGTGTTCGCGATCTTCCATCTCGTCGCGCCGTGGCACTGGGTGGGATTCTTCATCATGATCGTGCCGTGGGCGTACCTGGTGTGGTGGCGTCGATCGGTGAAGATCGGATTGTTCATTCACGTTGGGATGATCGTCGTTCAGTGGCTCGGGATGACGGCGCTCATCTTCGGGTTGGCGTCAGCGCCGTGAGCGCCCGTCTCAATCACTCAACGGGGTAGTGATCCGCGTCCGCGTAGACGACTCGCCATTGGCCGTCGCGGCGCTCCCAGACGAGCGTTGTGGCGCCACCCGCAAGCAAGACATCTCCCGAACCGGTGACGATCGAATCCCGAAATGTGAAGCTCACCATAGCGGCGTCGGGACCGAGCGCGCGCACCTCGAGGTTGTCCCAACCGGGCTCGAAATGCTGGAAGGTCGAGATCTCGTGGATGCCGGTCACGACCTCTCCGTAGTTCGCCCGCACTCCGTCCGCGTACATGTAGAAATCTGGTGAGAGAAAGGAAAGGACACGCCCTGGCTGCCGATCCCGTTCTGCCTGCTCGAAGGCGTGCGTCAGAGAATCGACGGTGGCGACGATGTGCTGGTAATCGGTTGCGGTTGAGCTCGGTTCCGGGGCGAGCTGCTGACACGCGGCCACTAGCAGAGCCGCCGCAACGACGATGCGACGCATGGACAGGTGCGCGGGCCGACTTTCGAGCTGCATGCCATTATCGTACGCAAAACCTTCAACGCCGCAAAGGGGCGCAACGTGTATCCAATCTTCAAGACGATCTTGTTTGCGCACATCATTGTCGCGTTCCTCGGCTTGATGGTGTTCTGGATCCCGATCTTCGCGCGCAAAGGCGAGCGGGTCCATGTCCGCGCCGGCAAGGTGTTCCTATATGCGGCCTACTTCGTCGGAGCGACCGCGTTCACGATCGCGACGATGTCGATCCTGAGCCCGTTTGGCACTCACCCCGAGGCATTACCCAGCGATCCCGCGGACATCGCTGCGGCGGTCACCGAGATCCGAGTGCTGGAGGCGTTCCTGGCTTACCTAGCGATCATCACGGTGGCGTCCGTTCATCACGGCGTGCGATCGATGCAAACCCGGCGCGATCCATCGCTCCTCAAAACGCCGTTTCACACCTTCATCAGCGCGGCCGCGATCCTGGCCGGCATGGCGATGCTGTTGATAGGGTTGACGACGCAACACAGCGCGCGCTGGGTCTTTGTCGCGCTGTCACCGATCGGCATCCTGATCGGACAGAACGCGCTGCGCTATGCGCGCCGGCCCAAGGCCACCCCGATGGCCCACTGGTACGAGCACATCGGTGCGATGCTTGGCGGCGGCATCGCTTTTCACACCGCATTCGCGGTGTTCGGCATTCAGCGCTTCGTCGAGTACAGCCTGGAGGGGTTTGTCGGAATCTTGCCGTGGATCACGCCGGGCATCGTCGGCACGATCGCAACCGGTATCTGGCAACGACACTACCGCCGCAAGTTTGGCGAAACGGGTAAAGCACAGAGCGGCTAGGGGACGACGGCGATCGCTCGCACGCGGCGGCGCACGTCCTCTTCGGACCACGGAATCGACAAACGGGTCCAGTTGATCCCTCCATCGGCCGAGCGAAACACACCTCGATTGCAAACCGCGTAGAAGATGCCGGGCTCAAACGGGTTGGCCGCCAACACGTGCGCCGTCGTGCGCTCCGGATCCGGCAGACCAACGCCGAGCTGGAGCCATCGCCCATCACCTACGCGACGGTACATCCGGGCGTAAGCCGCGTTCGGGTTGTGCGCCTGGACCGGGCCTGCGGCGGCCGAAGCGATGGCGATCGCGGGGTCGCGCGAATCGAGTGCGAAACCCCACACGTACTGGTTCTCGAGCCCGCAGGCCGGCTGCGTCCAGTTGTTTCCGTGATCGCGACTCTCGAAGTATCCGTCACCAGCCGCAGCCCACAGACGGCCAGCTGCCCGCGGATGAGTGGCCATCGTGTGAACGTCTCGCGGACTCCCGTCGACGCGATCCTCCCACGACGCGCCGCCGTTTCGGCTGCGGATCGTCGCACCGGCCTCGATGCTGACGTAGATCCATCCCTCACGATTGCGATCGCACTCGATCCAACGCACGTGGTGGGTCTGGGGGCGCGGGGGGAAGCTCCATTCCGAAGCCGAGGGCAGCTCGTCGAGCCCGGTGCGCTCGCGCCACGAGCTCCCACCGTCCTCGGAGCGATACACGGCGCTCGGATCGGTACCCGCGTATACGACGCCTCCGACAGGCGAATCTTCGAGCGCGCTGACCGCGATCGCGGTGACCCGCGCCTCCGGGAACCCTTCACCCGCCCACTCCCACCGGTCGCCGCCGTCGTCGCTGCGCCAAAGGCCGGCGCCAAACGTGCCGCAGTAGACGTTCGCCGGGCGGCTGGGGTCGATCGCGACGCAGACCGGGAGCGTCATCTCCAGGTGCGACGCGGTCTCCCACTCGCCTTCCGGATCGGTCGCTTTGGCGACCAACAATTCGTCTTCGCGGGCGATGATGAGTCTTGGCATCGTGTTAATCTACCGGCTGTCGAAGCACCCGGCTCCGCGGTTGTCGGGGGACACACCCAAACTTATTTTAGCACACTCGTTTAGGCGGTTTCGAGCAACCGCTCGAGGAGCCGGATTCCATACTCACTAGGAGACAACTTTGAAGATCGCGGTATGCATCAAACAGGTGCCCGAAGGGGACGCCCGCCTCAAGATCGACGCTGACGGTATATCGATCGCTGACGCCGATCTGGCTACGGAAATCAACGAGAGCGATCAGTACGCGCTCGAGTCCGGACTCCGGCTGGCCGAGAGTCAGGGCGGTGAGGTGGTCGTCGTCTGCCTGGGTCCAGATCGTGCCGAAGAAGCGATCCGGCGCGCGCTCGCGATGGGTGCGGAGCGGGCGATCCATTTGAACGATCCGGCGTTCCAAGGTGGTGATGCGGCCGCTACCGCTCACGCGCTAGCCGCCGCTATTGAGCGCGAGAACGTCGATCTGATACTGACCGGTCTTCAGTCCGACGACGCGGGCTGGGCTCAGACCGGGCCGATTTTGGCAGCCCGACTCGGGTGGCCGAGCGCAACGTTGA
This sequence comes from Gemmatimonadota bacterium, assembly GCA_041577935.1. Classification (GTDB taxonomy): domain Bacteria; phylum Gemmatimonadota; class Gemmatimonadetes; order JACCXV01; family JAHWKZ01; genus CAMYLR01. Next base: position 3,627 of record JBFGIA010000045.1, on the reverse strand, counting down.
TCATGGAGATCGAACCCGAAGGAGATACGATCAAGGTCAAGCGTGAGCTAGAAGCCGGCTGGTTCCAGTGGGTTCGCTTGCCGTTGCCGGCGCTGCTCACGATTCAGTCCGGGATCAGCACCGTGCGCTACGCGACACTCAAGGGGATCATGGGCGCGAAGAAGAAAGAGATCGCCAAGGTGACACCGGCCGATATCGGGCTGGCGCCAGACGAAGTCGGTGGCGCCGGGCGCAAGACGCGGACGACGCGCCTCTACGTGCCCGAGAAGGCCACCGGCGCGGAGATCATCGAAGGCGACACGGCCACGGCCGTCGCCACGTTGGTCGAGAAACTCCAGAAGGAAGCGAAGGTGTTATAAGATGGCGGGCGCGATTTGGGCGATAACGGAATCCGGCGACGCCGGGCTCAAGTCGATCTCGTTCGAGGTGATCGCGTGTGGGCATGCGTTAGCCGAAGCGCTGGGAAGCCCGCTCGAAGCGGTGGTGATGGCGGCCGACGGATCGGCCGCCGCCGAGGCCCTAGCGACCAAGCGGATGCAGGCGGTTCGGGTGATTGAAGACCCGGCGCTCGCTCCGTACACACCCGACGCCTACACGGCTGCGCTCGCGCAGGCGATCGAAGCCGAGTCGCCGAGCCTGGTCTTGTTCCCACACACCTATCAAGTGCGTGACTGGGTGCCGCGGCTGGCAGCCGAGATCGATGCGGGCTTCATCTCCGACGTCATCGCCCACCGCGTCGACGGCGATGAAACCGTGTTCGTGCGCCAACCCTATCAGGGGAAGCTCAACTCCGATTGCGTGTTCGCCGGCGATGGGCCAAACATCGTGAGCCTCCAACTGGGCGCTTACCTGGCCGACGACGCGGCCGCTGGCGACGGCGCGGCCGAGATCGTGAAACAACCGGTCGATCTCGCCGGCGCGGCGAGTCGCACCGAAGTGCTCGAGACGTTTCAGGAGGTCGCCGACCGAGTCGACCTGTCGCGCGCCGAAGTCATCGTCGCCGTGGGTCGGGGCATCGGCAAAAAGGAGCAGATCCCGATCGTCGAGGAGCTGAGTGAGGCCCTCGGTGCGCAGCTCGCGGCCAGCCGACCGGTGTGCGACAATGAATGGTTGCCGATGGACCGCCAGATCGGCTCGTCGGGTCAGACGGTGACCCCCAAGCTGTACGTCGCGGTCGGTATCTCGGGAGCGATTCAGCACCTGGTGGGTATGAAGAACTCGGACACGATCGTGGCGATAAACAAAGACCCCAATGCGCCCGTTTTCTCTATCTCGAACTATGGCATCGTGGGAGATCTGTTCGAGATCGTGCCCGAGCTGACGAACCAGATCCGTGAGGCCAAAGGAACCGGCTAATGGAAGACCTGAAGATATTCGAAGAAGTCTCGGTCGAATGTGACGAGAAGGGCACGATGGAGTACCAGGGGGGCCACTCACACGGCACGATCGGGTTGCTCGATGCCTCCGAGGCGCCGATTCCGTTCGACGGTTACCGCCAACTCGACGCCACCGTTTGTGCCGAACGCGTCGCTGCAGCAAAAGCGACCCTCGCCGATCGATTGGTGGTCCTCGTTCACCACTATCAGCGCGATGACATCTACCAGTTCGCCGACCTGACCGGCGACTCGTTCAAGCTCAGCCAACAAGCGGCCAACTCCAGCGCGTCGACGATCGTCTTCTGTGGCGTTCACTTCATGGCCGAGTCGGCTGACATCCTGTCGCGTTCGGAGCAAACGGTGATCCTCCCCGATCTCTCCGCCGGCTGTTCGATGGCCGACATGGCCGACATCGCACAGGTCGAAGAGTGCTGGGAGACGTTGACTAACGTGATGGGCATCGATCCGGTTGAAAGAGTGATGCCGGTCACGTACATGAACTCGAGCGCAGCACTGAAGGCCTTCTGCGGCGAGCGTGGCGGCATCGTCTGCACGTCGACCAATGCCCGCGCCGTGCTTGATTGGGCGTACGAGCAGCGCCGCCAGGTGCTCTTCTTCCCGGATCAGCATCTGGGCCGCAACACAGCCAAGGCGATGGGGATTCCACTCGAGGAAATGGTGGTGTGGAACCCGCGGCTGCCAAACGGTGGCGTCGAGCCGGACGCGCTGGAGCGCGCCAGGATCATCCTCTGGCTGGGCCACTGTTCGGTCCACAACATCTTCCGCGCCGAGCACGTCGATCGAATCCGCGATGCCAAGCCAAACGTCAAGATCCTCGTCCATCCGGAGTGCCGGATGGAGGTGGTCGACAAAGCGGACGAGGTCGGTTCGACCGAGATGATCGTGAAAACGGTACGCGAGTCGCCACCGGGCACCGAGTGGGCGATCGGCACCGAGATCCACCTCGTGAACCGGCTCAAGGAGCAGTACCCCGACCGTGGGATCTACTTCTTGAGCCCAACCGTGTGCATGTGCGCAACCATGTACCGGATCGACCTGCCACATTTGGCGTGGGTGCTCGAAAACCTGGTCGGCGGCCACGTCGTCAACCAGATCTCGGTCGACCACGATACGGCCGGGTGGGCCCGGGCTGCGCTCGATCGGATGTTGGCGGTGCGATGAGGTCGCACGCTCTAAGGTGAGGCGACCCGGCGGTCACGCCAGCGCCGCGGCGAGGATCGCCACGTTTCTTCTGCTAACGACTGCGATCGCCGGCGGATGTGGGAGACAGATCCTCGGTTTTGGTAAGGCCGACGAGGGGGTCCTGTTGGTGCGCCACAACGAATCGGAGCCACTCCAGATCGTGGCCAACGAGAGCGTGCTCGGCATCGCACCACCGGGCGAATTCACGTGTTTTCAGAACACCCCCACAGGAACCGTGCGGTTCGAAGCGCGGGTCACCGGTGGCGATCGGCTCGTGAGAGCCGCCACCATCATGCTACCACCCGATCAACCGCTATTGTGGGACGTAGATCACGATCAGGTGTTGTCGGGGCGCGCCCACCGAGGGCTGTGCGACGACTCCAATGCGTAGGACGGAGAGGACATGGCGATGAGTGAAGTGACGGTCCGCGTTCAGCAGACCCCGAATCCGAACAGCATTCTGTTCCACGTCGACCAGACGGTGACCGACGAGCGAATGCGTCAGTTCAACTCTCTGGAGGAGGCCGAAGGCGCACCGTTGGCGCAGGCGTTGTTCGAGATTGCGAACGTCGAATCGGTGTTCTTTATGCCAAACTCGGTCACGGTGAGCAAATCGGTCGACGGGGACTGGGGAGCGATCGCCCCGGCCGCCGAGGAAGCGATTCGATCGCACTTCGCGGCCTAGGCTCGTTCCGCGGCTAAGCGTTTACGGCTTGCGGTACGTCGCGAATGACGTCGCGGTTTCCCACAGTCGGACCGCGCTCACCGGATAACCCCGCTCGCTCGCGTGCTCGAAGATCTCGTGAGCGATGTTCTCGGCGGTCGGGTTGCCGCTCATCAAGTACGCCGGCTCCCCCTGCTCGCGTAACCACGCCACCATCGGATCGTCGTCACGAAGGATCATCTGGTGATCCATCTTTTTGTCGATCCACGCTTTGACGTCGCGCTTTACATCACCAAAGTCAACCACCATCCCGCGATGATCCAACTCTTGGTGCTCGAGCTCGATCTCGACCAGGCCGTTGTGCCCGTGGGGATGCGCACACGG
>JBFGIA010000044.1:0-18410 GCA_041577935.1 Gemmatimonadota bacterium | reverse complement strand
GACGATCGAGCGCGGCGAGAGATCGGACCCTTCACCGAGCATGTTGGCCAACTGGATATAGGCAAAGAACTCATTCAACACGGTCTTGATCCCCAGCAGCGAGCCGATCGTGGTGGCGTCCTTCCACGGAACCCCCATCACCGCTGCCAGCGGTGCCAGCACCCAACCGAATATCTGCTGTAGCTGGAGCCCCTCGACGCCGAACAGGCCACCTGCCCAACCGATGATCCCATCCGCCATGTAAATCAGCGCTATGAACGCCAGCAACATCGCACCAACGTTTAGCGCCAGGAAGAGCCCCTCGGACGCGCCGCGCGTGGCAGCCTCGATCACGTTGACATCGGGTGACGGCACATCGGCCTTGAGCGTGCCAGCGGTTTCAGACTCCTCGGTCTCCGGGTACATGACCTTGGAGATCACGATCGCCGCCGGGGCGCTCATCACGCTGGCCGCCAACAGGTGTCCGGCGATGTCGGGGAAGAAGTTGACCAGCATGCCGACATAGGCCGCCATCACTCCTCCGGCCACGGTCGCGAAACCACCGGTCATGATGCAGTGGAGCTCGCTCATCGTCATCCGATCGACGAACGGCTTGATCATGAGCGGCGCCTCGGTCTGGCCGACAAAGATGTTACCCGATGCTGACAGCGTCTCCGCGCCCGAAGTGCCCATCGTTCTCTGCATCACCCACGCCATCCCCTTGACGAAGATCTGCATCACCTTGAGGTGATACAGCACCGTCATCAACGAAGCGAAGAAGATGATCGTCGGCAACACGGTGAATGCGAAATACGACCCACTGTTGGCCCATTGCGCGGGGTCTTCGGGCTGGATCGGAGCCATCGTGGCCGGATCTCCGACCGGCGTCCCGACCGGAATGTTGTTGTAGATCAGGTTTCCGAAGATGAAGCGCGACCCGTCCTGCGTGTACGATATGATGTTGATGAACACCGTGTTCATCAGCGCGAAGAACTCCTCGCCGGGGGCGGTCCGAAGAATGAGGAGCGCGAAAATGAGTTGCAGCCCGATTCCCCAAAACACGATTCGGGCTGGGAAAGAGCGCCGGTTGACCGACAGAAGCCAGGCGATAAGAACCATCACTCCGAGCCCGAGGATCGATGCCGCCCGTTGCTCGATCGGGGTGTCGAGCGCCTCGCGAGCCTCCGCCGCCCGCGCGCCGGCTTGGGTCGGGTCGCCCTGCGACTGGACGATCGTCGCCGCCGCGCTCTGGGGCACAGTTACGCTCGATACCCACCCCGCGGCGATCAGCATCGCGGTCACGATCCACAACGCGATCGCCCACCGTCGGAGTGGGCTCCGCGTCCCGCTACTCACGGATCTCGCCGAGCGCTTCGATCGCCTCGCCGATCAGTGCCTTGCGTTCCGGGTACCGAAGAAACGCGCTCTTGAATCCGTTCAATACGACTTTCTTGATCTCTTCCAGATCGAAGTCGAGATGCTCGCAGCACAGCTCGAGCTCATTCGTCATCGTGGTATCGGACATCAGTCGATTGTCGGTGTTGATCGTGACCCGGACCTCGCGGTCGAAGTACTCGCGAATTGGGTGTAGCTCGATCGACGGCACGGCCCCTGTCTGGACGTTGGACGTCGGGCACATCTCGAGCGCGATTCTGTGATCGCGCACGTACTCCATGAGATCTGGGTCCTCCCGCAGTCGGACACCGTGCCCGATCCGGTGCGCGCCGACCCAATGCAATGCTTGATGAATCGAGTCGGGTCCGTACGCCTCGCCGGCGTGCACGGTGACGTTGAGGTTGGCGTCGCGCACCAGGTAGAACGCCTCACGGAACCGCTTGGCCGGGTTGTCACGCTCCGCGCCTGCCAGATCGAACGCTACCACGCCGCGATCCTTGTACTCGACCGCCAGCGCGGCCAGCCGAAGCGCGCGTTCTGGCTCGAAATGTCGCAACCCAGAGATGATTTGGTGCGAACGCGTCCTCGGGTAGACCTCTTGTCCGCGCCGTAACCCACGCTCGATGGCGTCGATTACTTGCCGCGGCGAGAGTCCACGCTTGACGCTCAAGATCGGCGCGTACCGCACCTCCATGTACCACACGTTCTCCCGAGCGGCGTCCTCCACGAGCTCGAAGGCGATCCGTTCGAGTGCCGACTCGGTCTGCATCACCGCGGTGGTAACATCGAACCGCTCCAGGTACGCCACCAGATCCCGCTCAGGCAGTTCCTCGGTGAAGAACCGGCGCACGTCCTCAACCGTCTCGAACGGCAGATCGACGTCGTCCTCGCGCGCCAGCTCGAGAATCGTCTCAGGCCGGAGTGACCCGTCGAGATGGATGTGAAGGTCGGTCTTGGGGAGGCGCTCGATCAGCGCGCGGTCGACGCTCACTCGATCACTCTGAGGTTCCTTCGGGCCACGGGGCGAGCTGTTCGATCCGCCCCTGGACCGAATAACGAATCGGTTGCGGCAGCTGCGCCAGATGCGCGACCATGACTTCGCTATCGACGAGCCCGGTGTTGATCACCTGCACAGCTTCACCCAACGCGTCGTACCCACTTCCACCGGATACCATGAAGTTGTTGGCGGTCACCGTGTAGAGCCGTTCCGGCTCGACTGCTCGACCGTCCCGAATTACTGCAACCTCGCCCTCCTCGAGCGTGGCGTCCACCACACGGTCGCCTGCTGGCCGCGACGGATCGAAGCGGAAGCGGATCCCGGACACCTGGCCGATCCTATCTTCGACGACCGCCTCGAGCGCGCGCTCGAGCTGAGCACCGGTCAACTCAAGCCGCATCAGCACGTTCTGGAACGGCTGAACGGCGAAGACGTCCTTGAATGTGATCGAGCCGGCCCGCAAATCGGTTCGTATCCCGCCGCCGTTGACGATCGCGATCTGGTCGCCCGTGGCGGCTCGTTGAGCGTCAGCGATCAAGTCCCCGAGCGCCGACTCTTCGCCCCGCGTCCGCTCCAGCGTGTCGACGAGCCGGGCGATCGGGGCGTCGGCGATCTCGGCGACTTCGGTTCGGCAATCGGTGACGAGATCGGCGACTGCACCGTAGGGTTGAACACCCGCTGAGTGATACGTCGTCCAGACGTCGATCGTGTGATCGACGATTCGCGCGAGGTCGCGCACGTAGCTCAACGTTACGACGCCTAGCGCGGTCCCGCTGGACCGGGCTTGAACGATCGGGATCCCGTTCTCCACCGTTTCGACCCGACTGTGGGTGTGACCCGAGACGATCAAATCGATCGGTGCGGTGATGCGGTGCGCGGCATCAACGACTTCTCCCGAGTAAACGCCCTCGTCGTCACTGAACGCGCCGGCGTGCACGGCGACGAAAATCAGGTCCGCGCCTTGGGCCCTGAGGTCGGGCGCCAACTCGTTCACCACGTCTGCGATGTCCCGGAACTCGTAGTCGGCCACGTTCTGCGGCATCGTAGTCTCCGGCGTGGCCACAGTCGAGGCACCGATGACGGCGATCTTGAGGCCGGCCCGCTCGAACCACGCGTACGGCTCGACCCAATCCGGCCGCGCCCCGGTCTTGCGGACAAAAATGTTGGCCGACAGCCACGGGAACGCGGCTTCCTCCATGCGGGCGCGGAGCGTCTCCACGCCCCAGTCGAACTCGTGGTTCCCGATCGCGGCGGCGTCGAGTCCGATTTCGTTCATGACGGCGACCGTCGAACGACCGGCGGTCAGGTTCGAGATCACCGTCCCCTGCATGACGTCCCCGCCGTCGAGATGGAGCACGACATCGGGGTACCGCGCCTCGACCGCGCGGGTGAACGCCGAGAGCACAGCCGCGCCACCTACCGTGTCGCCCTCAGCCCAACCTGGCGTCAGCGGCTCGAGTGCGCCGTGGAAATCGTTGGTCGCCAGAACGACCAATCGCAGCGTGTCGCTGTCGAGCGGGGTCGGCGGTGGCAGCGCGTCCAGCATCCGTCCCAGCGGTGTAACTTGCGAGCGGGCGTCGCCCTCGATCCGCTCGCGTTCGCGCTCTACCGGGATCGTGATGTCCATACCAGCGGCCGCTTTCGGGGCCAGCCGCCACGACGACTCGAACACATCGGCTTGACGCAGCGTATCCCGCGCGCCGATCCACTCGATTAGCAGCTGCCGGATCTCCTCCTGGCGGTCGTATACGACCGGGGCCCCTTGAAGCATCGAAAACCCGCCGCCGCCACTCTGGCGATAGTTGTTGATCGCCAGCGTAAACGTCTGATCGTCGGCAACGGGTTGACCCTCGAACGTGAGATCTTGAATTCGCGAACCGATCGGCTGCGAGACGTCTATCGTGTAGTCGACGCCGGCGACGATGTCGTAGTTGTAGCCGGGAATCGAGTCGACAAAGATGTCGAAGTCGCCCTCGGCATCGATGTTCGCACCCTTCTCGTCCACGCGGTGAAAGAACCGCGCCGAGTACTCGAGGTACGCGCGGAGCTGTGCGCCAGTGATTTCGATCGCCTTGAGCGTGTTGTCGTAGATGTAAAGGCCCGCCGCGTCCGCAACGGTGATGGCGCCCCTCTCGATCTGAGCCTCGGTCGTAAAGGCCGACGCGGCTGACAAGTCGGCGCCCGTCGCTTCGAGCTGGACGCGCTGGATCAGGTCGATCACCGGCGTGTCGATCTGCCGTGCCCGAGCCGTCGACCACGACTCGGCGGTCCAACCGATCGTGTCGGCGACATACGCCACGGTGCTCTCGTGGTACGGCGCGAGCTGGGCCATAAACCCGGCTGACGATGGCACGCCCTCTGTCGAGAGCGTAGTCGCTACCTTGTCGACAAGCCGCCAGCCGCGCTCTTCCTTCTCGAGCGTCAGCGTAGCAACGGCAAGCGCCTCCCCCCATTTGGCGGCCTGCGTCAAGAGGACGCCGTTCACCGTCTCGGAGGGGATATCGAGATGCGAGTGCCCCAGGAAGATGACGTCGATCCCGGGGAGCGTCTCGGCCAGTCGCTGACCGGCGTTCTCCTCGGGCACGCCAGTGGCCTCCGCATCGTATGAAGAGCCCGGTCCCATGCCGGAATGGATCGCCACGACCTGGACGTCACTCGCCGCTTCCAGCTCGGGCCAAACGCGGACGGCGGACTCGACGATGTCGCGGAACTCCAGTTCGCCTTCGACGTGATGCCGGTCCCAGATCGCCGACCCCGGCGTTGTCAGGCCGAGAATGCCGACCAGGACACCACCCACGTTGACGACCGTATACGGTGGCCAACGGGTGGTCTCAGTTCCCGCTACGAAAACGTTCGCATCAACGAACGGAAAGCCCGCATCTTCGAGCGCCCGGTCGAGCGCTTCAAGGCCGTAGTTGAACTCGTGATTGCCGACCGTCGACCCATCGTACTGCAGGTGGTTCATAGCGTGAACGACGGGGTGGACTTCGGCCGGCTCGACGATGCCGAAGTAATAGTCGAGCGGGTTGCCCTGCAAGAGATCGCCCGAGTCGACCAACACGACGCGCTCGTTGGTGGCTCGAATCGAGTCGACCAGCGTGGCGACCTTGGCCAGACCGCGCTCCTCGGGCTGGCCGGTGTAGTAGTCCCAGGGTACCAGCCGCCCGTGGATGTCGGTCGTGCCCATGACGACGAGATCGACGCGGTCGCCGGGCTGGGCGGCACGCTCACCAAGCGTGTTTGACGCACACGCGCCAACGGCTACCAGCGCCACTGCTCCGATTGTAGAGAGAAAGACCTTCATGTTGGCCCGCGAATATAGGAAACGAGGCCCCCGACCACACGGTCGGGGGCCTCGCAGACTACCTGCGCAATCGCGCTCCGAACCTAGAACCGGTACCGGACCCCGAGCTGCGCCTGGAACTGGAAGGGATCGAACCCGATGATCCGCTCATCACCGAACTGCTCCCGGATGGCGTAGATCACCCTGTTCGTATCCTCATCGTAACCGCGCTTGGTCAACGGCTGGTTCGACAATCCCGTCGCCCCGGCCGAGAACCCGACCAGGCGGCCCCAATCGTCGTTCAAGCCATTCAGCACGTTAAACAGGTCGGCGATCAGCTCGATCTCCTGACCGTTGGCGAACGTGAATGCCTTCGCGATGTGCATGTCGACCGAGTGGAACCACGGGTTGTGACAGGCATTGCGCCGTGCGATGCGACCGCGCTCCTCGCGCAGACACTGGAACGCCTCGTTGTCGCCGCCGCCGCCGGAGAGCCAACTGGCCCACGTGGCCGCGTCTTCGGCGTTCTCGAACTGGAGATTGTCGAAGATCGGCGCGCGGTCGTTGTTGGTCTCACCGTCACCGTTGATGTCACCGCTGACCGTAATCGTGAACGGACGGCCGCGTTGGCTCCGCCAGATGCCGCTGATGTCGATCCCCCACGGTGCCTCGATCGAGCCGGACACGATCCAGACATGCTTGCGCTCGAAATCGGCCGGGCCCCACGTGCCCTCGTCCTCGTCGCCACGGTCGCCGATGAAGTTCGGATCACCGGCGGTGGGCCGGATCCGGAACCCTTCATTCGACGTGCAGCAGAAGAACGACGAGTTGTCCTTGACGTCGTTGAACGTGTACGAGAGGTCGATCCGCGCACCGTTGTCGAACACCTTGCCACCCTTGAAGTTCATGCTGAAGGAGCGTGACTCCGCCGTCGACTCGTTGAGGTAGACGAACTGGAAGTCGTTGTTCTCGATGATCCGGCTGCTCGATGGATCGAACCGGTCGAAATCGCCTTGCGCGACGAACACCGGCCGGTTGTCGACCGCCGTGCGGAAGACCGGCGTGCAGTCGATCCCCGCACCGGCGACGATCGTCGACGGATCACACCCACGCTGGTTTATGTTGATGACGTTGAAGTTGTTCGACGTCTGACCGAACAAGAAGTCCCCAGACCAGCGCCAACCGGCGTCCGTCACCTGCTCGTACCCGAAGTTGAACTTCCACGTCTCCGGATTCTCGAAATCGGCGTCCCAGATCGAGAACTCGGGTCGCCCTCCAGCCGCACCGCCACCGACACACCCCGTTGGGTTATTCCCGCCGGTCGGATCCTGGCGGAAAAACGCGTAATCGGGTGGCGGTGCATCGTCTCCACCGCAGAACAACGACAGCAATGGCGGCGTCGTCTGGAGCACGTTACCGTGCAGCACGAGCGGGGTGTTCCCGTGGAACAAGCCGAAGCCGGCGCGGAACACCGCTGTGGCATCGCCGCGTGGATCGACCGTCAACGCGACCCGCGGGCTCCAGTTGTTGCGGTCCTCGGGTACCGTCGAGTTCGCCAAACCGAACTCGCCATATGTATCGAGGAACTCGTCGTTGTCGACCGCTTTCGTGTCGAACACGTCGGACTCGTACCGCAGACCGAGCGTCAACAGCGCCTTGTCGTTGATCTGCCATTCGTCCTGGACGTAGAACGAGTACTCTGACAGATCCATGTCGGCGAACGGCGGCTCAGCGTCGGCGCGGAGCAGCCGGAAGTAGTTGTCGACGTCGCCGTTCTCGAACTCCTCCAGGCTGTCGAACGAGTAAATCCCGTTCCCGAGAAGCCAGAACAGGTTCTTGACGTTCGTGAACGTGTTATTAGTGCCGATCTTGAGCGTGTGTGCGCCGGTCTCGCCGAGCGCGAACGTGACGTTGTCGATGAGCTGGAACTTGCCTTCCTCGAGCCGGTTGCGGAAGACGATGCCGTCGCCGAAGTACTCGACGTCGGTCGCCGGCAGCTCGTCGTCGTCAGCGCCGATCCGCGGCTCGATGTCGACCTCGGGCAACAGGTTGTTGCCGTTCCGGGGGCGATCCTCGTACGACCACAAGAACCGGAATGTGTTGTAGCCGGTCGCTTCCTCGTTCAAGACCGACGTCAACTCGGCCAGGAACGAGTTCGACGTATCCTCGAACGATCCGCCGTGGGTCGTCGCCTCTTCGTCGTTGATCCGGTCATTGAGCTGCTCGAGATCGACGTAGTTGTGGCGCAGCGTGAGCGCATTCCGCTCGTTCATCTGCCAGTCGACGCGACCGAAGAGCACGATCTCGTCCTGTGTCTGCTCGACGTTTCCGAAGGTGGCGTCGAGCTCAGATTGCGACACGCCGTACGTATCGCGCAGGATGCGCCGGAACTCGGTTAGAAACGCGTTCGCTGCACCCGGATCACACCGCGAGCACCACTGCTCCGGCACCAGCGCGAACTCGGGCTGGTCTTGCTGCTGACCGTCGAGCGAGAAGAAAAAGTGGGCTTTGTCCTTGGCGATCGGACCGCTCAGCTGGAACCCGAACTGGGTCGACTGGAACTCGGTCGGGTCACTGCCCAAGAAGTCCTTGGCGGTCAGCGCCTCGTCGCGCTGGTAGATGAAGGCCGAACCGTGGAACTCATTCGTCCCGCCCTTGGTCACCACGTTGACAATGCCGCCGCTGAAGTTGCCGAACTCGACATCGAAACCGTTGGTGATGACCTGAAACTCCTTGATCGACTCGAGCGAGAACGAGAACGGGATCCGTGACGAGCCGCGGTTCTCACCGAAGAACGCGTTGTTAGCGTCGGCGCCGTCGATCTGGATGCTCGTTCCCGACGTGCGGCCGCCACCAAGCGAGAACTGACCACCGGTTCCCGTCTCGGGAGCCGGGCTGACTAACCCCGACAGGTTGATGAAGTCGGTGAAGTCACGCCCCAGGGTCGGCAGCGATTCGATCTGATCTTGATCGATCAGCTCGACGATGCCGCCCTCCGTGACGTCGACCTGGGTCTCGGGCGCAATCACCACGCCGATCGCCTCGACCTCGACCGGTTGAACGACGAGATCGACGACCACGGTCTCACCAAGGTTAACGCGGATCGGGCCGCGCTCGGCTGTCGGGTTGGGCGGAAAGTCGGCCGCGACCGTGTACCGACCGGTCTGCAGGAATCCTGCGCTGTACCGACCGGTCACGTTGCTCTGAAGATCACGCGACGCGCCCGTGTCGACGTTGCGAATCGTCACCGTTGCGCCAGCCAGCGGCGCACCACTGGTGTCCAACACCCGGCCGTTGATCGCACCCGTCGTTACGCCTTGCTGTGCGGCGGCGGGGGTTGCGAGAGCCAGGAAGGCGAGCGTGGCGAGCACACCGACGCTCGCACCGATAAAGCCACGCACGAGTCTTCGTGCCATGGTTTCTCCCTTCGACTTTGCGGTTAGAAACGGGGGATGCAAGACGTGCCCTCTAGCGTCGTATGACGCGGTAAAGTGGCTGGCTACGCCTTTCCGTACACTGATTCAGGAGATCCGGCCTCCATTGCGGAAGTCTGTCCAAAACTAGACAAAAGTGTGACCGGGGGCAATTAGCTCACCGGGTCTTGGCAACCGCCTCTCGAACCGCCTGATAGTCCGGCTCGACGCCCGCGTCCTCGGTCATCCACTGGTAGACGACGGTGCCGTCGGTGCCGATCACGAACGCCGACCGCTTGGCCACCCCGTGGAGGCCAAAGAACTCCTCATAGAGGACGCCGTAGTCGGCCGCTACTCGCTTGTTGAAGTCCGACAGCAGCGGAAACGGGATGTCGTTCTCCTCGCGGAACTTGGCGTTTACGAACGGGCTGTCGACTGAGATCCCGAACACGTCGGCGTCGAGATCGCGCCATTGGCTCCAGTCGTCGCGCATGGCGCACATCTCGGTCGTGCAGACGGAGCTAAAGGCGAGTGGGAAGAACAGCAGCACGACCGGCCGTTTGCCGATCCGTTCGCCGACATCGATCTCGTTGCCCGGCTGGTCCGGGAGGGTGAAGAGTGGCGCCTTGTCGCCTGCCTTTATGCTCATGTTGGTTCTCCTGTGTAAAAACCTGTTTGGGTTGTAGGAATAGTGACAACGAACTTCGCACCGGCACCGGGTGTCGACTCGACAGCTATTGTGCCGCCGTGAACCTCGACCACATGCTTGACGATAGACAGTCCGAGGCCGGTTCCCCCAGCAGCACGCGCTCGCCCCTTCTCGACTCGGTAGAAGCGCTCGAACAGCCGCGACTGATCTTCGATCGGAATACCGCGACCGGTATCGGTTACCTCGAGACGAGTATCGCCGTCTTGCCGTCCCGCGATCAACCGGATGTGTGTTCCAACTCCGGCGTATTTGATCGCATTTTCTAGCAAGTTCGCCACCGCCTGACGTAGCAGACGCCGATCACCGGTCAGCTCGAGCTCCGGCTCCGACTCGACAGTCAGGGTCTGCCCGCTTTCCTCGGCACGTGGTCCCCACTCCGACTCGAGATCGTCGACCAGCGCGTTTAGGTTGACCGTCGTCCACACCGGCTCGAAGCCATCGGACTCGATTCGCGACAACTCCAGCAGATCGGCCACCAGAGTCGACAGTCGATCCACGTGCCGTCGAATCGCGGCCAGGGATTCTGTCGCTTGGCTGGAGGTCAGGTCTGCGCCGGCCAAGGACTCGGCGTGAGCCGACAACGTCGTCAACGGTGTTTGAAGCTCGTGGCTGACATTGGCCACGAAGTCACGCCTAACGGCGTCGGCGCGTTTGAGTGCTGTGACATCGTGGAAAACGCAGGCCACCCCACCGGTCGACAACTTGGTTGCGTAAAGAGCGAGGGTCCGATCGGTAGGATAGGTGATCGCGATCTCGCGCGACATGATCGTATCGCGAGCCGCGGTTTCCTCCATGATGGCAGCGACCGCGGGCTGCCTGATAGCGGCGATCACGGTGTGCCCAACAGCGGGAGATTCCAATCCGAACAGCGTTCGCAACGCCGGGTTTGCGATAACGATGCTGCCGCTGGCGTCGGTGACCATGACCCCCTCCACCATGCCATCCAGCACCGCTTCGAGCTGGTCACGTTCGGAGTTTGCGCTCCGTATGCGACCGGCGAGTTGATTGCGGGCACCATCGAGCGCTTGCGCGAGCTCCTCGATCTCGTCACCGGTCCGAATGTCGACTCGTGCCTCCAGCTGGCCGTCCCGGACCCGCTCGGCGGCCTCCTTGAGAGCCTTGATCGGGAGGCTCAATCGCCGCGCCCAAAGCGCACCGGCCACGCCGGCCAAGGCGAGCGCGAGCGCCAATGCCCCCATAAGTCTCCGCCGGGCGTTCGATTGCGCGGCTTGGACCCGCGTCCTCGGAATCGCGACTCGCGCAACGCTTCCAGCCCACGGTCCGGTATCAATACGGTAAGCGCTGTAGACCAGATCTGTGCCCAACGATCGCGAGTAGCGCGTGCTTTGACCCGCGCCGACACGACGAGCGTCGACCACTTCTACGCGTGAGTTATGGTTGTCGAGCGCTGCCAGCTCGCGGCCGTCGAACTCGCTATCGGCAGCGACGTGACCGTCGGGCGCAACAACCGTCACCCGCGCCGCTGCCGCCTGAGCCAGGGCGTCGACGTAGGCATCGAGCTCCAGCTCCTCGGCGGGTGCGCCCGCGCGTCCCAGCTCGACCGCCAAGATCCGGACGGTCGTTGCCAAACGGTCGTCGAAGCCCGCGCGTGCGGCATCGATCGCCGCCCGATACAACAACGCGCCAACGACAGCGACCAACAAAAAGCTGATCGCCAGATATGTAACAAAGATTCGATTCCTCAACCGCACGGAGATCTCTCCGAATCAGCGCGAGGGTGCCCGAAACTTGTAGCCAATCCCCCACTCGGTTTCGATGCGCGCTCCTGAGCGGCCGAGCTTCCGGCGCAGACGGGCGACATGCGCATCGACGGTGCGGTCATACCCGGCATAGTCATAATCCCAGACGTGGCGCAATAGATCCGCGCGGCTGAATACGCGATTGGGATGGTTAATCAGAAAATAGAGCAAATCGAACTCCCGAGCGGTGAGATCGACCTCGACGTCGTCCACGGTAACAATCCGTGAGTGGGGATCGAGGCGCAGTCCATCGATACCGACCGTTCGCAACGAGGAGTCATCGCCATCCTCTCGGCGTCGCAGGACCGCCGCCACGCGCAGCATGAGCTCCTGCAAGTTGAAGGGTTTGTTGATGTAGTCGTCGGCGCCGACTTCGAAGCCTCGAATTCGGTCAGCGGTATCGTTCTTGGCGGTCAGCATGATGATCGGCAAGCGTACGGTTCGCTCGTCCTGTCGCAAGCGGCGACACACTTCGATGCCGTCGAGATGCGGCAGCATGAGGTCGAGCAGCACAAGATCGACGGGCTCGGCCCATGCTCGCTCGAGCGCCTCGATCCCGTCTTCGGCCAACGAGACGCGATAACCGGCGTTATCTAGGTGGCGGTCGAGCAAGATCCGCAGATCCAGCTCGTCCTCGACGACCAAGATCCGTGGACTCTCCTGCGTCACTGGTCGTGTTCGCCCTCTAGCTCGTGGTCCGCGACGTGGTGTTTGATCGTGCGCGCCTCGACGATGTAGATCACGTCCTCGGCCAGGTTGGTCGCCAGATCGGCGACGCGCTCCAGGTTGCGAGCTACCAGCATCATCTGGACCCCGGGAACGATCGCGTTTGCGTTCTCCGCCATCAGCGCCAGCATGACGCGGAAAACGGCGTCGTTAGCCCGATCCACTTTGTCGTCGCGCAGCAACACCGTCCGAGCCTTGTCTGGATCCTGGTCGACGAACGCACTGATCGCATCTCGCAACATCCCAGTCGCGTCCTCGGCCATCGTATCGAACTCGTCGAGCGATGCTATCGGGAAGGCTTCTGCCAGTCGCTTGGCGCACTGCGCGATGTTCACGGCATGATCGCCCACTCGCTCGACATCGTTCGAGATCTTGAGGATGGCGACCAGCATCCGGAGGTCGATCGCCATCGGTTGCTGCCGAGCCAACAGACTGATTGCGCGTTCCTCAATTTCGATCTCGAGCGCATCGATCTTGTGATCGGCTTCGATCGTGTGGGTGGCCGCTTGCGCGTCGCGCTGCTTGACCGCCGTCAGTGCCGCTCGCACCTGCTCCTCCGCACGGCTGGCCATCGTCAGCAACAGCTCACGCACCTCGCCCAACTCCTGATCGAAGTGGCGGAACGTCTTATCCGAATCTGCCGGTGACATAGTCCTCCGTGTGCTTCTCAGTCGGCGCCGTGAAGATCGTGTTCGTGTCGTTGTACTCGATCAGCTCGCCCAGATAGAGGTAGGCGGTGTAGTCCGACACGCGTGCCGCCTGCTGCATGTTGTGGGTGACGATGACGATGGTGTAATCAGCAACGAGCTGGTGGATCAATTCCTCGATCTTTGCCGTGGCGATTGGATCGAGCGCCGAAGCCGGCTCGTCCATCAGCAAGATCTCGGGCGTGACCGCCAGCGCACGAGCGATACAGAGCCTCTGCTGTTGGCCCCCCGACAGCTCCAGCGCGCTATGGCCAAGCCGATCCTTGACTTCGTCCCAGAGCGCCGCCTGCTGCAGGGATTGCTCGACGATCGCGTCGATGTTACCACCGGTGCCGTTGATCCTGGGCCCAAACGCAACGTTGTCGTAGATCGATTTGGGGAACGGATTCGGCTTCTGGAACACCATGCCGATCCGTCGCCGGACTTCAACCGGATCGACGTGATTGGCATACAAGTCCTCGCCCTGGAACAAGATTTTGCCCGTGACTCGGGCACTGGGAACGAGATCATTCATGCGGTTGAAGCACCGCAGCAAGGTCGACTTGCCACAACCGGATGGGCCGATCAACGCGACCACCTTGTTCCGTGGGATCTCGAACGAGACCTGTTTAATCGCTTCGTTGGAGCCGTAGAACACGCTCACGTCTCGCGTTTCGAGCGCAGCGTCTCCTCCCGCGGTTACTCGGATCGTTGCCACGGTCTCACCACTCCTTCTGGTACCGGTTTCTCAACCAGATCGCCAGCGCATTCATCGACAACAGCAATACGAGTAGCACGATGATGGCGGCCGCCGCCAAGTGGCGAAAGTCATCCTGAGGTCGACTCGCCCAGTTGAAGATCTGGATCGGCAACACCGTAAACGCATCGCGCGGACCGTCGGGCGTAAACGCGATAAACGTAAGCGCGCCTATCATGATGAGCGGTGCGGTCTCGCCGATCGCTCTCGACAGCGCCAAGATCGTACCCGTCAGAATACCCGGTAGTGCGTTTGGCAACACGTGGTGCCGAACCGTCTGCCACTTTGTCGCGCCGAGCCCATACGACGCATCACGAATAGAGTTCGGAACCGCACGGATCGCTTCCTGCGCCGCGATGATGAGTACCGGGAGGATGAGCAATGAAATCGTGAGTGCTCCCGACAGCACACTCCGCCCTCCTGTGAGCCCGCCCATCCAACGAACGAAAACCGCCAAACCGAGAATCCCGTACACGATCGACGGCACCCCGGCGAGATTCGCGATATTGGTCTGAATGATCGTCTGGAGCCACCCCTTCTGCGCGTACTCCTCGAGGTAGACCGCCGCTGCGACGCCCAGCGGGAAGGAGATCAACGCCACCAACGACATGAGCCAAATCGTGCCTGCCAGAGCAGGCAGGATCCCGGCCCGGGTCGGGATTCGTGACGGTGGGCGTGTAAAGAACGTGCGGTTGAGCCACCCCGCGCCGTCGACGATCACGTCCGCCAGCAACACTGCCAGCACCGCCACCCCACCGACAGCAGTAACGAGGCACACGAGTTCGAAGACACGTCCTATTCGCCGCCGACGAATGAGGTCGGGCGGCGTCGACAGCTGAAGATCGAGAGCGGCGCGCGCTTCTGCCATTACGCGTACTCCTCGCGATAGCGCCGCAAGAACCAGCGTCCAAACACGTTCATCGCCAACGTCACCATGAACAGCAGTAACCCTACGGCGAAGATCGACTGATACTCGATCGATCCGAACGGCGTATCACCAAGGCTCACCTGCACGATGTAGGCAGTCATCGTCTGGATCGACTGACGCGGGTCGAACGTCAGGTTGGGTGTCATACCGGCCGCTAGAACTACGGCCATCGTCTCCCCGATAGCGCGTGAGATCGCCAGAATAAACGACGCCACGATGCCCGACAGCGCAGCCGGCGTAACGACTCGGGTAGCAACCTCGAACTTGGTTCCGCCCAACGCGTACCCACCCTGTCTTAACTCCCGCGGCACGGCAAACATCGCGTCCTCGGAGAGCGACGCGATCAGCGGCAACACCATGACGCCGACCACGAGCCCGGCGGCCAACGCGTTAAAAATCCCTAGCCCGGGAATAAAGTGACGCAGAAGCGGGGTAATAAAAGTGAGCGCGAAGTAGCCGTAGACAACGGTCGGGATCCCCGCTAACACCTCGAGCGTGGGCTTGATCACCGCTCGCACCCGACGCGGCGCGTACTCGCTCAGGTAGATCGCCGAGCCGAGCCCCAGCGGAATAGCAATCAGCGCGGCGATGACCGCCACCAGAATCGATCCCGCCAGCAGCGGCAGGACACCGAAGTGCTGAGGTTGAAAAAGCGGCGTCCACTCGGTGCCGGTCAGAAACTCGACCGGCGACACGCGTCGGAAGAAGCCGACCGATTCCCACACTAAAACGACGACGATCCCGATCGTCGTCAGGATCGAAACGCCTCCGGCCGCGGTGACGACCACACGGACGAAGCGTTCTCTCGCCGTGCGGCTCGACACCGCCCCCAGGACCGACGCAGAGACCGGGCTTGGATTCACGTTACTGGTTCATCCGGGGCCTCTGGACTCCGCTACTGGGCCTCCTTCAGCGCCTGAACCTTAGCCAACTCTTCTTCATACTGGCTGGGCTGCAGTTGGATGTACCCTACCTCCCGCACCAGCGGCGTCCCGTCGGTCAAGGAGAAGTCGACAAACGCGCTCACCTGAGGCTTTTCCAGCCCGGCGTCGCTGATGTAGATATACAGCGGCCGACTCAGCGGGGCGTACGATCCGGATTCGATCGTCTCTACCGATGGCTTCACGCAACCGGCGCCGCCATCGATCCCGACCAGCTTCAGACGATCGGCGTTCTCTTCGTAGTAGGCGTACCCGAAGTAGCCGAGAGCGCCGGCGTCGCCCTCGACACCCTGCACCAACACGTTGTCGTCCTCGCTAGCGGTGTAGTCTGGCCGGCTAGCGTCTTCTTCACCCACGATCGCTTCGGTGAAGTAGTCGAACGTACCGGAGTCGGTGCCGGGTCCATAAAGAACGATCTTCTTGTCCGGGAACCCTGACCGAACTTGTGACCAGTTGTTGACTTGGCTGCCCGGCTCCCAGATCGCCTTCAACTCGTCGACGGTGAGACAATCGAAGAAATCGTTCGATGGGTTGGTCACGACCGACAGGCCGTCCCACGCCACGCGGACCTCGGTAAACGCGATGTTGTTGCTGGTGCACATCTCGCGCTCGGAGTCCTTGATCGGTCGCGACGCGTCAGAGATGTCGATCTCGCCAACACAGAACCGCTTGAAGCCACCACCCGTTCCCGAGACGCCTACAGTCACGCGGGTCTCGGGGTGCATGAGCTGGAACTCCTCCGCCATCGCCTCGGTCACCGGGTAGACGGTGCTCGATCCATCGATAGAGACAGCGCCGCTCAGGCCAGCGCTCGAAGCGGTATCGCTGCTTGCGCCCCCGCAACCGGTCACAGCCCAAGCTGCTACGGCGACGAGCGCAAGCATGACGTGGCTACGCATGATCGTTCTCCTCGTTGAGAGAGTCAACGTGAACTAGAAAGCAAACCCGGCTTGAAACCGGAATGCGATCTCGGTGTCGCTGTCACCGATATCGGGATCCGATACGTCAACCTGGAACTGAGTGACGACGTTGTCCTGCCAGAAGAGGTTGATTCCCCCGGTAGCGATCAACGTCTCGGGATCTTCGCTGAGCGGGACCAACTCTTCGTCGATTACCACGGAGCCATCGTTGACACGCGTCCAACCCAGCCGGACGATCGGTTCCATGCCGATCAGATACGCGGTGTTGAACAGTGGCACGTGGTAGCCGACCACGCCCTGAAGGGCGACGAACGACGCGTCGTCATCGCCGAACACTTCCGGATCGTAGTCGTCACCGAAGATGATATGACCGATACCGCGCCACCCGGGCTCCCCGTACGTCCCGTGCGTGGTCGCGAACTCGACCGCGTTGTACCACGCGGCGTCATCGTCAGCTGGCGGATCGCTGACCCTGAGCCCGGTCCAACTGATCGACAACAGCCAATTCTCGTGGAGCTTCCCCGTGACGCGCGCTGCCACCTGTTTGCCGTCGTCATCCTCGCTCGAGTTGTCACCCGAGCCGTTGAAGAAGCCCGCATCGACGGTGACCGACGGCCAAGCGCCGGTCCACATGGCACCGATGTCGCGGCCGTTGTAGCCGAGATCATCGAGCAGCCCGTTGGGACTGAAGCCGACCGCGCCCCTCGGTATCGGATCGCGCTCGACGACCGGCAATTGGCGACTCGACGTCAGCTCGAGCGCATCGATCGGGACCTTAAATTGCCCCAGCTTGAGCTGAAAGCGCTTTTCGAAACGCAGATTGACCCAGCCGTCGGTGAGCCGCGCACGACCCTTGCCAAAGTCACCCTCGACAAAGCCCTGAATCCAACCTCCGACGTACGCCCGTGCGCCGAGTCGTGCGCGGCGAATCAGCCATTCCGACTCCGGCTCGTCTTCGGCCGACGTGGTATTGAACTGCGCTTGAGCGATTCCTCTGAACCGCAGGCTATCGACGGCCGGCGCGCTGACTTTTTGGGCGCTGGCCAACTCGAATACGCCGGTCAGGAAGACCAAACCCAGCGTGAAAACCCCTACTCTGATCCTCATTGTCGCTACCCGTTCGACAAATGAATCCCAAGGAAACGTGGACGAAATCGTTTCAGCACCCCGAGTATGGCCGTCCACCATGACAATTCTATGTCTCAATTGTGACAAAAGTATGAAATCTGGCGATGCCCGGTCAGGGGTCTAATCTTGGCCCCCATGGATGGGCGCCGATTCAGCGGAATCCCGGGCTTTTCGATCGATCAGGTGGCCGCTGCCGCCGGCGACGATCCCGACGTGTTACGGCTTGAGAACCTCGACACCGATCTCGCCCCGCCGCCAGCAGCGATCGAGGCCACCCGCCGCGCCATCGGGCGTGACAACGACAACAGTTATCTCCCGTTCACCGGTCAGGACCGGCTGCGAGCGGCAGTCGCTGCCCGCGCGCGGACCCAGACCGATGTCGATTACGACCCGGCCGACGTCGTCATCACCTGTGGCGGCACCGAGGGGATACTGGACGCGCTGTTCGCGCTCACCGAACCCGGAGATGAAGTCGTCGTCACCGATCCCACGTACGCGGGGATGATCTACCGACCGCGCCTGGTCGGTGCGGTGCCGACGTTTGTGCCGCTGGTGGTCGACGGCGCCGAGTGGCGTCTCGACCTCGACGCGCTCGGTGCCGCGGTCGGGCCCAGGACTCGCGCGATCTTCCTCATGAACCCGTCGATGCCGTCGGGTGCCGTGCTCAACGCCACCGAGTGGGACGCCGTAGCCACCCTGTGCAGGGAGCGCGACCTTTGGCTCCTGTACAACGCAGCCATGGAGCGCATCGTGTTCGATGCTCGGTCGGTGGTTCACCCGGCCACGCT
>JBFGIA010000043.1:0-18617 GCA_041577935.1 Gemmatimonadota bacterium | reverse complement strand
TTCCCGATAACCCAAACAAGCCGTACGACGTCCACGGGATCATCCAGAAGATCTTCGATCAGGGCTCTTTTCTCGAAGTCCAGGCTGGTTACGGGCTGAACCTAGTCGTCGGTTTTGCCCGACTTGCGGGGCGCTCAGTCGGGATCGTCGCGAATCAGCCGGCGGTGCTCGCTGGAGTGCTCGATATCGACGCCAGCCTGAAAGGAGCGCGGTTCGTACGGTTCTGTGACGCCTTCAACATTCCGTTGGTGACGCTCGTCGATGTGCCCGGGTTTTTGCCCGGTACCGGCCAGGAGTGGGGCGGTATCATAAAGCACGGCGCCAAGCTGTTGTACGCGTATTGCGAAGCCACCGTACCGAAGCTGACGGTGATCTTGAGAAAAGCGTATGGTGGGGCCTACGACGTCATGTCGTCGAAGCACATCCGTGGCGACTTGAATCTGGCCTGGCCGACGGCCGAAATCGCCGTTATGGGACCCAAGGGTGCGGCTGAGATCCTGTGGAAGAGAGAGATCCAAGCCGCGGATGACCCCGAAGCCGTCATCGATCGCCGCACCGAGGAGTTTCGGGAGCGATTCGCCAATCCATACATCGCCGCCGAGCGAGGCTACGTAGACGCCATCATCGATCCGGTCGAGACACGCTCGAGGCTCGTCCGTGGCCTCATCGCGATGGCCAACAAAAGGGACGCCAACCCGATTCGAAAGCACGGCAACCTTCCCCTGTAAGTCTCGTTGCAGCAGTAACTAAGGCTTGCTATATCAAGTGTGATATGAGATCTGGATCGAGGACCAAGACTTTGCGCCGAGTGTTGATCGCCAATCGCGGTGAGATCGCGGTGCGTGTAATTCGCGCGTGCCATACGGCCGGACTCGAGACGGTGGCGGTCTTCTCCGAGGCCGATCGGCGTTCACCTCACGTGTGGTTGGCGGACCAAGCGATAGAGATCGGACCTGCAGTTGCTGCTGATTCCTACTTGTCGCCGGAGCGGATCCTGGCTGCCGCCGATCGAAGCGCAGCCGACGCGGTGCACCCCGGTTACGGATTCCTGGCCGAAAACGCGAGCTTCGCAGAGTCGGTCAAGGCCGCCGGTCTGGTGTGGGTTGGGCCACCGCCGACGAGCATCAAGATCATGGGGGAAAAGACCTCCGCCAGGCGATTGATGGCCGCCGCAAACGTGCCAGTAATTCCCGGCACGTTGGAACCGGTAGACGACTTCTCGGTGGCCAGCGTAGAGGCAAAGCGCATCGGTTACCCCGTGCTGCTCAAGGCAGCTGCCGGCGGAGGTGGAAAAGGGATGCGGGTCGTGGAGAGAGAAGCCGATCTCGCGGCCGCCTTGGCAGCCGCGTCGCGCGAGGCCGCTAGCGCTTTCGGCGATGCCCACGTCTACATGGAGAAGTATCTACCCGAAGCCCGCCACATCGAGATTCAAGTGCTGGCAGACGAGACCGGACATACGATTCATCTCGGCGAGCGGGAGTGCTCGTTGCAGCGCCGGCATCAAAAGGTGCTCGAGGAAGCGCCGGCGCCCGGACTGTCCGGAGAGCAGCGCGGACAGATAGGACGTGTCGCCGTCGCGGCGGCGCAAGCGGTTGACTACGTCGGTGCAGGCACGGTGGAGTTCCTCATGACACCGCCTGGCGAGTTCTACTTCCTCGAGATGAACACCCGAATCCAAGTCGAACACCCAGTAACCGAGATGGTGACCGGCGTCGATCTGGTGGGCCTTCAACTCGAGATCGCGGCTGGAGGCGAGCTGTCGCTGAGTCAAGCCGAGGTCGAGTTGCGGGGTCACGCCATCGAGTGCCGAATCGCGGCCGAAGACGCGATGGGAGGATTCCTTCCCGCCACTGGGACAGTCACGTCGTACCGCCAACCCGGTGGGCCAGGCGTCCGGTTCGACAGTGGCATCGAAGCGGGTGTCGAGATCACCCCGCACTATGACCCGTTACTCGCCAAGTGCATCGGCTGGGGACGAACTCGAGCTGAAGCTTTGAACCGAGTCGATCGTGCCCTCGCCGCGACGGTGATTGGGGGGGTTACGACCAATCTCGATTTCTTGCGTGCGTTGCTGGCCGATCCAATGGTCGTCGAAGGGCGGGTTACAACGCGTACCCTGGAAACCCGTGCGCAAGCGATCGTCGCGCGGATCATCGATGAGGCCAAGTCAGAGGAGCCGCTCGCTGCAGCGCTTGCGGCATGGCGCGAGGACGCGCTATCGGCGGTACCTACGACGAGCCCCGCCATCGCCACCACATCGGATGGTCGAGCGCGGTGGAGAGCGGGTCGTTCCTGGGTGTGGTACCGGTGATCGATCAAGCCGCCGTCGAAATGACCGTCGAGGCAACCATCCAACGCCTCGCCTACGGAGGTGAGGGGGTGACGCACGTCGACGGGCTGGTGGTCTTCGTGCCTTGGACCGCGCCCGGAGAAAGGGTGCGGGCGACGGTTGTCGAGCGGCACCCGCGCTACGCGAGGGCCAGGCTCGACGCCGTGCTCGAACCCTCCGCCGCCCGGGTCGAGCCGCGCTGCCCGGTGTTTGCGCGCTGCGGAGGGTGTCAGCTCCAACACCTAACCGCGGTCGCGCAACGCGAAGCCAAGACACAGGCAGTCATCGACGCCATGGAGAGAATTGGCGGTCAGCGCGCGATTGGCCGTCTGGCGTGTGAGCCGGCTTCCAGCGACTGGCAGTATCGCGAGCGCGCGGTCGTTTCTTGGCGCTGGGCAGATGACGAACTCGAGTTCGGATATCACCATTCCGGCGAGCCCGATCGCATCGTATCGATCAATCGATGCCCGATCGTGGACGATCACATCGACTCCCAGCTACCGATCTTGCAGGCCGCGCTCGACGTGGCACTCCGTGACGCGCCGACCGCGCTCGAGCTTGGAGCCACCGAGGGCCGACTGGCGCTGCGCTTCCTGCCTCCGGGCCCGGTCCAGGCCGCGATCTTTGCCGATCCCGTCCATTTAGGACGCCACTTGGCTCGCGAACTGCAGGACAAGACGGATATCAAGACAACGTGGGGAGGGTGGTCTGCCGAATCGGGCCTCACCCTTGCGGGCGATGCTCCACGATTGACGAGCCGTTTCCAGTACCGCGGATTCGACCTCAGGTGCGGCTTCAACAGCTTCCTCCAGGCCAACCTCAGCGGTGCCGAGAGATTGTATGACGCGGTGATCGAGGCCGCCGAGCCGGGACCCGACGTGCGCATCATCGACGCGTACGCCGGGATCGGGGTGGTCACTTGTGAGCTGGGGGCGGCGGGAGCCGTCGTCACGGCGATCGAGGCCAATTCGGGGACCGCCTCCGACTTGCGGGCCAATGCGCACGCGAACGTCACCACCGGATCAGTTCACGTCTTGGAGCTACCCGCTGATCGAGTTGAGTGGGCGCGACCTCGGCCGGAGATCGTTGTCCTCAACCCGCCGCGAAGCGGCTGCCCAAAGCGTGTTCTGTCGGGAATCTCAGAGTCGTCGGCCAAGCGGCTCGTCTACGTAGCATGCGATCCGACCACACTCGCGCGTGACGTCCGCAGGCTGGGGACGGGTTGGCAGCTCGAATCTCTGCGCGCGTTCGATCTCTTTCCCCAAACGGCGCACGTCGAAACCGTAGCCGTGCTGTCGCGGCCAAAGCGATGACCGCGCCGAAGCACTATATCGTAGCACGCGATGGGACCGAGACATCGTATCAGGTCACACTGCTGGACACCGAGGATGGTTGTGAGATTCGAGTCGAGCGCAGTGATGAGGTCTGGACTTTCGGTGTTACGGCTGGAGCCAGCGAGGCTCAGACGTGGGTCGAAGGCCGGCCTCGACTCGTGGAATGGCGACGGAGCGAGGGGGACAAAGGAACCCTCGTCTTGGACGGAACACGGTATGGATTCACGGTAGTGAGCGAGGCGCGCCAAAGGCTCAGATCACTGGCGCCCTTGGTGTCCCACACGACCCAGGAGGTTCGTGCCCCCATGCCGGGTTTGGTACTCTTAGTCGAGGTGGAGGAAGGGCACAGCGTTCGTGCCGGTGATGGGCTGGTCATTATCGAGGCGATGAAGATGGAAAACGAGATCACCGCACCAACCGACGGGATCGTACGCGATCTGAGCGTAGGAGCCGGACAGCCTATCGAGCAGGGATCCCTCATCTGTGTGATCGAACCAGCGGTGGAACCAGAATGACGCCTCCTACCAGAAACAGCGACCACGATCGGTGGCAGAGGGAAACCCTGGAGCCTCACCTGGAAAGCCACCCGGAACGCAAACCGGGCTTTCACACGACTAGCGGGCATTTCATCGAACCTTGCTATACGGCCGAGTCAGTCTGCGATGATTCGGTCCGGGGCTACCCCGGCGAACCACCATACACCCGAGGCATCTATCCCAACATGTATCGGGGTCGGCTGTGGACGATGCGCCAGTACGCTGGCTTCGGAACCGCATCGGAGACCAACGCACGGTTCAAGTTCTTGCTCGACCGCGGCCAAACTGGCCTCTCCACGGCATTTGATCTCCCAACCCAAATGGGTATGGACTCGGATGATCCACGCGCCGTGGGTGAGGTTGGCCGCGTCGGCGTAGCGATCGATACGCTGGATGACATGCGACGACTACTGACCGGCATCCCTTTAAGCGACGTATCGACCTCGATGACGATCAACGCCACGGCAAACACGCTCTTGGCGCTGTACACCCTGGTCGGTGAAGAGCAGGGAGCGAAGCTAGGCGCGCTGCGGGGAACGATTCAAAACGACATTCTGAAGGAGTACATCGCTCGCGGAACGTATATCTATCCTCCAGAGTTCAGTCTCCGCTTGATCGTTGATTCGTTCGCCTGGTGCGCACAGCAGACGCCGCGTTGGAACCCGATTTCGATCTCCGGCTATCACATCCGTGAGGCTGGCGCCAATGCGGCGCAAGAGATCGCTTTCACATTCGCCAACGCGATCTGCTACGTCGAGGCGGCCCGCCAGGCGGGGATAGACATCGACACGTTTATAGGCCAGCTGTCGTTCTTCTTTGGCGTTCACAACAACCTCTTCGAGGAGGTCGCGAAGTTTCGAGCCGCGCGCCGGATCTGGGCCGACCTGGTAGAGAACCGCTTCGGTGCTACCGACCCCGCAGCCGCCAGACTCAGGTTTCACACCCAAACCGACGGTGCGACCCTGACCGCTCAACAACCGCTGAACAACGTCGTCCGCGTCACCTTGCAGGCGCTGGCGGCGGTGCTCGGCGGGACCCAGAGCCTGCACACGAACAGCTACGACGAAGCGTTGGCTTTGCCGTCGGAGCGATCGGCAGCGCTGGCGCTTAGGACACAGCAGATTCTGGCTCATGAGAGTGGTGTCGCCGATACCGCCGACCCGCTCGGCGGTTCGTACTATGTGGAACGACTGACGGACGACCTCGAAGAGCGAGCGCGCACGTACCTGGATCAAATTGAGGGCATCGGCGGTTCTGTGGCGGCGATCGAGGCGAAGTTTTTTCACAGCGAGATAGAACGCGAGGCATACCAACACCAACGGCGAGTCGAGATCGGTGAGGAGGTCGTGGTCGGCGTCAACCGTTGGGCCGAGACGGATGAGATGCCGTCGGATATCCGAACGGTTGATACCGAGGATCTCGCAAAACGTCAGGCCGACCGGCTTGGAGAGTGGCGGGCGAAACGGGATTCGACACATGTAGAAAATGCACTGGATGCACTGACGTCGATGGCAAACGGGGAAACAAACGTGATGCCCGGTATCCGAGCCGCGTGCACCGCCGGCGCCACTGTCGGCGAAATCGCCGATGTGTTCCGTGACATCGCGGGTACGTACAGAGATCCCGCCGCCGGTCGTCCCTAAAGGTTCCAGATCACAAGGAGGAGTGTTGCCGACTTACGTGTATAAGTGCGTTGAATGCGATCACACCTTTGAGGTCTTCCAGAGGAAGGCGACTCGCGCCCGTGCGCGGCGCTGTCCAGAGTGCGAGGGGCGTGCTGAACGTCAGATATCGGGTGGGGCGGGTCTTTTATTCAAGGGCTCCGGGTTTTACATAACCGACTACCGAAGCGACGAGTATCGATCCAAGGCCTCGGCAGAAAAAGAAACGGGTCCCACAAAAAGTGACAAGAAAGGAAAACAAAAAAAACCGAAGAAGAAATCGAATGGAAGCAGCAAAAATACGTCCGCGTGAAAAGTTCCGGACCGCGATAAGATCCCGACTCGCCGAGTTGAGCTGGCCGAGCGAGGAGATCGTCGTTGAGCGTCCTGGTGATCCCGAGCACGGAGATTGGTCCTCGCCGATAGCGCTCGCGCTAGCGCGACCGCTGAAGCGATCACCACGTGAGATCGCTGCCGAGCTCGTCACCGGACTTGACCTGGATCGCGACCGCTTCAGCGATGTCGCGGTGGCTGGCCCAGGCTTCATCAACGTTCGGTTAGCACCTCGCTATCTCCAGGAAGTGGTGCGGGATATACTCACGCAGCGAGAGTCGTACGGGCGGTCGGGCCGTCTGAAAGACCGAAAGATCAATGTCGAGTTCGTATCCTCGAACCCGACCGGTCCGTTACACATCGGTCACGCCCGCAACGCTGCCCTGGGGGATGCCATCGCGTCGCTGCTGGAGAGTCAGGGGGCCAACGTAACCCGCGAGTACTACTTCAACGACGCGGGACGACAGATGGACATGCTGGGTGCATCCGTTCACGCTCGTTATCAACAGCTGTGGAACCCGTCGTTTCCGTTTCCCGAGGGCGGTTATCGGGGCAAGTACATACGGGACTTAGCAAAGGAGATGCGTGATGAAGTTGGGGATCGCTGGCTAGAGAAGCCGAGCGAAGAGTGTGTCTCAGCGTTTCGCGAGTTTGCGGGTGAGCGGATGAATGCGTCGATTCGAGCTGACCTTGATCGTTTCCGCGTCAAGTTCGAGGTGTGGTTCAACGAGTCGGAGCTATACACTGACGACCGATTAGCAGCGACGATCGCGGACCTGAAAAACGCCGGCGCCGTGTACGAGGACGATGAGGCGACTTGGTTTCGAGCGTCAGAGTTCGGCGATGCAAAAGATCGCGTGCTCGTCAAGCGCACCGGCCAACCGACGTACCTTCTGCCTGACATCGCCTACCATCGGGACAAACACGAACGCGGGTTTGACACCGCGATCGACATATGGGGTGCAGATCATCACGACTACGCGATCAGAATGCGCGCCGCTCTTGGCGCTCTCGGGTACCCACAGGATTGGTTGCGTCCGGTGATCTATCAACAGATCAGTCTGCTCGAGGACGGCCAGGAGGTTCGACTATCGACTCGCAGCGACCGCATGGTGCTGCTCGAGGATCTCATGGACGACATCGGCGTCGACGTGACCCGTTATTTTCTCGTCATGCGCAAGGGCGACACGCACATGGTTCTGGACCTCGATCTAGCGAGACGGCAAACGGAGGAGAACCCCGTCTACTACGTGCAGTACGCACATGCTCGAATCTCGAGTGTATTTGGACGTCTGGAGGAGCCGGCATGGGATCCCGAAACAGCGGGCGTACCCGACAGTCTGGATCTATTGACCGCGCCAACGGAGATCGATCTATTGCGCGTACTCGACGACTATCCGGACGTCATCGCCGACGCCGCCGATGCGCTCGAGCCACACCGAGTCACCGATTACCTCGAGTCTCTGGCCCGCCGGTTTCATCTTTGGTACCACGGTGAGCACATCCTGGTGGGGGACGAGCCACTGGCGCGTGCTCGCCTCGCGCTCGCTCGGGCCACACAGTACGTACTACGAGGAGGTTTGGGCCAACTTGGAGTCACAGCACCGGAGTCTATGTGAGCTATACCATAACCTTCTGCATGAGGAGCGGTGAACGTTAATGTCGATTCTGGTGGTAGGGTCAGTCGCGCTTGACGATGTCGAAACCCCTTTTGGGAAGCGCACGTCGGCTTTGGGCGGAGCCGCAGTATACTTCGGACTCGCGGCTTCATACTTCACTGACGTCCAAATAGTCGGTGTGGTCGGTACCGATTTCCCCCAGCCGCATTTAGATCTGCTGGCCGATCGCGGGATCGATCTGAGGGGTCTTCAAGTGCGCGAAGGAGCGACATTTCGGTGGGGAGGCCGGTACGGGTACGATCTGAACGCCCGCGAGACGACGTTCACCGACCTCAATGTTTTTGCCGAGTTCAGCCCCAACATACCCGAAGAATACCGTCAGACCGAGCACGTATTTCTCGCCAACATCGCGCCGTCGCTTCAATTGAACGTCCTCGATCAGATGACAGCACCGCAATCGGCGGCGCTCGATACGATGGACTTCTGGATCGAAGGAACACCCGACGAGCTCCGTAGTGTGTTGGAACGGGTCGACATCGTTCTGATCAACGACTCCGAAACACGAGAGTTGGCACGGGAGCCCAACATCCGAACAGCCGCCAACTCGATTCTCGGCTGGGGACCGCAACTGCTCGTGGTAAAAAAAGGCGAGCACGGTGCGATCGCGTTCGCGAACGACTGGTTATTCGCCGTTCCAGGCCTGCCGTTGGAGACGATCGTGGATCCAACCGGAGCTGGCGACTCTTTTGCCGGTGGCTTTCTTGGATACCTCGCGGCGACGGGGGAGATCACTCCCGAGGGCATCAGGCGGGCGGCAATTTACGGCTCCGCGATGGGCTCGTTTTGCTGCGAGGCGTTTTCTGTCGATCGGTTGGCTCATTTGGAGCCTGCGCAAATCGATACTCGCTTCCGCGAGTTCGAACATCTCACGCGATTCGACTATGAGCCGCTTCTCCAGGATGCCTGAATCCTCGATCGACGCAGCGCCCAGCTATCGAGAAGCGGGCGTCGATCTGGCCACTGCGGATCGGATCAAGCGACGTCTTAGGGCAATCGTCGAGCCGACCTTCAACAAGGGTGTCGTGACCGAGATCGGTGGGTTCGCTGGTGGCTACGATCTCTCCTCGAACCCCGACCTGGGCCCGGTTCTGGTCGCTTCAGCCGATGGAGTGGGTACCAAGGTGCTGGTCGCGCAGCTCGCCAATCGACACGACACTGTCGGTGAAGACCTGGTAAACCACTGCGTCGATGATCTCCTGGCGGCAGGTGCGAAACCGCTCTTTTTCTTGGACTACATAGCTGCTGGGGAACTCGACCCCGAGATCGTCATATCGATTGTGAACGGGTTTGCGCGTGGCTGTGAGGGGAACGCGATCCCGCTTCTCGGGGGCGAGACCGCCGAGATGCCAGATCTCTACCCAGCCGGCAAGTACGACCTCGCAGGTTTCGCGGTCGGTTCAATGATTGCTCAATGGGGCACTTCGGAGAACCGAGTGCAGATCGGTGACGTGATTCTCGGGCTGGGCTCGACCGGTCTTCACACCAACGGATACTCGCTGGCGCGGCAGATCGTCTTCGACACAGCTGGCCAACAACCAGAGGACATCGTGCCGTGGGCAGAGACCAGCTGGGCCGATGAGCTACTGGCGGTTCACCGATCGTATCTGAAGTCGGTGGGCCCGTTGTTAGGAGACGAGGCGTTGCACGGTGCAGCTCATATCACTGGCGGCGGTTTCTCTGCCAACCTGGCGCGCGCGTTGCCACCCGGATCAGCTGCAGCCATCGATCGCTCGGCCTGGACACCGGGCCCGCTGTTCGACTACCTCGCAACTGTCGGCAGCATCGATAGTGACGAGATGTACCGGGTTTTCAATATGGGGATCGGGTTCTGTTTGATCGTCTCCGCTGAGCACGCCAGCGAGATAACCAAACGGTGTCGAACATGCAGCCAGCCGGCCCTCATGATCGGTGAAATCGTCGCCGGGGAAGGACTGCAATGGGTTTGACGCACAGAGCGCTCATCGTAGTCGTTCTCGCGATTTGGGCTTGGGGATCCGCTACTCCAGCTCGCGGGCAGGTTGTTTCCGAGCTCCGTGTGCGTACCGCGATCGAAGATGCATCGCGCGGCCTTGGGCAGGCTCTCGCCGGTGGCAGCCCGCTCACCGGGCCGGCTCCGACGACTGGCGGGCTGGGCGGATTTCGGGTCGGTGCGGCGCTGGGTGTGACCAACGTCGGCATACTGGATCCACGTCGGCCTACCGGGGACATCGACTTTCACGTCCCGATGGGAATGCTGAACGGTGCTCTTGGGCTGTGGGGTCCTGGTCTCGGGTCCGTCGACATCATGGGCCGCGCGGGGGTTCTCACCGGAGCTGGGGATATCGAGGGCAGTGTCGGGCTGCTGGCGCTCGGCGGTCGCGTCGCCATCCTGGACGAATCGATCGTGATGCCGGCTCTGACGGCTTCAGTCTTTCGATCGTGGGTAACAGGACTCGATTTCGAGGAATTCGATTCTGATGTGGTGTCGTACAACGCCGACGTGAGCGCATGGTCATTCCGTCTGGACGTATCAAAAGCGTTTGTACTACTGACGCCGTATGCTGGCGTGGGTGTTGATCGAACCGACATCAAAGCAGCGTATCGCATTCCGCTCGTAAGCTCGACCGGCGGCGTGGAAATCAACGGCGACATCGAGACTTCCAGCACACATGGGAAGGCGTATATCGGCTTGGAGTTGGGCTTGGCACCGCTCGGTTTCGCCATCGAGGGCGGTAGTTACGACGGCGGTTGGTTCGCCGCTATCGGGACCCGAATCGGCACCTGAATGAGCGGTTTGGAACACAACCGTATCGAAGAGCTGATGCGCAGGGCGCTCACCCTCGCCGAGCGTGGGGGCGGCAAGACGGCCCCCAACCCGATGGTCGGATGTGTCTTGGCCGATCCGGAGGGTCGCGTACTCGGCGAAGGTTACCATGCCCAGGCGGGCGGTCCGCACGCCGAGGTCGTGGCGCTGGAAGATGCGCGCGAGGCCGCGAACGACGTTCAAGGCGCGATCGCGATCGTCACACTCGAGCCGTGTGCTGCGCATGGGCGAACGCCAGCGTGCACCGACGCTCTCGCGCGCGCGGGCATTGGCAGCGTCTTCTATGGCGCGCGTGATCCAGCCGCGGGTAGGGGTGGGGAGCAGGTACTCGAAGCGGCGGGGATCTCCGTAACCGGCGACACTCTCGCGGCTGAAGCTGAGCGGCTCAATGAGGCGTGGCTCCATTTTGTCCGTACGGATAGACCGTTCTTCCACATGAAAACCGCGCAAACACTAAATGGTCGCGTCACGTTAGGTCGCGAGGGCGATCGCTGGATCACCGGCAAGACGGCCCGAGCCGAAGTCCATCGATTGCGACGGCTCACCCCCGCGGTGATGGTCGGTGTGGGCACAGTGCTGGCCGACGACCCGCTGCTCACGGTGCGCGAATGGCCACCCACTGACCACCCCGATCGCGACGTTGCATGGCCGGACGTGCAACCGATCCGAATCGTCCTCGACTCCGGGCTGCGAACTCCACTCGATTCGAGATTGGCGAAGTCGGCGGCTGAAAAACCGGTGTGGATCTTCTGCTCCCGATCAGCTGACGCGTCCCGGCGTCACGCTCTCACAGCCCAAGGTGTGGACGTTATTCCAATCGTATCGTCTCACGAAGGCGTCGATCTCGAGGCTGTAGCTGGCACTCTGGCTTCGCGTCATGTGACCGGCGTTCTCATCGAGCCCGGTCCGACTCTGGCGACGGCATTGATCGCCGCGGGTCTCGTGGACCGCTGGACGATGTTCCTCGCACCCGAGTGGGTGGCCACGAAAGGGGCTCTTCCGTTGCTCTTATCTGATGCTCCACACAACGGGTTCCGGCTCACACAGCCGGAGTGGCAGTTGCTCGGTCGTGACGCCGCCGTTACCGGCCTCGTACAGAACGCTTTGGGCCACTAGGTCGGCGGGGCGAGTGTTCACCGGCATCATCGAGACGATCGGAGTAGTAACCTCCATCGAGCCGTTGGGTCAGGGCCGTACGCTCGAGATCTCTGCTGCTTGGTCAGGCGATCTCGAGATTGGCGAATCGGTAGCTGTCGATGGCACGTGTCTGACGGTGGTCGGCCACACAAACGATACGTTTCGTGTCGAAGCTGTTCGTGAGACACTCGCGCGAACGATCATCGGTCACTATGAGCTGAGCAGTCGCGTCAACCTCGAGCGGTCGCTGGTTCTCGGTGACCGCCTCGACGGGCACCTCGTTCAGGGCCACGTCGATGATATCGGCACGGTGAACTCGATTGAACGGCGTGAGGAGAACCGGTACATTTCTGTCTCGTTGCCAGCACAGGGGCGAGCGTTGGTCGCGGATCGCGGTTCGATCGCGATCAATGGCGTAAGTCTGACTGTCCTGTCGGCAACCGATACTGGTGCTCGAGTGTCGATTGTGCCGCACACCTGGGTGGCAACGAACTTTTCGGACCTCGTCGTCGGCCATCCGGTCAACGTCGAGTACGATGTGGTCGCCCGTTACGTTCAGCGCCTCATGGAGGCTCGAGAATGATCCAACCAGCGACGTTCACCCCGATCGAGGAGGCCCTCGAAGCGATCCGCCGGGGCGAGATCCTGATCGTCGTCGACGATGAGGATCGCGAGAACGAAGGTGACTTCATCATGGCGGCCGAACGGGTCACCGCGGAGACGGTCAACTTCATGGCATGCGAAGGTCGCGGACTCATCTGTACACCGATCGCGGTAAGTCGGGCTGACGAGCTCGGACTCGATCCGATGGTCACCGACAACACGGCGCTCCACGAAACTGCATTCACGGTCTCGGTGGACGTGAAGCACGGTGTTACTACGGGGATCAGTGCTGCCGATCGGGCCGCGACGATCCGCGCGCTGGTCGATCGAACAACCGAGCCGAGCGATCTCGCCCGGCCCGGACACATCTTTCCGTTGCGGGCCAAGAACGGAGGCGTGCTGAGGCGCGCCGGCCACACCGAGGCGGCGGTCGATCTGGCGCGATTGGCCGGCCTCAGTCCGGTCGCAGTGTTGTGCGAGGTGGTCGACGATGACGGGACGATGGCCCGGCTCCCGCGGCTTCTCGAGATCGCGCGGCAACACCATCTCGGCATCATCACGATCGAGGATCTCATCAAGTACCGCCGGATCAAGGAGAAGATGATCGTCCGTGTGGCCGAAACGACGTTGCCCACCGAGTTCGGTGAATTCCGGTTGATTCTGTACGGCACGACGATCAACGACGAGCATCACGTGGCACTGATCAAAGGCGATGTG
Source organism: Gemmatimonadota bacterium (assembly GCA_041577935.1). Taxonomy (GTDB): domain Bacteria; phylum Gemmatimonadota; class Gemmatimonadetes; order JACCXV01; family JAHWKZ01; genus CAMYLR01. The sequence continues at coordinate 5,485 of JBFGIA010000043.1, read as the reverse complement.
AGAGGTAGGGAGAACATCCTCACGCGAGTCCATTCGTCGTGCTTCACGGGCGATGTGCTGGGCAGCTTGCGATGTGATTGTGGTCCCCAGCTCAATCGAGCGCTGTTCCAAGTCGAGCAAGAGGGCCGGGGGGTGGTTTTGTACATGCACCAGGAGGGTCGCGGCATCGGGCTCGTAAACAAGCTAAAGGCGTACATGCTTCAGGATGAGGGCTTTGACACTGTAGAGGCCAACGAGCACCTCGGCTTCCGACCCGACCCGCGCGACTACGGTATCGGGTGCCAGATCCTGGTCGATCTCGGACTGACCACGTTGCGGTTGCTGACGAATAACCCGCGAAAGCGCGCGGCGATCGAGGGCTATGGACTCAAAATCAGCGAGCACGTTCCGATTGAGATCGAGCCCACCGCCCACAATCAGCGTTATCTAGCGACTAAGCGGGACAAGCTTGGCCACCTCCTTCGACACTGATCGGCTGATGACGTGGTAACCGGGGGCGCTCACGAACCGGAGATCGACGCCACGGGAAAGCGCGTGGCGCTGGTGGTCGCGCAATTCAACGAGTCAATCACGAGCGAACTTGCCGCTGGTGCTCGCGAAGCGCTGCGTGCGGCCGGCGTCGTCGAATCCGATATCGAGGAGCACCAAGTAGCCGGCGCTTTCGAGTTGGCTCCGGCTTGTCGTCAGGTTGTTGGTCTGCGATCGAACGTTGACGCGATCGTCGCGCTCGGTGCGGTTATTCGTGGCGAGACCCCGCACTTTGACATCATAGCCGAAGCTGCAGCGCAGGGACTACAGCGTTTGGCGGTCGAGTTGAACATCCCCCTCGGGTTTGGCGTGTTGACAACCGATACCCGAGAGCAGGCCGAGCAACGTGCGAGCCGGCATGGCGGTGACAAGGGCGGCGAGGCCGTTCGCGCCGTACTATCTCAACTTGCGCTCTACACTCGTTTGGCCGAGACCGAGCCCGCTGTGCGAGGCTTTCGGACTCCATGAAGCGTCGTCATAAGGCACGCCGATGGGTGCTTCAAATTCTGTACGCATGGGAGATACAGGACCGTCCTCTCTCGCTTTCGGACGAAGCGGAGCGGTTCTTTGCTCGACGGAAGATCGCGGCCGGCACTCGTGCCTTCGCCGAGGAGATCCTCGCGGCACTCGAGAGCAATATGAACGAGATCGATATACTAGTGGATCAAGCCGCCGAGAATTGGGCTCCCGATCGAATGTCCGTCATCGATCGGTCCATACTGCGGCTCGCGTTGGTCGAGTTTTGCCACATGAGCGATGTCCCAGCCAAGGTGACGATCGACGAGGCGGTGCAACTGGCAGATCGCTATGGCGGGAAGGACTCCGCGCGCTTCGTGAATGGAGTTCTCGACGCGGCAGCGCGACGGCTCGATCTCATTCCTTCCTGAGTTGCCTCGCAACTCGGCTGACAACCTCTTGCCATGACTAAGCATATCCGGGGCCGCTACGGCGTCGTCGCCGACGTGCACGCAAACCTTCAAGCGCTAAACCGAGTCCTGGAGTATCTCGACGGCGCGAACGTAGACGCGGTTTACTGTTTGGGAGATGTAGTCGGTTATGGCGGGGACCCTGAAGATTGCATTCGGATCGTCCGTGAGCGCTGCGCGGGCACGGTCAAGGGAAACCATGATCACGCGGTCGTCGATCCATCGCTCAGAGGATGGTTTAACGACCACGCTCGCCGGGCGGTCGAGCGGCAAGCCGAGCTACTTGGCCAGCGAGAGCTCGATTGGTTGACTGGGTTGCCGTCAACGATCGAACTCGACGGGGTCACGCTGGGTCATAGCGGTTTCGCCGACCCCGCTCGTTACACATACATCCGCGATGAGGCCGACGTGGCGCTCGAGTTCGAAGCGCTAACGACACGCTACGGGCTTATCGGGCACACACACGTTCCGGCGGTGTTTGCCCAAGCCGACGGCGGTGAAGTCAGCTGGATCGGACTCGAGCACGACGAGGAGGAGGCCGAAGTCGCCGAGAGAGATCTCTTGTTGGGTCCCTACGGCCGGGCGATCATAAACCCGGGTGCTGTCGGCCAACCGCGGGACCGCGATCCTCGCGCTGCCTGTGCGGTGCTCGATCTTAGCTTGGATACCGTGCGCATGGTGCGACTCGAGTACGATATCGCGGCTGCACAGGACGCCATCGATCGCCGCGGACTCCCACGGTTCGAAGCCGTCAGATTGGCGATGGGACTGTGAACGAGAAGCCGGATCCGCGGTGGGATCAGTTCTGGGCCCAGAAGAACGATCTCGAACGGGTCTACCGATCGAGCCCGAGAGTGCTGGAGACGGTCATGCGATCGCTGCCACCGAAGGCTGAGCGAGTGTTAGAGGTGGGTGCCGGAACGGGGCGCGATACTGCATGGCTGTCCGAGAGAGGGCTGTCCGCAATCGCGGTCGACAGCTCCCCGTCGGCGTGGTCGCTCATGGCACGGTCGGCGCCGAGCTTGGTCGGGCGGGGAATCGTCGGTGGTGACGCGCTGCACCTCCCGTTTTCAGACGCGAGTTTCGATCTCGTATTCCATCAAGGCGTGCTCGAACACTTCGGAAACCCGACCGCGTTCCTAGCGGAGAACTCTCGAGTCACCCGACCGGGGGGGCTACTGGTGGTCGACGTGCCACAAACCTTTCATCCGTGGACAGTCCTCAAACGGCTGTCACTGCGCTTCGACCGATGGTTTGCGGGCTGGGAAACCGAGTACACGATCGGCCAGCTTGAGCGGCTGGTGTCGGGTGCTGGTTACGAGGTAATCGAGACCTACGGTGACTGGATGGTGCCGAGCCTGGCCTATCGGTTGCTTCGTCACGCGGCCGAGCCGATGGCGTCGCTACCCCTGGAGCCGCGCGGGCCACAAGTCGTGCGGCGTGCGAGACGCGGCGTTCGAGATCGCTTATTGGCACCGCGTGTTGCCCGCTACACGGCACACACGATAGGAATCGTAGCCCGCAAGCCGAGTGACACCTGAATGCGCATCCTCGTTATCAACTGGCAAGACTGGACACATCCCTTTGCAGGCGGGGCGGAGTTTCACTTGCGTGAGGTGTTCGGCCGGATCGCTCGCTCGGGTCACCGGGTGGATCTGTTGTGCACTTGGTATCCGGGCGCGCCCGCCGACGACCAGCTGGAGGGGATCAATATCCTCAGGCGCGGAGCACGATACCGGCTCTTCAACTACGTCGTGCCAGGTCTCTACCGCCGGGTTTTGCGTCACAACGACTACGATGTGATCGTCGACGATCTAAACAAGATTCCGTTCCTGTCACCGCTGTTCGCGGACAAGCCAGTGGTTGCGCTCGTTCATCATCTTCTCGGCCGAACCGCCTTCCACGAGACGAATCCGGCCTTCGCAACCTATGTCTGGCTCGGCGAGCGACCGATCCCGCGTGCCTACCGCCACGCTTCGTTTATCGCCGTCTCCAGGTCCACTGAAGACGAGTTGGTGCGACGCGGCGTGCACCGAAAGCAGATCACGGTGATCCCCAATGGCATCTCGGACGCGCCTTTCGATGAGCTGATCACCGTGGAGAAATCACCCACACCGTTGTTCGTTTACCTGGGCAGATTGAAACGTTACAAGGCGATCGAGCTGATTCTGGAGGCATTCGCACTCCTGTCCGACGACTATCCAGACGCAAGACTGGTGATCGCCGGCGACGGCGATCACCGATCGCAGCTCGAGCGGCGCGCGGCGGCTAGCGGATCGGACCGCATCGAGTTTGTCGGCTGGGTCGAGGAGGAGGAAAAGTGGGAGCTCCTCAGATCGGCTTGGGCGCTGTGCTATACAAGTCCGAACGAGGGGTGGGGCATATCCAGCCTCGAGGCTCAACGCGTAGGAACGATCGCCATCGTCAGCGACGCACCGGGGTTGAGGGATACGATCGAGGCCGGCGAAACTGGGTGGGCCGTGCCCCACGGTGACGTGCGGAGCCTGGTCACGGCGATGAAGCGCGCGATCACAGAGCCCGAGGAACGGCACCGGCTAGAGCTGGCGGGCATCGAGCGGGCCAAGCGTTACACGTGGGACGCCGCAGCGAACGAGACCTTGGCGGTGCTCCAGACGGCGATCAGAAAAGGCGCATGATGGGGACGTCTCGGGGCCGATTCGCATTGGCGATCCCAGCTTTCAACGAGGTCGAGAACATGGTCCCGCTTTTCGACGCGCTGCGTAAGACGTGGCGTGACCATGACCTGGGCGGGGAAGTCGTGCTAGTCGATGACGGTTCCACTGACGGCACGGCGTCGGCGGCGCATGAAGCGGCGCGGGATTTTCCGGTGCGGGTCCGGATCGAGCGCCATACCGAGAACCGCGGAAAAACCGAAGCCATGATGACCGCCTCGACCGCCACCCGGCAGCCGCACATCGTTCTATTTGACGCCGATCTCCAGCACACACCGGACGAGATTCCGCGCTTTCTCGACAAGCTCGATGAGGGATACGACGTGGTGACCGGTTGGAAACAAGGTGCGTACGAGAAACGCTTCGTATCGGTCGTCTACAATTGGTTGTCGCAGAAGCTCTTCCGGGTTCCAGTGCACGACCTCAACTCGATGAAGGCCTTTCGTCGCGACATACTCGACGTCATCCCGCTGCGACACGACTGGCATCGCTTTTTTGTCGTTCTGGCACATGACCGTGGCTACCGGTTGGCGGAGATACCGATTAGGCTGTACCCAAGACAATTCGGAACATCCAAGTACTCTGGGGCAGGACGCATACTCGCGGGTGTGCTCGACCTGTTATCGGTCAAGATGCTGACTTCGATCCTTCGCCGACCGTTTGTGTTCTTCGGTACCCTGGGGAGTGTTCTCGGTGCCAGTGGGGTCGTGGTCGGAATTGTCGCACTCTACCTCCGGTTCGGGCTTGGCCAAGGTTACCGCCCGCTGCTCTACCTCGTCATTCTGCTAATCGTCCTGGGCGCGCTGTTTTTCTCATTGGGGGTCTTGGCCGAGGGAATTGCCAACGTTCGTGATCGCGTCGAGCATCTCGAGCGCCGACTTCTCGATGCCGACAAACCACCGGGAACGGAGGGGTGAGGCACCCCGTACGTCAGGCGCCAGCAGGGTGACCCGCCTCCTCCACATCGCTACCGCCTGGCCCCGTTCGGCGGATGACGTGATCACGCCCTGGCTCGTCACGCTGTGTCAGAAACAAGCTGCCGCCGGGCATGATGTCCACGTGCTCGTCCCCGCCTATCGGGGGGCGGGTCAGGAGCGTCACGACACGATAACCGTTCACCGGTTTCGGTACGCGCCATCCACGTGGGAACGGCTAACACATGAGGAGGCGACCCCGGACCGGCTCCAACGACAACCGGCGTACGCGCTTCTGCTGCCCTCATACGCGGTCGCGGGAATGATCGCCGGGTTCGGCCTGGGTCGACGCAAACGATTCGACGTGGTGCATGTTCACTGGGCCGTGCCGCACGGCATTATCGGCTGGACAGCCTCCCGAGCT
>JBFGIA010000042.1:0-18937 GCA_041577935.1 Gemmatimonadota bacterium | reverse complement strand
GCTCGATCGGACGCGAGTCCCAGCGTCGCGCTGATCGTTATCGGTGGCCACTATTTGTCGCCCTGATCGCCCTCGGGTTAGAGACGTTGCTCGGGTTTGGCGCGATCAGTTGGCGGCCCAAGCCGGCGACCGTGATGGTGGTAGCGGTCTTTGCACTGGCGATGGGCCGGGCGACCGGCCCCGAAGAGATGTACGAAGAAGGACGATACAGCGACGCACTCACAACGTGGCGTCAGCTCGATCGCGCAGTGGATGCCAAGCCAGAGGATGCGTTCAATCGCGGCAACGCGGCTTATCGGCTCGGCGAGTTTCGCGAAGCGACCGCCAGCCACGCGGTAGCGGCTCGCACCGCCGGCACACGTGGTCGGGCCTCCGAGGCATGGTATAATGCCGGCAACGGACGGTTTCGGATCGCTGAGGAGGTCGACGTAGCTGATCCGGATGATAGTCAGCGGTACTGGGATAGTACGGTGGCGGCATACCGTGAGTCTCTGTTGCGCGATCCCGATGACATGGATGCAAAGCACAATCTCGAGCTGGCGCTCCGGCGCCGGGATCGCGCAGCTGGTGGTGGTGGGGGTGGCGGTGCGACCGGTGGTGGTGGAGGCGCGGGTGGCGGCCCCGGTGGGGCCGGCCGCGGTATGCAACCACCGTCAACGGGTGGAGTCGGATCACCGCGCAACATGACGCGCGGGGAGGCGGAGCGGCTGCTCGACGCACTGGCGGCACAAGAGCGGGAGGCGCTGGCCCGTGGTGAGGGCAACGAGCGAGCTCGTCGATCGGATCGACCCGCCTGGTGAGTCCAAAGTCAGCTATCGCGGGCGCCTGGCTGTTGGTTGCGAGCTTCGCGGGAGCGACGAACGCGGCGGGGCAGGATGATTCGTCGGCTACGGTAACCGCACGGCTCGAGTCGTCCCAGATCTCGTTGGGCGAGACGGTGGATCTGGTGGTCGAGATCGAGCCACCGGGTCTCTCGACACCCGTGGAGGAGCCCGATCTGCCGCAACTCCCAGCGGTTGTCGTTGGCCGTAGCAGAGCATCCCAGGTGCAAGTGGTGGGGACCCGTGTTCGGCGTGTGATCGTGCACCGGTTCACGCTCCAACCCTTGGATGCCGGGACGATGCGCATTCCTCCACTCGAGGTCAGGGTCGGGGATCGATCGCTGGTCACGTCGGCGCTGGATCTGGAGGTCATCGATCGGGGAGAGGGTTGGCGGCTGGGGCGACGCGAAGGCGAGCCCACCGACGGGCCGCCACCGTTTTTTGTCACCGCACGAGTCGACCGCGATCACGCATACGTCGGTGAGCAGGTGACGCTGACGTTTGCTTTTTATCACGATCCGCGAGCACCGCTGGCCGAGAGCCCGGACTACGATCCACCCGACACGCCTGGATTTTGGCGCATCGAACTCGATTCCGAACCGATCCTAGGCACCGAGCAGATCGGCAGTCGGACCTATCGAGTGCAACGCTTTCATTACGCGTTGTTTCCGCTCACCGCCGGCGAGCACGAGATCCGTTCGGCATCGGTACGCATCGTTGAACCCGACCCTCGGGAATGGTGGCGCCAAACCGGTGTGCGGACATTGGAGACGGATCCGTTGACGGTGACTGCTGATTCGCTCCCGGGCGAAGCACCAGCCGGTTTCGACGGCGCAGTGGGTCGGTATGCGCTCGAAGGCGAGATCGGTCGATCGACGATTCCGGCGGGGGTACCGATCGACCTCGAGCTCAGGGTGCGTGGGGTCGGTAATCCCACGGCGATTGGTGCACCGGTTCTGCCGGCTTGGCCGGATGTTGTCGTTCGTGCCCCGACCGTCGAAACGGAAACCGAGATCGTGCGTCGAACGGTGAACGGCGAGGCTCGTTTTCGTTATTTGTTGTCGCCGCAAACGTCGGGTCAACTCGATTTGGGCGCAGCCCGGCTCGTGTACTTTGATCCGGTGGCTGGCGCGTACGGGGTGGATACGTTGGCGCTGGGCGAGATAGAAGTGGTGCCCTCTTCGTCGACACCGGGGTTGGCTCGGGATTCGAAACCGGAGGGACCCACGTTGAGACCGGCACGGCGACCGCAGGCACCCCGACCTCGCGGCCTCGCCAGTCGGGCTGACTACTGGTTTGCGCTCACCGGTCCATGGCTGGCGTGGTTGGGAGCGGCCGCGGCAGCCCGGGTGAGTCGTCGGCAACGAAGGGGTGTCAGCCGGCGGGAGGCGATCGCCGATTTGGAACGTGCGCGTACGGCGATCGTTGCCGGCGAGCCAGGCGGGGCGCAAAGCGCGATAGCGGCGCTGGACGCAGCGCGGTTAGCGTGGAAGGGCGTCTGGCCCGCGAGCGCAGCAAAGGTGGCATCGGAAACTCACGCGGCGCTTGAAGCGACCGCCTATGGCGGTGGCGAAGTGGCTGATGCGGCTCGCGCGCTCGAGCGGCTGGTCGCGGTCTTGCGTGTCGCGCGCGACGCTTCCAACCGGCCGGCGGCGGGCACGCTGACGCTGCTGATGTTGGTCTTGCTTCCGGCCGCTCGCGCTCAGGCGCAAGACGCCCCGGATCCGATGACGCGATGGCAGGAGGCGAACCGGGCGTACCGCGCAGGCGCCTTCGATGACGCCGTTGAGACCTATCGCCAGCTCCTCCAGGTGCACGCCGATCCGAACCTCGAAGCCAACATGGCTGCCGCGCTCTGGCGACGTGGTGATCGCGGCGAAGCGCTATTCCACTACCAGCGTGCTCTCGAGTTGGCGCCACGGGATCGAGCGACCCGGCGTGACGCGGAACGACTGCGCGCTGAGCTCGGTGACCCGCCCGGCGACGGCTCGCAGCTGACCGTGATTTTAGGATGGGTTCGTTTGGACGAACTGTTGGCGTTACTTCTGGCTGCTAGCACAGTAAGCGTCGGGTTATTTGTATTGGCTCGGCGCCATCGAAGGGCGGGCCGAATGGCGGTTGTTGCTGTCGCGGTCGCCATCACGATCGGTATCGTGACCGCGGAGTACGGTTTGGTGCTCACGCGGATGAATCGAGCGATGGCGTTTGAAACGTTGACGCTGTCGGCGGAGCCGGGTGGTGCGCCGATCGCCAGCGTCGCCGAAGGCAGCCTGGTGAAACTGCTCGAGTCCAACGCGGAGAACGCGCGCATCCAGGCGCCTGGTCTCCCCGCCGGCTGGGTGGCTGCGGATCGACTCGGTCGGCTAGATTCGATTCTCCGATAGACTCTCCACCTTCCAGGATGTCGTGATGGCCAGCGTACACGTTCTCCCCGAGGGCGTCGTAAACAAGATCGCCGCCGGAGAGGTCGTAGAACGGCCATCATCGGTGGTCAAGGAACTGGTCGACAATGCGCTCGATGCGGGCGCGTCCCGAATCGAGGTCACACTCGAGTCGGCCGGGCTTGAGAGGATCACCGTGGCGGATGACGGCCTTGGCATGGAGCGTGATGACGCGGTACAGGCGTTCGAACGCCACGCTACCAGTAAGATCATGGCGGCAACGGATCTCGATCGGATCGAGACGCTGGGGTTCCGTGGCGAGGCGTTGCCGTCGATCGCCGCGGTAAGCCGAGTGATGCTCGAAACTGCGCCCAGGGGTGGTGGCGAGGCGACTCGGATTCGCGTCGACGGTGGCGAGCTTGCGGTGGTCGAGCCGATTGCCCGGGCCCGCGGAACGACCGTCGACGTGCGGGGGTTGTTCTTCAACACACCCGCGAGACGGAAGTTCCTGAAAACTCACAGCACTGAGCAGGCGAATAACGTGCGGCGAATGCTCGAGCTGGCGCTCGCCCGGCTCGAGGTGGGTTGGCGGGTAACTCACGGCCGGCGCAGTATCCTCGATCTCCCGCCTGCGCGCACATTGTCGGAGCGACTTACCTCGTTGCACGGACCTGCTTACGTCAATACGCTGCTCCCGATCGGCGACAGCACATCGGAAGCGACCGTTCGAGGGTTGGTGCAGCGGGCGGCGGCAGCCGGTGCGGGGCGACGACGACAGTTTGTGTTCGTAAACGGTCGACCGGTGGACGCCAGCGAGCTTGTGCGCGCTGCGCTGAGCGGCTATCGCTCCACGCTGCCGGCCGGGGCCAGGCCAGACCTCTATCTGTTTATCGAGGTCGACCCCGATAAAGTCGACGTCAACGTGCATCCTTCGAAGCGCGAAGTACGGCTGCGGTCCGGAGCGCAGGTGGCCCACGCGGTGGAGGAAGCTGTTCGAGCAGCGCTGGGCGCCGGCCATGTCGCAGCTCAGCCGGTCAGACCCCGCGTCGATCGCGTGGCGGAGACCGGCCCGCCCGATGCTGGGCAGCTGGGGTTGTTCCTGTCTGGTCGCCGCGCGAGGGCCCGACGAGCTCCTAGCGTGGATCGACCAAACGCCGAATCGCCGCCAGCCGACGACGCAATCGCTGGTCGAATAGCCGGTCCAGAAGCAGAGATCACCGACGCCATCGATCGCGAGGTGCTGCCGTCGGTATGGCAACTTCACAACCGCTATATCCTGGCGCAGACGACGACTGGTGTCGTGTTCATCGATCAACATTCGGCTCACGAGCGAATTCTCTACGAGCAGGTCATCGGCGATATTCGTGAGCAGCCGCGTCCCGGTCAGCGCCTCTTGTTCCCGACGGTGCTGCATCTTACACCCGAGCAGTTTGCGACCTGGGAGTCGTATCGCGGTCTGATCGAACGGCTGGGATTTGAGGTCGAACCATTTGGCGGTGACTCCATCGCGATCTCCGCGGTGCCGGCTTTCCGGCATGCGTTCGATGCTGAGACGGCTTTGGCCGATCTGCTGGATGATCTTTCCGACCCGGGCGCCGGTAGCGCTGACATGAACCAGCATGAGCGTGTCGCGCGGCTGTTCGCGTGTAAGGCGGCGATCAAAGCTGGCCAACCGCTGACGCAAACCGAGATGGGCGAAGTCATTGATCGGTTGTTCGCCACCGAGCTGCCCTACGACGATGTGCACGGTCGCCCGGCAGTGGTGCAGATCGCCCTCGAGGATCTAAACCGCCAGTTCGGTCGGCACTGATCGTTCAGCTGGATGAACACCGACTCAGCGTATCTCGTCATAGCCGGCCCCACCGCCGTCGGGAAGACCAGTGTTGCGATCACGATCGCTCAAGAGTTGAATGGGGAGATCGTCATCGCCGATTCACGCCAGGTTTATCGCGGACTCGACATCGGCACTGCCAAGCCGACCGCCAATGAACGCCGCGCTGTGCCGCATCATATGATCGACGTTGTCGATGTCGGTGCCCCATACAGCGCGGCGGACTATGCGCGCGACGCTCAGAGCGCCATCATCGACATACAGGAACGCGGTCGAACAGCGGTGGTGTGTGGTGGCACGGGGTTCTACTTGGCCGCGTTAGCTGGTCAGCTTGACCCCCTCGATGGAGGACCGGCGACCGAAGATCGGGCAAGAGCGCGCTCTCGGATCGAGACCATTCCTAAGCGCGAACGGCACGCCGCATTGGCTGTTGTCGACCCAGCGACAGCGGCTCGGTTGCATCCACACGACAGCCAACGGGTTGAGCGCGCACTTGAGGTCTATTTGCTGACTGGTGAGCCGCTGTCGAAACAGGTGACCCGTACCCATGATATCCGACCCCACGTGGCGGTATGGTTGACGCGCCCAAGAGTTGAGCTTCATCAGCGCATCAAAGAGCGCCTGGCGGCGATGCTCGAGTTGGGACTCGAGGCGGAAGCGCAGCGGTTTTTCGATGCCGGGCTCACTCCCGAGACAGCTGGTCTCGATACGATCGGCTATCAGGAGTGGTGGCCGTTTTTCGCTGGTCAGTGCGGTCGTGAGGACGTCGTTCGCGAAATCGATCGTGCCACCCGACACTACGCTAAGCGCCAGGAGACCTGGTTTCGCAATCAGGGCGACTACCGGGCGGTGTCAGCGGTCGAGGCGTTCGAGAGTGTGCTTGCCATATGGGAGTCCACACGATGACCGCGCTCCAAGGGTTTGTGTTGGGCATAATACAGGGATTGACCGAGTTCCTGCCTGTCTCTTCGAGCGGTCACCTGGTGATTGGCCGGACGCTGTTCGGGCTGGATACACAACCCTTGCCGTTCGAGATCGCGGTTCATGGGGCCACATTATTGGCGGTTTTGTTTTACTTTCGACGCCGCGTGGCGGAGATGATTCTCGGCGCCGAAGTCGGCTACATGGGTAAGCTGGTACTGGCGACGGTACCGATCGTGGTTTCGGCAATCGCCTTTCGTGATGTGGTGGAGCGCGCCTTCCAGACGCCGCTGACGGTGGCGGTGTCGCTGGCGGTTACCGGCACCGTACTCCTGTCATTGCGGTTTAGAGCGCGACCCGACATGAGATCGGTGGAAAGGCCCGAGCCTACCTGGTTGGCCGCCTGGTTGATCGGCTGCGCCCAGGCGGTGGCGCTGATGCCGGGCATTAGCCGGTCCGGCATCACGATCGTGGCCGCGCTCTGGTTGGGTGTCGCCCCGTACGCCGCGGCCGAGTTTGCGTTCTTGCTCGGGGTGCCGGCGATCGCTGGCGCGGTCATCTTCGAGACGAACGCTATCCAGCTGGCGATCGACGACGGGTCAGCGGCCTATGTGTGGGGGACGACGGCCGCGTTCACCAGCGCGTTGGTCGGCATGGCGATCGTCTTCCGCATCATTCAGGGCGGTCGTCTTGATCGGTTTGGCATCTATTGCTGGACCCTTGCGGTGGCATTTGGAGCGTACTTGTTGAAGGTGGCGAGTTGAGCGATCAAAAACAGAGCGGAGGCTCGTCGGCTTGGTCGCCGTTTGTTCGCATCGCACTGGTCGAAGATGTGGGGCAGGGTGACGTGACGACCGCGGCCACTGTTCCTTCGGACCTCGTCGGCGAGGCTAGGATCGTGGCTCGATCAGCTGGTGTGATAGCGGGGTTGGGCGCAGTCGCCGAAACGTATCATCAGGTTGATCCCGAGGTCGCGGTTGTGTTGAAGACCAACGACGGTAAACGGGTGGAGTCGGAGACGGTTGTGCTGACTGCCACGGGCTCGTTCGCCTCGTTGCTGATGGCTGAGCGGACGGCGCTCAACTTTCTCCAGCGCTTGTCTGGCATTGCGACCCTTACCGCAGCGTTTGTTGACGCGATCGATGGGACGGGCGCTAAGATCGTCGACACCCGGAAGACCACGCCGGGTTGGAGGATGCTCGAGAAAGCCGCAGTAGCTGCCGGTGGCGGGCACAATCACCGCATGGGTCTGTACGACGCCTACTTGGTGAAGGAGAACCACCTCGCTGCTGCCGGCGGGATCACCGTCGCCCTCGAGCGGGTCGCCGCCGCCAACACCGGTCGTCAACCGGTCGAGCTCGAGGTCGCGTCGCTGGCTGAGGTCGACGAAGCGTTGGCATCGGACAGCCGCCCCGATCGTATCATGTGTGACAACTTCAGGATCGAACATCTCAGAGTCGCAGTGGAGCGCATACGCGCTGCTGACGCTGCCATACTGATCGAGGCCAGCGGTAATGTGCGACTCGACACGGTGCGTTCGATCGCCACCTCGGGGGTCGATTGGATCTCGGTGGGTGCGCTCACGCATTCGGCTCCAGCCCTCGATTTTTCGTGTCTGATCGAGAGGCGATAGAACCGCTTGGGTTGAGCGCCGAGCAGCTGGGCCAGAAGCTCGGCGTCCGTGTCGTCACGTACGCGGATGTAACCTCGACGATGGATGTCGCGCGGGCTGACACCGGTCCCTTGCCGACGATTCACCTCGCTGAACGACAATCTCTGGGTCGTGGTCGGGAAGATCGACGCTGGGCCAGCCCGAGCGGAAACCTGCACGCGACGATCGCCTGGCCTGACCCCTCGGAGGAGTTTCCGCCAGCGCTTTTGGCCGCGCTCCAGCTCGCCTTGGCGGAGACAGTGGAGGGGCACGGGGGTCCCTCGACACGCTGCAAGTGGCCCAACGATGGCTACATCGCGGGCCGCAAGTGGGCCGGCATGTTGGCCTCCCGCTGGCCGGCACGCGGAGCACTCCTGATCGGCGTTGGCGCCAACCTAGGGGTCGTGCCCGAAGACTTCGCTGGGACCGCTACCGCTTTGGTCGATCACTGGTTTGATTGGCCGGGCGGGAAAGCGGTTGCCGAGTTGCTACTCGAAGCTGCGGTCGGCGTGCTCGAGAGTGGGGGCGCATCGATACCGGGGATGCTCGCGCGGTGGCCGGAGCGCGACGTTTGGAGGTCTGGCGTCGAGCTCGAGGTCGAATCGGCGGGGCAGGTCTATACCGGTCGATACAGAGGCTTGACGGCCTCAGGCGAGCTGCTACTCGAAACAGTGACCGGCACGACTACGTTCGCTAGTGGGGACGCGTACCGGGTTCGCGCCGCCGACCGCGGCTAGCGGTATCTTCAGCCGATGCTCCTAGTCGCTGACATAGGAAACTCGTCCACCGTCCTCGGCATCCGTGAGAGCGGTGGTGCGATCGTCCGCCGCTGGCGCATCGGATCCAACCGCCATCGCACGCCAGACGAGGTGGGCGCACTACTCCGGGCCCTGTTGGGTCACGGCCACGATGTTGAACACGCTCCAACGGCGGCGTGTCTAGCCTCGGTTGTGCCGCCTTTGACGGCGGTTCTGGCCGAGGCGATCGAGAAGCATCTCGGGATCGAGGCACACGAGTTTCGGTACGCTCCGGCACTCGGGATTCAACTCGACGTAGATGAACCGACCCAGGTCGGACCAGACCGTGTGGCGAATACGTTGGGTGTTCATCTGGGGTATCCTGGCGCGGCGATTGTGGTCGACTTCGGTACCGCGACCAACTTCGACGTCGTTTCGGCGGATGGGGCTTTCTTGGGAGGCATCATCGCGCCCGGGATCGAGAGCGGGTTCGAGAGGTTCACGGGGGCGACCGCACTATTGCCACGCATCGCCCGTTCGCATCCGCAGTCGTTTATCGGTAAGACCACTGTCTCCAACGTACAAATCGGTGTCTATGGCGGGGCGGTGGCGATGGTCGATGGACTGGTAGCGCGGATCCGAGAAGAGTGGGACCCCACGGCGCGGGTGATCGCCACCGGGGGATTGTCTGGTGTTGTCGGGCCGGATTGCCGTTCGGTCGATCTCATCGACGCCGACCTGACGCTGAAGGGGATCGGTTGGGGGTACGAGAGGCTATTGCCCGCTACGGCGTAGCTTGGTCCGCGCGGCGCCAGGCGGCACCTTCGGACAACTGCCAGCTGATCAACGCGGGAACACCGATGATTAAGTCTCGGGCTCGAGTCGCCAACGATACGGCCAGCATCACGCCCGGTGGCAGCCCGAGCAGTGCTCCGATTGCGATGTACCCACCCTCCTGGATGCCAAAGCCAAGCGGCACGAATTGAACGGCGGCAAACATGAGCGCCAGGTTGAGGCTTCTCAGCACGATGGCCTCCAATGGAGAAACAGGCTGCCCCATCAGGTAGAGCGCTAGCCAGACTTCACCCGCGAGCAGCAGGTGACCGGTGAATTTGAGTAGGCCGGCAACGACGACCCGGCCCACCTTGGCGTAGAGGAGTCTAAGAACGGCCTCGATTTCCTCCGCGTTTTGAGCCAGACCGCGGACGTATGCTTTCTCGCTCCGCTTGGCCGTGATTCTGGCCACGTATCCGATGACACCGGAGTGTTGGAGGTAGAGGATGCCGACGATCAACACAGCCAGCGCGCCGGTGCCGACAATCGCCCAAAGCACGAGTCGACCTTCGGCTTTCAGAAAAACGAGCGATGTGACGCCGACGACGGCGATGAGGGCTAGAGCCAAACCGTTCACGGTGGTGTCAGCGATCACTGAAGCGGCACTATCGACGCCTCGCACACCGCGCTGCATCAGCATTCGTACCCTGACGAGTTTTCCGCCGAGAGCTCCCAGTGGCAGTAGGCCCTCCATCGCAAACCCTACCCACATCGATCGTAGGATCATCGGTAGGCGCGGTCTTGCTTCGGCCCGAAACAGCAACCACCACCCGATGCTGCTCAGGATTATGTTCGGCACGAAGAACAGCGGCAGGAAGAGGATCCTCCATCCCGCCGCGACAAAAAGCTCCGCGATCGTGCCAAGCCCTTGCCACACCAGTAAGCCGATCAGCAATCCCAAGCCAACCAGAAACGTGATCGTGAACAGGGATCTCTTACTCATCGGCTGGTTGTGCAGAGGTGGCCTTTGGCAACAGGCCCAGTCGAAGCAGTATTGAGTATGCGACGATTTTCAGGTCCTGCTTCCGGATACCGGACAGCACCCGGATGAAGCTCAGCAGCCCCTGCTGTCGAAGGACCACTAGCAGAGTGGTGCTCGACTTCTGGGATATCCTGGTGGCCTGTTGATAGAACAACCGTCGCTGTTGGGCTGGATTTGCCAGCGGCCGGGAGATCGCCTCTATCTTGCGCAAGAAAGTCGAAGAGCGCTCCGGCGTCTGGAGCCGAAGCCCTGTGTTGTCGGAGTGGACTGGGATGAGCTCGTGGCCCACCACCCCGTCTTCGTTCAGCTCGATCGATAAGATGCAGGTCTGGTTCAGAGAGCCTGGTCTGATGAATTGGGCGATCTGCGAAACGTCGGCGAGCTCACGCTCATCATTGTGAAATACGAAATTACCCAGACTGTAGAAGGCGAGCTTGCCCCGATACCGTTCGTATCCCTGAACGACATGTGGATGGGAACCCACGATCACGTCAACGCCGGCGTCCATCAGGCGATGCGCGAGTCTCGCACTATCGGGCGAAGGGTAGTCGACGTATTCGTAGTTCCAGTGAGGACAGGCGATGACAAAGCGGTTGTCTCTCTTGGCCCTCTGTATCTCGCTCTCGAGCTTTCGAACACGGTCGGGCGCGGTACCGGCCTTGGATAGCCCGGCGTGGTACCAACGTGACAAGCCCAAAAATGCAAGCTTGCGCTCAGGCCGGTCCAGATACAACGCGGTTATTGCGGCCTGTTCGTCGAGGCCGGCACCAAAATACGACTTGTTCTCAGATCTCAGGAATTCGATTGTATCGGCGAGCCCAATCTCTCCGTAATCGAGGATGTGATTGTTGGCCAGCGAGAAAACATCGAACGCCTCGAGAATCTGGCTGGTACGAGGCTCTGCTTTCATGTTGATGGGGTGGTGTGGTGCCTTTTCTTCTGACATCGTCAACGGTGACTCGAGGTTGGCTATTCGGAGATCCGCGCTGGCGAGCAGTTGGGCGATTTGCGGATCGACCGTGAACGTCTCGGTGTCGATGTTGGCGAGACACACATCGCCGACGAAGAGCAGTCGCATGTACAGCGCCTCCGGGGTTCAGGATGGCAGCGCCGGGCGCCGCGGCGGAAGACGATACATCTGCCAGATCGGCAGAACAACGGGCTTGACTTACGGGCCCTGTTTCAGTATCCTTGTTAGCACTCTCCCACCATTAGTGCTAACAGCGTTGATGGTGAAATCACCGTAAAATCAAGCAGAGAAACTTTTTCGGGAGGATTGCATAGCGATGGGTAGGAACCTCAATCCACTGGCTGACCGCGTGGTTGTGAAGCCACTCGAGGAACAGGAAAGCAAGAAGGGCGGCATCATCATCCCTGATACGGCCAAGGAGAAGCCGCACGAAGGAAAGGTCGTGGCCGTCGGTCCCGGCAAGATCGCTGACAATGGCGAGCGGATCACGCCCGAGGTCAAGAAGGGTGATCGTGTCTTGTACAGTAAGTACGCCGGCACGGAAGTGACCGTGGACGGTGAAGAGCTGCTGATCATCAAGGACAGCGACATCCTGGCTACGCTGTAATGCGGGCCCGGTATTCAATCACGATTCTCTAGTAGGAGGCAAAAGAAGAACATGGCCAAGGAACTAAAATTTGACGTCCAGGCCCGCACCGGTCTCCAGCGCGGGATCGATCAGCTGGCCGACGCCGTCATGGTGACATTGGGTCCCAAGGGTCGGAACGTCGTTCTCGACAAGAAGTTCGGCTCGCCGACGGTCACCAAGGATGGCGTGACGGTAGCCAAGGAGATCGAGCTCGAGGACCCGGTCGAGAACATGGGTGCTCAGATGTTGAAGGAGGTCGCGTCCAAGACGTCGGACATCGCCGGCGACGGCACCACCACGGCGACGATTCTAGCGCGCGCGATTTTCCGCGAGGGCCTGAAGTCGGTGACCGCAGGTGTCAACCCGATGAGCCTGAAGCGCGGCATCGATCGCGCGGTCGAGGTCGTCGTGGCAGACCTCGAGAAGCTATCGGTCGCGACCAAGGGTAAGAAGGAGATTGCCCAGGTGGGTACGATCTCGGCCAACAACGATCCCGAGATCGGTGAACTGATCGCCGAGGCGATGGAGATCGTCGGGAAGGACGGCGTCATCACCGTCGAGGAGGCCAAGAGCCTCGAGACGTCCAAGGAGACGGTCGACGGGATGCAGTTTGACCGCGGTTACCTGTCGCCGTATTTCATCACCGATCCAGACAAGATGGAAGCCGAGATCGAGGACGCGTACATACTCGTCCACGACAAGAAGATCTCGACGATGAAGGACCTGCTTCCGTTGTTGGAGAAGGTTGCGCAGGCGGGCAAGCCGTTGCTGATCGTTGCCGAGGACGTCGAGGGTGAGGCGTTGGCGACGTTGGTCGTCAACAAGATCCGCGGCACGCTGAAGGTGGCGGCCGTCAAGGCGCCAGGCTTTGGCGATCGGCGCAAGCAAATGCTTGAGGATGTCGCGACGCTGACCGGCGGCAAGGTGATCTCGGAAGAGGTCGGCTTCAAGCTCGAGAACGTCGTGCTGAAGGACCTCGGTCAAGCCAAGCGCATCGTCATCGACAAGGACAACACGACGATCATAGATGGCGCCGGCAAGCAGGCCGACATCAAGGGGCGGATCAACTCGATCAAGCAACAGATCGAGAACACGACCTCCGACTACGATCGCGAGAAGCTACAGGAGCGGCTGGCCAAGTTGGCCGGCGGCGTAGCGGTGATCAGCGTCGGTGCGGCGACCGAGACCGAGATGAAGGAAAAGAAGGCCCGCGTCGAGGACGCGCTGCACGCGACCCGCGCGGCCGTCGAGGAGGGCATCGTCCCTGGCGGTGGAGTAGCCTTCATCCGGGCCCAGAAGGCGCTCGATGAGCTGTCACTGGACGATCACGACGAGCAGTTGGGCGTCAAGATCGTCCACAAGGCTCTCGAGGAGCCGGCCAAGTGGATCGTGCAGAATGCCGGTCTCGAGGGCGCGGTGTACGTCGAGAAGATCAAGGCCGAGAAGAAGAACGTTGGGTTCAACGCCCAGACCATGGAGTTCGAGGACCTCATGGTGGCGGGTGTCATCGACCCGACCAAGGTAAGCCGCACGGCGCTGCAGAATGCCGCGTCGATTGCGGGGCTTCTGCTGACGACCGAAGCGGTCGTCACCGAGAAGCCGGAAGAGCGCCCGGCTCCGCCGATGCCCGGCGGTGGCATGGAGGGGATGTACTAAGCCGACTCTTCCAAGCCGGTTAGGGGAACGGGGGGCAGCGATGCCCCCCGTTTTTCGTGCGTAAAGATGGGCACTTAGGGGCCGCTGGGGGTATATTTCATGCAATGTTCTAGACTGTCATTCTCGTGGGGGCGAAAGGCTTCGACGGGGAAGGATGGGGTAGAGACAGCAGGTCGTGCAGCTCAGGTCCTCACGTTAAACGGTCCTGGGAAACTGATAGCTGCGAACGATAACTTCGCGCTGGCTGCGTAACGAAACTGCGTAGCCCGATCCGCTCCTGGCCGCCGCTCACCGGTGGGGGATGGATCGTCACTTCAGTGAGCTGGCCGGGTCGCGGGCCTCCTGTGACACGGCGAGACGTGGGCTTCGGTCCGCATGGGGGCTTGCCCAGCGGCTAGCGCGTCGGCGGTAGGCCGTTTGGGGACACAAATCAGCCGACTAAGCCTGTAGCGGTTTCTATTGCACCTCTCTCGGACGTGGGTTCGAATCCCACCGCCTCCACCAGAATGACGCACGGGGCTCGGTGTGTAGCCGGCCCCGTTTTTGTATCGCCAAACAGGTCAATCGAATGTCTACCGTGAAGAAGATCACCCCCGTCGTCGGAATGACAGCGAACACTGGCGTCCTGTAGCGGGCCGAACCGTAGGCTGGGATATACGGGAATGACGCAGACACTGCCCGACGTCATATATTGATCGCAGATGTATCCGATCCTCTTCCGCGTTGGCGATTTCACCGTGACCTCCTATGGGGTCATGTTGGTAGTCGCGTTTATCGGCGCCGGGCTGGTCGTGGCAAAAGAGTTCACACGTCGCGGCTGGAACCCTTCGGCGGCGCAGGACATCGTGTTGGCGGCGATGGTGGGCGGCGTAGTGGGCTCGAAGCTCTACTGGGCTGTAGCCCAGGGTAGCAAGCTGACCCAGGATCCGATCGGGACGCTGTTCAGCCGAGGTGGTTTCACCTTCTACGGGGGTCTGATCGGTGGTGTTTTGGCGGTCCTCGGCTGGCTCGCGTGGAAGAAGTATCCGCTTCGACAGGCGGTCGACGCGTGCGCAGTCGCGGTTCCGGTTGGATACATGTTAGGTCGCGTGGGGTGTTTTCTCGTCGGCGACGACTACGGCTATCCAACCGATGTCGCTTGGGGCGTGGCGTTCCCAGAGGGCAGCCCGCCAACGGACGTGCCCGTACACCCGACCCAGATCTACGAGATATTGCTCACCCTGCCGATCTTCGGTTTCCTGATGTGGTTACGGAAGAAAAACCTCCCTGACGGGATGGTGTTTTTCTCTCTCTTGGTGTTGGCCGGGATTGAGCGGTTCGGTGTGGAGTTCTATCGCGTCAACCCAGAGGTCGCGCTAGGTCTCACAGACGCCCAACTCGTCTCGCTCGGCTTGATCGCGTTTGGTTTGATCGGGATCTTCTGGGCCTGGCGGACTCCCACGCGAAGCGGGCCCAAGGCGGCCCCTGCGGCCACCCCAGCCTGACCGGAAGCCTCTAGAACACCTTCAAGTTGATGTACTTCCTGGGGTTCTCCTGGATGTCCGTCATCAGCGATTGGCTATCGACAACAAACTTGTCGATACGTTCATACAACGTGGGGTCGCGAATCAGACGCGCGACTGTGCCTTCGCCTTCGTGCATCTCGGCGATCAGCTGTTCGCCTTGGCGGACGGTCTGGACGAGACGGTCATACAACTCCGGGTCTCGAACCATCTTACCGAGCGTCCCTTCACCTTCGCGGATGCTCGTCGTCAGTGCTTGCAGGTCTGTTGTAGTCGCGACGAGCTGATCGTACAACTGCGGGTCATTGAGCAGGGCCGGCAGTGTCCCGTCGCCGGTTTGAGCCTTTTCGAGAAGCGAAGATCCGCGTTGCGAGAGGCTGAGCCACTCTTCGTACAGTTGCGGATCATGAATGAGCCTGCCCAGGGTGCCCTCACCGGTATTCACGCTAGCGATCAACTGGCGTGTCCCCTCGAGCGACCCAACAAGCTCCTCTACGCCTTCAGCCGCGCGGGCGATCAACCCCTCGTAGTCTATCGGGGCGTCGTTGAGGACGATATCGGCTTCCTTCAGCACTGGCTGCCGAGGGTCGCCGACCTCGATGTCCAAGTACTTGTCTCCCAGCAGGCCGACGGTTCCGATCTTGATACGCGACGATCGCGTCACCTTGTCCTGAACGGAACGATTGACGTCAAACTCGATGACCACCGCGCGATCGCCGAGTGAATCGCCGTACGCGGTTAGTAACCTCTGATCGAGGCTATCGCGATTTGTCGCGTCGATGAATCGAACCGCTCGAACCGATCCCACACCGACACCCGCTAATCGTACCGGGGCGCCCTTCTGTAACCCTGACACCCCGGGCATCAACGTGTACAGCGTGTACTTGTCGGTGAAAACACCGGCGCGACCACCCAGCGTGAAAAACGCCACCAGAAACACGGCCAGCCCGACGGTGACCAGAACCCCGACCTTGAGCTCCGACCAAGTGAGAAACCGCGAGCGTCTCATGCGCCGGCCATCCGCGCATCGATAAACGACCGTACATCTTGATTGTCGGTGGCGAGCACTTCTTCGGCGTCACCCTCGAAAATAATGTCGCCATCCTTCAGCATCGCAAAACGATCTCCAACCGCCAGCGCAGCCCCGATATCATGCGTTACTACGATGCTAGCGACGCTTTGCTGATCGCGCAGCTTGTTGATCAATGCGGTGATCGTCTCAGCGGTAATCGGGTCGAGACCGGTGGTTGGTTCGTCATAGAGCACGATTCTTGGACTCCCCATGATCGCCCTCGCCAGCGCAACTCGCTTGCGCATGCCCCCCGATAGCTCAGCGGGCATCAGGTTAGCCACATTTGGCTCAAGGTCGACAAACGAGAGTTTCTCCTCGACCAGGGAGTCGACCTCCTCTTCGTCGTGACCCTTCTCCTCGTGCAGCCGAAACCCGAGATTATCGCCCACCGTCAACGAATCAAAGAGCGCTCCACCCTGGAAGACCATCCCGATCTGTCGGCGCACCTGGTCGAGCACCTCTTGCGAAGCGCTGCTGACGTTCACGCCGTGAACGTAAACCCGCCCCGAGTCGGGTTCGAGCAGGCCTAGAATGATGCGTAGAATTGTGCTCTTACCCTGACCAGATCCGCCCATCACGACGAGCGTTTCGCCGCGATCGACCTCAAGCCAGATGCCACCCAGGACGGTGTTGTCGCCAAACGATAGGTGAACGTCCTCGAGATCGATCATTCGGTTGTCGGGGTCGGGCGGCCGGTCTCGGCCGGAGGCGGGACGCGGCTGCCACCGAGGATCCGGTGCCAGTTCCTTGAGATCGCTTGACCTGCGCTTATTTCGCCGACGGAACATCAACTCGTTTCCAATCTACGTTGGCAGCGGCGTTTGAGTAACTCCATCCTCGGTCTACTAGTGCCCAAAGATCTCAATAAACAGTTTCGTGAGAAAGAAATCCGACGCCAGCACGAGCACCGACGCGACGACCACAGCCTGAGTGGTGGAGCGGCCCACGCCCGCCGTTCCGCCGGTGGTTCTCAATCCCATGTAGCAAGCCACGATCGTGATGATGAACCCGAAGACGAAGGGCTTGGCCAATCCGGTGAACAGATCGCTGAAGAAGAGCCCGTTAAGGGCTGCATTCCAGTACGTCGACAAGCCCTGGTTCAGCGTCAACCAGGCGATTACCTGTCCACCGATGATGGCGATCGTATCGGTTATCACGGTTAGGACCGGCAACATCACGAGTCCAGCCTGGACCCGTGGTTTGACCAGCTTCTTGATCGGGTCGGTACCCATCGCCTCGAGCGCGTCGATCTGTTCGCTGACACGCATTGATCCCAGCTCAGCGGCGATACCGGAGCCCACACGCCCCGCGACCATGAGTGCCGTCAGCACCGGCCCGAGCTCGCGGACCACCGACGCGCTGACGAGCTGGCCAACAAAGAGCGAAGCGCCAAAACTCGAAAGCTGAACCGCTGATTGAAGTGCCAGCACCATGCCGGTGAAGATTCCGGTCAGTGAGACGATGACGAGTGATTGGACGCCGATGACGTCCATCTGGACCCAGGTGTCGCGCCAGTAGAACGGTGGACGGACGAAGGCCGAAAAAGTTCGACCGGTGAGAATCGAGAGGTTCTGGATCTCCTCGAGCGCCGTCTTGATCGGCCGTGTGAGCGTGGCGGTCGTCACGGCTTGGCAACCTACGAGCCGAGCGGGGCTAGTCGCAAGCCGGGTTGGGCGAGGGCGTCCCGGCGAATATCTTGGTCCCGATGGTCGATTCGCTCACCAACTCGTTTACCGAATCACGTGAGGACGGTCGTGGCCCGACCGAGCTCCGGTCGACGACCCTCGAGCGCAACGTCCTCGACTACGCCGAGGGGTCGTGTCTTATCAGCACTGGCAAGACCCGCATCCTCTGTGCAGCCTCGGTCGAGGATGGGGTCCCCCCATGGCTGCGGGGTCGTGGGCAGGGTTGGGTCACCGCGGAGTACCGTATGCTGCCTCGGGCCACTCAGACGCGAAAAGCCCGCGAGTCGACACGCGGGCGACTGGGCGGTCGCACCCAAGAGATTCAACGACTGGTCGGTCGCAGCCTTCGAAGCGTGGTCGATATGCAGTTGCTTGGCGAGCGTACGGTGTGGATCGACTGCGACGTCCTGCAGGCCGACGGCGGCACGCGTACAGCGTCGATAACCGGAGCCATGGTCGCGCTCTACGATGCGCTTGCAGGTGGCGAAGTGATCCCCGTGCGTGAGTTTGTTGCTGCCACGTCGGTCGGTGTAGTGGGGGAGTTTCCAG
Organism: Gemmatimonadota bacterium; assembly: GCA_041577935.1. GTDB lineage: Bacteria > Gemmatimonadota > Gemmatimonadetes > JACCXV01 > JAHWKZ01 > CAMYLR01. Next base: position 717 of record JBFGIA010000042.1, on the reverse strand, counting down.
TGCTGGATCTCTGTTACGGCGAGGACGCGGCTGCTGAGGTGGACCTCAATCTCGTCATGACCGAGAGCAGCCGGGTGGTCGAGATCCAGGGCACCGCCGAGGGGGAGCCGTTTGGGCTTGACGTACTCGACACCCTGGTCCAGATCGGAGCAGCAGGGATCAAAGAGTTAATTGGCCTGCAAAAGGTGGCGCTGGGCGTGTGACTCGGCTCGTGCTGGCGACCGCCAACCCCGACAAAGTGCGAGAGATTGAGTCGTTGTTGCCGGGAGTCGGTGTGGAGCTCGTGGCGGTAACCGAGATCGTGGCCGAGTGGACGGTCGACGAGACCGGCGAGACGCTGCAAGAGAATGCAGAGCTCAAAGCGCGGGCAGCGGTCGTGGCTACGGGCGAGTTCGCGGTTGCCGATGATACGGGCCTCTTTGTGGATGCACTCGACGGCGCGCCCGGCGTTCACTCTTCCCGGTTTGCCGGCGAGACTGCGACTTATCGGGACAACGTGAAGTTGTTGCTCGACTGTTTGCGCGACGTCGCCGAAGAACAACGCCAAGCAGAGTTTCGAACGGTGGTCGTCATCGTTAGGCCGGACGGGACCAAAGGCGCCTTTGAAGGTGTTCTCCGAGGACGCATTACCGGTTCGCCACGCGGAAAAGGGGGCTTTGGATACGACCCCGTTTTCGAGGCTTGCGGAGAGGACCAGACTCTTGCCGAGTTGCCGCT
>JBFGIA010000041.1:0-19706 GCA_041577935.1 Gemmatimonadota bacterium | reverse complement strand
TCGCTGGTCAGCGAAGAGTTGGAGGAGATCCACCACTTCGACGACGATTGTCCGAGCGCCAGCCATACGTTGTTCATCGATCCGATGGATGGTTCGTCGAATCTCGACGTCGACGGCGTCGTCGGAACGATCTTCGCGATCCGACAGAAGGCTCCCGACGAACAACACGACAAGTCGAGCCAGGCATTCCATCCGGGTACCGAGCAATTAGCGGCGGGCTACGTGCTCTACGGACCCCAGACGATGCTGGTCTACGCCGCCAGCGGAAGCGTCCACGGGTTCACGCTCGACACCGCAGTAGGCGAATTCTTCCTGTCCCACGCCGACATTCGCATCCCCGATTGCGGCAGCGAGTTTTCCGGCAACTTGTCGCGACTCGCCGCGTGGAACCCAGCGTTCAAGACGTTCGTGGGGCACCACAGCCACGGCGGTGACGGCGAACCGTATTCGCTCCGCTATATCGGCGCGCTGGTTGGAGATTTTCACCGCATCCTACTCCGCGGCGGTGTGTTCTTCTACCCCGGCGATGTCAACAACCCCGATGGCAAGCTGCGGCTGCTCTACGAAGCCGCGCCGCTGGCCCATCTGGCTGAGGCCGCCGGTGGTGCCGCTACCGACGGTGCCCAACGCATCCTCGAAATTGTGCCCAACGCGTTGCATCAGCGCACTCCGCTCGTGATCGGGAGCCGCGACGAGGTCAACGCCATTCAATCGCTGCTGGCCGAAGCGACGCCAGCAGCTGTCGCATCGAAAGGAGCCCGCTCATGAACCCCGAGACAGCCACCATGACGCCCGCTCAGGCCGCTGGCAAAACGACTGCCGCCCCTGGTGGGCGGGTCGAAGAGATCCTGTCGTACTATCCGAGTGACAACGCCGGGACGCGGACAAACATCCGGCGCTTGCTAAACCACGGCCGATTGGGTGGAACGGGACGTCTGGTGATCCTGCCGGTCGATCAGGGGTTTGAGCACGGTCCGCACCGGTCGTTTGCCGTCAACCCGCCGGCTTACGATCCCGAGTACCATCCCAAGTTCGCACTCGCCGCCGGGATGTCGGGGTATGCCGCCCCGCTCGGGTTCATCGAAGCGATCGCCGGCAACTACTCGGGTCATCTACCGCTCATCTTGAAGCTCAACAGCCACGACCTGCTGTTCGCTGAAAACGACCGCATCCCCGCAGTGACGGGTTCGGTCGAGGCCGCGGTGCGTCTTGGGTGCGTCGCGATCGGGTACACGATCTACCCTGGGTCGGCGTACCGGAACGAGATGTACGAGAAGCTCCAGTACTTGGCCGAGGACGCGAAGAGCGCCGGCCTGGCGGTCGTCGTTTGGTCGTACCCGCGCGGGTCGGGCGTAACCAAGAACGGAGAAACGGCACTCGATGTGATCGCCTATGCGGCGCATCTGGCCTGTCAGATGGGGGCCCACATCGTCAAGGTCAAGCTGCCGAGCAGTCATCTCGAGCAAGAGAAGGCGAAGGAAGCGTACGTCGAGGCCGGGGTCGCAACCGAGTCGGTCATCGACCGCGTGCGGGTGGTGACTCAAGCGGCGTTTGCCGGTAAGCGGATCGTCATCTTCTCTGGTGGATCCAAGCGCGGCGACGAGCCGTTCTTCGACGACATCCGTGGCATTCGTGACGGCGGCGGGTTCGGTTCGATCATCGGCCGCAACACGTTCCAGCGTCCGTGGGACGACTCGCTCGAGTTCATCGGCTCGGTGATCGACATCTACCGAGGAGAAGCGTAGAGCGTCGGGCCGCTTGACTCCAGCCTTCCAGGACAAGATCCCCGACAACCTGTGCTTCGGGTGCGGGCCGGGGAACAGCGACGGGCTGCAGATCAAGAGCCTCTGGGCGAGCACCGGCGAGTCGGTGTGTACCTACCAGCCCAAGCCGCATCACGCCGCCGGGCCACCGCAGTTCGTGAACGGCGGGATCCTCGCCACGCTGATCGATTGCCACGCGGTGTGCACGGCGATCGCCTTTGCGTACGAATCAGAGGGTCGCGAGATCGGCTCCGATCCGCCAATCTGGTACGCGACCGCATCGCTCGAGGTGCGTTACCTGCAACCGACGCCGATCGATGTGCCGGTCGAGGTCCGAGCCCGCATCGTCGACTCCGACGATCGCAAGACGCGGTTGAACTGCACGCTCTCTTCGCGCGAAGAAATCTGCGCCAAAGGGGAGGTCGTCGCGATGCGGGTCCCCGCCGAGTGGCGGGAAGACAACTAGATCAGAGCAGGTGGATCGCGACCTGGCCGAGCAACCACGCGCACCCCAATCCGCCGTAGATCCCCAACACGTAGCCCGAAACACCCATCAACAGGCCGATCGGCGCCATCGCCGGGTGGTACACACCGGCCACGACCGGCGCGCTCAGCGCACCGCCGACATTGGCCATCGATCCGGTCGCTACGAAGAACAGCGGCGCCCGAATCAGGCGCGCGACCAGCAGCAACAATCCGACGTGGATCGCGATCCAGAGCGCACCCGTGGCCAAGAACAGCGGCGCATCAACGATCGCCTTCAGATCGCCCTGGGCGCCGATCGCGGTCACCAAAAGGTACAGCGCGACAAACCCGACACTCGACGCTCCAGGTCCTTCGAGATCGCTTATCCGCGTAAACGACAGTGTGAGCCCAAGGGTCGTGACGAGCACAACCGCCCACGTCGTATGGCTGATGATCTTGGGGTCGCCGAGCTCTGGCATCCGCTCGCCCAGCAGCACGCACGCGTACGCTGCCACAAAACCGACGCCGACGATCATCGCCAAGTCGCGGATCGTGATCGGCCGCCGAATCGCCTCGTATTTCTCGGCCAGCGCGGCGTTCGTCTCCTCGATCAGCGATGTATCGGCGCGGTTCCAGCGGTCGAAACGCAGCTGGTACGCCGACAGAAAGAGCAGCACGCCCATCCAGCCGTAGCCGACCACGGTGTCGACGACGATGATCGGACCAAACATCGCCTCGGGTGTCTCGATCGACTCGGCCACCGCCACCAGGTTCGCCGTCCCACCGATCCACGATCCCGACAGTGCGCCCAACCCCTTCCACGCATCGGCCGGCAACCATGTGCCAAACACCGCCAGTGCGATCGGCCCGCCGATGATGATCCCCGCGGTGCCGGTGAGCATCATGATCGTCGCCGGTCGGCCGAGTTTGAGCAGTGCGGGAACATCGACGGTGACCATGAGCAGGAACAGCGACACCGGTAGCAGGTGGCGCACCATCCATTCGTAGGCCGGAGAGTCCGCGGGCGTGATGCCGAGCGTGGTCGACACCATCGGCACGAAGTACGCCCACAGGATTGCGGGTGCGATCCCGAACAATCGCGCCAGCGGCTTGAGCCCGGAGAGCCAGTATACCACGCCCAGCACACCGGCTAGGTACACAAAAACCGCGGTCGGCTCGTTGATCACTGGGTGGCCACGGTTAGCCCGGGTAGCGCAGTGATCCGACGCCCGCTCCGCCGGCGCCGTAACAGAGGATTTGAAACAACGCGTAGCCCAACAACGCAAACACGCCAAGACCGGCCAACGCCATCAATGTCCCACAGTTGAAATAGCGGGACACGTCAGACGAGTCGCGCCGCTGGAATCAACTCTTTGCTTGCTGAATCGAAATCGCGCCTGGCTTGCGCCGCCGCTTGCCAGTCAGGATATAATCCACGTCGAGACCAGCGCGCCCAGAGAGACCGGCCAGGTACCAGTACGATCGCGGAATACGGCCGTTCTCGTAACGGCTGATCATCTGTTGGGTGTAGTCGGTCAAAGCGGCCAGCTGCGCTTGCGTCATGTTTCCTCGGGCAGCGCGCAGCCGAGTCGCCACGTCCTCGCGGAACTCCTCGAACGATGCTTCCATGACCCTCCTTTGACCCGTCGGGCGTATGACCTCCAACGGACCAAGCCACATTCTACGCCTGTACTAGTATACGCGACCACCGTAGATTCCCCGCCTGTGACCGACCTTCAAGCTGTCATCGATGACATCGTCTGCGGGTTGAAGCCCCTGGCGACAGCGGTCAACCGTGCGTGGTGGGATGCCGCCGTCAGCGGCGACTCTGACGCGTACAGGCGGCTGACCGAACTCCGTGACGCCGTGGACCGGTACTGGGCCGACGATCAACGGTTCGCCCAGCTCGAGAGGCTCCACGCCGAACCGCCGCATGACCGGTTACTGGCTCGATCAATCGAACTCCTGTATTTGAAGGCCTTGCCACGCCAGGTGGAGCCCGAGCTCAACCACCGAATCAACGCCATGTCATCCGACGTGGAACGGGTCTTTTCGACATATCAACCGATGTACCAGGGTGAACCGCGCTCGTTCGGCTACATGGAAGAGACGCTCAAGCGTGAGCGCGATCCGGCCAAGCTCGAGGAGGCGTACGAGGCGACCAAGGCGGTGGGCCCGGCTCTCGCGTCACAGCTGCACGAGCTGGTCGAGCTGCGAAACGAAGCCGCTCGTGAGTTGGGCTTTCCCGACTTCTACCACATGCGCCTAAAGCTCGAAGAGCAAGACCCGGACGATGTGGCGCGGTTTCTGGAGAATATCGAGGCCGAGACGGGCCAGCCGTTCGCCAACACGAAAGCCGAGATCGACGACCGATTGGCCGACCGTTCTGGCATCAAACCGACCGAGCTCATGCCCTGGCATTACCAGGATCCGTTCTTTCAAGATCCCCCGGACGTCTTTGAAACCGATCTCGATAAAGTCTACGAATCGGCCGATTTGCTCTCCGTTGCTGAGCGTTTCTTTACCGGGATCGGATTGCCCGTCAGTCAGGTCCTCGCGCGCTCGAGTCTCCACGAAGCAGTCGGAAAGGATCCGCACGCGTTTGCCACCGACATCGATCGCGAGGGCGACGTTCGGATTCTCTTGAACCTGCGTCCCAACGAGCGATGGATGGGAACCACCCTTCACGAATTGGGACACGCCGTATATGACGACGGCATCGCGCGCGAGCTGCCGTGGGAGCTGCGCCAACCGGCACACACGCTCACCACTGAGGCGATCGCCATGCTGTTCGGCCGACTGTCACGCAGCACGCACTGGTTGCGAGAGATGGAGCTGATCGATCCGGATTTGGCTGAGCGACTTGCCGCCCCCGTCGAGAAGGAGCTCCAGAGTGCGATGCTTTTCTCGGCCCGATGGATACAAGTCATGGCACACTTCGAGCGTGCCATGTACGCCGAGCCGAATCAAGACCTGAACGCGCTCTGGTGGCAGCTAGTTGAACGGTTTCAGGGACTCACACCACCGCCGAGACCCCCGGGTGCCGCCGATTACGCGGCCAAGATCCACGTCGTCGCGGCTCCGGTTTATTACCACAACTACCTGTACGGAGAGTGCTTTGCGTCACAGATCGACGCCCGTTTGCACACCGAAGTGCTGCGCGGAGAGCCGACGTACGTCGGTAACAAAGGAGTCGGGGCATGGCTGACCAAGCACATCTTCGAGCCCGGCGCTGGCTCTCATTACGACGAGCTCGCCCGTGCCGCCACTGGCGAGGCGGTTGGGTCCAGGGCGTTCGCCGAGCAGTTCCTGATCGAGCGAGCGGCCTAGTCTCTGGGCGGTCAGCGGCAGCAACGCGTTGCGCCACACTCGACTGCGCGTTCATTTTCCCGCTCCGACGGAGCAGATCGGCCGTCCTGCTTCGTCGACGAAGCCCTGACATCGTCGGGCACGGGTCGGCGGCCAAAAAAAGGGGGTCTTCCATGACTCGCTCGATGTTACTCACGTCGTTCCTTCCCGTGGTTGCGATCCTTCTGCTGTCCACCGGAGCTAACGCACAGTCGATCAAAGCTGCTGGCTACGTGACCATGGTGCCGGTCGCAAGCGAGACGATCGATCTCGCAGACGGCGGCAGCGTCCTGCGACAGACGTTCGCCGGGGTAACGATCGCTGACGATCACGACAGCATATTTCATCTCACAAACCAGAACTGCTCGTTTACAACCGTCCTGGCGGCCGACGGCACGGTGGCGGTGTCGAACGGCTTCTGCGATGCGGTCGATTCGGACGGGGATGTGTTCGGCGCGTGGGGCCATGCCGATGCGCAAGGCGGGAATTGGCGGATCATCCCCGGCACCGGGAAGTTCAGCGACATCGCGGGCGGGGGGACCTACAGCACGGCGGTGTCTTGGCCCGGCGGCCGATCCGCGACCCGCTGGGATTTCTCGTCGGAGTAGGGCTGCTCACAACCGTAGACACGAATTAACGAAGGGGCGGGTCCCGTGGAGCCGCCCCCTTTTTTTATTCCTTGCGCTGCAGCAGCCACACTGCAGCCGCGATCGAAGACTCCAAGACCTCGCACTCCGCCACTTGCGAGTCGACGTAACCGGCCAACAGATCTTCGTGCTCGGGGAAGCGCTCGACCAGGCCCTTCGCGCGGGCTCGGATGCGTCGGTTATTCTCATGATTGCAGGCTTCGACTTGGCTTCCGGGAATGAGCGTTTCCTGTAATAACGCGTCCCCGTGCTGGGTCAGCAAACGGTGGGTTTCCTCCCGTGACGCGTAGTGGCCGTAACCGCTCCTCTCGATCGCTTGTTCGGAGACAAGAAACCCGTCGTCAATAACGATGTACCCGTTCGAGCGGACGACCCGCCTCAGCTGACCGACACACTGATCGAAGCTACCGAGTGCGCCGCCGAGAGCGGCCCAGATGACGACGTCGAATTCGCCGTCGGACATCAACAAGTCGCGTGCGTCTACAACCCGGAACTCGCAGCGGTTATCGAGGCCTTCTCGTCGGGCACGCTCGCGCGCTTCGCGGATAAAAGGCTCGAACAAGTCTACGCCGAGCACCCGAACCCCGAGGTCTCGCGCTAGCCGCATACCAACCGCTCCCTTACCACACCCCAGATCTAGAACTCGAGTCGAACGCGGCAGACCGCGAGCGCCAAGCATTTCGACGATCGCTGCGGGCCAGCTGCCCAGCGCCCAGATGTCGGCCAAGAGCTCAGAGAGAAACGGAAGAAGATCCGGTGTGGTCTCGAGAGCTGCCGCTATCTGACGCTCTTGCTCGTCGGTCAATCGTGCGCTGTGCATTACCCGTTGCGGTGCTCGTGGGAATCGAGAGTCGCTACGGAACGATCGCCCGCGCGACCGTATTCGTGTCGGTCCCGAACCACAGCGCGCGCGTCGGCGCGTGGAACACCATATGGCGCACGACGTGACCTCCGCTGGGGATCTCCACGCTGGCGATGAAGTGCTCGCTTTTAGGATCGAACCCGATCAATCGGTTTGGGATCGCGCCCGTCTCGACGAACCACAGCCGATCGCGATCGTCGGATGCCATCGCGTACGGACGCGCGTTCCGACCCCCGGGGATGGGCCACTCAAGAAACGACTCGCTAGCGGGATCGAAGCGTCCCAAGAACCCTTCTGCGTAATCCACGTACCACACCGCCCGATCAGACGTCACTGCCAGCCGCCGCGGACGGGCGCCGGGGCGCGGCAATTCGAACTCGCGCAGCGTGAACCCCGACGGATCAATCGTCGCCAGCTTGTTGCTCCCGAACTCGGCCACCCACGGTCGGCCATCGGGATCGACGACGATGCCGTACGGTCTCGCGCCTGCAGTCGGCACGCGCACGATATCGACATCACCGGTTCCGATCGCCAACCGCCCGATGGCATTGCTGTGTTGCACGCTAAACCAGATGTCTCCCACCGGGTCGAACATCAGCGTGTGCGGATCACTGACTCCTTCGGGCATCGTGATCTTGACGATCTCGCCGGTAGATGGATCCAAGCGGCCGATATGAGCAGCCTTGTTGCCGGCGTACCACACCGTCCCGTCCGCAGCGACGATGACGTTGTGGGGACCCGCGCCCGGATTGAGCGGGAAGCGCTGGAACATCCCAAACGAGGGGTCGAGGGCGGCGACGTAATCACCGGTCTGGCCGACAAACCAAATCCGTCCGTCCGGTCCGACGAACGGGTCCCGGGGCCGCGTGGTCTCCCACGGCACCGGCCACTCCTCGATCGTGAGCGAGTCACCCTGGGTGATCGCCACGGTCTCGATCGGTGGCGGCGATTCCGCGACCTGATTTTCTAGCGCCGGTGACGGCTGCGACGCACCGCTCTCACACGCCACTACGATCAGAGCGACAGTCAGCGTTCTCGACATCGACTTGAGCGCGTGCTCGTCAGCTAGCAAGAAGTCCTCCCTCTATCGGTTCCAGCTTGGCGGTGAAGTGTCTCAACGTAGGCGGCGCCTCGACGATCTTGAGCCCGCGTATCCGAGTCCGCAGATCGTTTGCGTGCGCTACAACCTCGCACAGGTAGTCGACGTGGCTCTGCGTGTAGACGCGGCGCGGGAATGCGAGACGGACGAGCTCCATCGGCGCCGGTTTTTCCGATCCGTCGGGTTGATGCCCAAACATCACCGAACCGATCTCGACCGATCGCACGCCGCCCTCGGCGTACAAGACAACCGACAGCGCCCAAGCCGGAAACTCGAGCGGCGGGATATGGGGCAGCAGCGCCTTCGCGTCGATGTAGATCGCATGCCCTCCGGGTGGCCGCACGATCGGAATCCCGGCCGCCATCAGCTTGTCACCGAAATACGCAACCGAGCGTACCCGGTACCTCAAGTACGCCTCGTCCAACGCCTCGAACAGACCGATTGCGACCGCCTCCAGGTCGTGTCCGGCGAGACCGCCGTACGTCGGAAACCCTTCGGTCAGGATCAATTGGTCACGACACTGATGCGCGAGGTCGTCGTCGTTTAGCGCCAGAAAACCACCGATGTTCGTCAGACCGTCCTTCTTGGCGCTCATCGTGCACCCGTCTGCATACGAGAACATCTCTTTCGCGATCTCGAGTGGCGTCTTGTCGCCGTATCCCTGCTCGCGTGTCTTGATGAACCAGCTGTTCTCGGCAAAGCGGCAGGCGTCGAGAAAAAGCGGGGTGTCGTGCTGACGGCAGAGCTCGCTCACGGCGCGGATGTTCGCCATGCTCACCGGCTGACCGCCGCCAGAATTGTTGGTCACGGTGACGAACACCACCGGCACCTTTCCGCCTTCCCTGTCCAGCGTCTGGGCCAACGCGGCGATGTCGAGGTTCCCTTTGAACGGATGCTCGACCTCGGGATGGAGCGCCTCGGCGATCGGTAGATCGCGGGCCTCCGCGGATCGCGCTTCGACATTAGCCCGCGTCGTGTCGAAATGGGTGTTGTTGGGCACGACCTGTCCCGCGTTCACCGCCGCGCCAAAGAGAATGTGCTCGGCGGCGCGCCCCTGGTGGGTCGGAAGCACGTGCTTGAAGCCGGTGATCTCGCGCACCGCGTCGCGGAACCGGTAAAACGATCGCGCGCCGGCGTACGATTCGTCGGCGCGCATGACCCCGGCCCACTGCTCGGACGACATCGCGCCGGTCCCCGAGTCGGTAAGCAAGTCGATCAGAATGTCTTCGGCCTTGACCCGGAAGAGGTTGTAGTGGGCGTGTTTCAGTGCCGCGATGCGCTCCTCGCGGCTCAACTGACGGATCGGCTCGACGGTCTTGATTCGAAAGGGCTCGATGATCGTTCTAAACTCCAATCGCTTCAGCCCTCGTCACTCGGTGGAAGCAGCCGTTTTCAGAGCCGCGATCTGCTCGAACTCACGGATGAGATCGCCGCGACCGGCGCGCTCGAGCGCAGGGAACAGGATCTGGATCGGCAGCGCCACGTGACGTGCGTCCCCACCCGGTGGCTCAGGGTTGAAGAGCACCAGGCCGATCACCAACCCGCCTCCGTCTTCTGCACTCGATCGCAAGCTGTCGCGCAGGTCGGCGGTCGATACCGCCGGGACGATCCGCGCTTGATCATCCCCGATATTTGCAACCCCGTCGTCGCGCATCGTCAAGCCGCGGTCCTCGGGGATCACCGCCCCGAGCGCGTCACCAATCGCTTTCCTGTATCGATCCGCCACCGGATCGTCGGCGATGACGCGGTTTCGATCCGGACGGTACCATTGATCGCCCGGCACGTGGTCGACGGGCTCGCCGGTCAATAACTGCACGGCTTCGCGGCGGTTGGCGTCGTACTCTCGGTTGGCACTAAACGTCGGCCCCTCGCCCTTTCGGAGCAGGACGAGAACGGTCACCATACCGGCCAGGAAGAGGACCGAGATCCCCAACGCGACGATGCCAAGTGCCGGGTCCATCGATGAGCGCTATCCCGTTAGGATCGGCTTGCCAACCCGCCGATGCGGCATTACAGTCGCTCGATGATTCGGGAAACGATCCAAAAGGTGCTGGCGCGTTTTATCCCGCTGCGCCCGTGGGTAGCGCTGGTGCTGCTGTTGATCGGTCTCGCGATCACGATCCCAGCTTTCAAAAACCATAGCCTGTGGTTGGCGCTCGCCGGCGCGCCGTTTCTGGGCGGGGCGCTCGGCGTGTTACTCATCCCGCTCCCGTACCCGCGGTAGGTAGCTCCTAAGACGTTCCGTCGTGTTCGTGTCCCGGCGGCTCGGGTGTAGGCGTGCCCGGCAGCCCCTGGCTGTATTTCGCCTCGACCAGTGCCCGAATCTCCGGTAACGGCATCCCCGCCGCGTGTTGCACCTTCGCCTCCCGGGCGACATCCAGGCAGATCGTTCAGCCAAACCCCATCAAGTCGATCTCGACCCGCGGCACCGGCCCGCTCCGATCGATCGCATCGACGAAGCAGTCGTAGGCGGAGATGTGAGGCGGGGTCTCGTCCTCGCAGCCGCAGTAGCACGGGATGTACTCGAGCACCTCCGGATGCTTGGCGGCGAAGGCATAGATCTCGACGATGTCCGCCGGCACCTGTGTCATGATCGCGGGAAACTCGACACCGTCGATCGTCACCCAATCCTCGGAAGGATTGACCCCCGAAGAGTCGACCTGAGATGAACTGCCGCACCCCGCGGCCATGACCGTAGCCAAGAGTGCGCCCCCAAAGCTGCGTCTGATCCGATGCATGAAAACCAATATACACGCCCGCACGGCGCGGGGTCCCGGGGGCGCGGCGGTCACGCTCGCTTGCCGAGAAAGAACCACAGCTCGAACGCGATCGCGACCCCACCGCCGAGAACGACGACCCAATCGGCAGTCGTCATACCGCACGCTCCAGCCGAGCGGTGCGTAGCCGCAGCGAGTTCGACACGACGCTGACCGAGCTGAACGCCATCGCCGCGCCGGCTACCCACGGCTCGAGCAGGACCTGGGTGAACGGGTACAGCGCGCCGGCCGCGATCGGGATGCCGATCACGTTGTAGAAGAACGCCCAGAAAAGGTTCTGGCGGATCGTCCGCATCGTGCGTCGGGACAGTGCGATCGCTCGCACGACGCCGCGCAGGTCAGCCCCGATCAAGGTCACGTCGCTGGCCTCGATCGCGACGTCGGTGCCGGTGCCGATCGCGATGCCGACATCGGCTTGCGCCAGCGCCGGGGCATCATTGATCCCGTCGCCAACCATCGCCACGATCCTTCCGTCCGCCTGTAGCTCGCGGACGCGGGCCGCCTTCTCATCCGGCAGGACCTCCGAAACGACGCGGTCGATCCCGACTTGACGACCGATCGCGACCGCGGTCCTGGGATTGTCCCCGGTGACCATCACAACTTCGAGGCCCTGCTCGTGGAGTGCTTCCACCGCCTCGAGCGATCCAGCCTCGACCGTGTCGGCGATCGCAATGACGCCACGCACGTGGCCGTCGACGGCCACGAACACCGGCGTCTTGCCTTCGCCGGCCAGGTTCGCTGCGAGCGTCGTAGGCTCGCGACCTTCCACCTCGCCCGCCGCGATGTCGATCCCCCGGTTGCCCATGAAGCTCGCGTTCCCGACCAGCACCGATCGACCTTCGACGCTCGCCTGGGCACCCTGACCTACGGTGGCCTCGAAACCGGTCACCGGCGCGAGCGCGACCCCACGCTCACGTGCGGCCCGGACGATCGCCTCGCCGAGCGGGTGCTCGGAGCCCACCTCGACAGCAGCAGCCAACGCAAGCAGGTGCTCTTCTGATTCTCCAGCAACCGCGCGGACATCGGTCACCGACGGCTCCCCGCGCGTGATTGTCCCGGTCTTGTCGAGAATAACGGTGTCGACCTCGTGGGCTCGCTCGAGGCTCGCCGCGTCCTTGATCAGAACCCCCATCTCGGCACCACGCCCGGTCCCAACCATGATCGCCGTCGGCGTCGCGAGTCCCAGCGCGCACGGACAAGCGATGATGAGCACCGCCACCAGCGTGACGATTGCGTATGTCAAACTGGGCTCCGGACCGAGCACAAACCAGATGACGAATGTCGCGATGGCGACCGCGATCACGGCGGGCACGAAATAGGCGGCGATGACGTCAGCCAACCGCTGGATCGGCGCCTTGGAGCCCTGCGCTTCCCGCACCAGCCGCACGATCTGCGCGAGCACGGTCTCCGCGCCGACCTTGGTGGCGCGAAAGACAAACGAACCGGTCTTGTTGATCGTCGCTCCAAACACTGGTTCGCCGACGCCCTTCTCGACCGGTATCGACTCACCGGTCAGCATCGATTCGTCGACCGCGGAGTGTCCTTCTAAGACCTCGCCGTCGACCGGGATCTTCTCGCCCGGCCGGACGACGACTTCGTCGCCGGGGACGACCTCCTCGATCGCGATCTCGATTTCGGTCTGGTCACGGCGGACTCGGGCGGTCGGCGGCTGGAGATCCAAGAGCCGCCGGATCGCCTCCCCCGTCCGTCCCTTAGCCCGCGCCTCGAGCCAGCGACCGAGAAGGATCAACGCGATGATGAGCGCGGCCGATTCGTAGTAGACGGCGGGCTCGATACCGGCGGTGCGGAAGACGTTCGGCGCGACCGTCGCCACCAGGCTGTACGCAAACGCGGCCCCAGTGCCGACGGCGATCAGCGTGTTCATGTCGGCGGCGCGGTGGCGAAGCCCGTTCCAGGCGCCGCGATAGAACGGCCAGCCGCAATACGCGACGATCGGCGTCGTCAGGCCCAACTGGATCCATGGGCTCAACATCGGCAGCCCGAGGTCGAGCCCGACGCGGCCGAGGAGGTGAGGAACCATCTCGAAGACGATCAGCGGAAGCGACAGCCCGGCCGCGACCCAGAAACGACGCTTGAGCGCCCCGATCTCGGCATCCCGCGCGGCGGTGCGGGTTTCGTCCTCTCGGGCCACAGCCGACACGACCTCGGCACCGTAGCCGGCCCGGCCAACCGCTTCGATCAGCGCTTCCGGCTCGACAGCCCCCGGGACGACTCGCACCCGAGCCGTCTCGTCGGCCAGGTTCACGGCCGCTTCGAGAACGCCGGGAACGGCTGTTAGCTCGGCTTCCACCGAATTCACACACGACGCGCAATGCATCCCGGCGACGCTGAGCTCAATCGATGTTTCCCGCACGCCGTACCCAGCGCGCTCGACCGCCGTCACCAAATCACTCACGGCAGCCGCGCCCTCGTCCAGTGCGACCGTGGCTTCTTCGGCGGCGAAGTTGACACTCGCGGTGTCAACGCCTTCGACACCGGCGAGCGCGCGTTCCACGTTGGCCGCGCACCCGGCGCAGTGCATCCCTTCGATCGGCAGTCGAATCGGTTCCGGGCGGGTCGATTTCGATTCGATCCTATCTGTTTCCGTGGCTTGTTTCATCGCCCTTTCCGAAACTTCTTCAACAGCGTGACGACTTCATCGACTTTCTTTCGGCGCTCGCCGACGTCTCGATCCTCGAGTGCACCCGCCACGCAGTGATTGATGTGGGATTCGAGGATTTGGTCCTGCACTCGCGCCAGCGCTGCCTTGGTGGCTTCGATCTGGGTCAAGATGTCGACGCAGTACCGACCCTCGTCGATCATCTTCTCGAGACCCCGAACCTGCCCTTCGATCCGACGGAGTCGATTGCGAAGGGCTCCTTCGCGTCCACTTCTCTGGTAGCCGTGGTCCACGGTTGTCACCGGCTTGGCCTCCTGCATAAAGGGAGAACTCTTCGACCCATTATACCCCCAAGGGGTATTCTGTTTCAACTGCCTCGGGAACCGTGTTATGCGGCTCATCGCTCGCCCCACGGCCAGCAACCGAGCGCTCTTTCCACAGCGAGTAGACCACCGGGATAACAAGCAGAATCAGGATCGTCGCCGAGACCATCCCACCGACCATCGGTGCGGCGATGCGTTTCATGACGCTCGCTCCGGTGCCATGACCCCACAGGATCGGGAGCAGCCCCCCGATCACCGCCGTCGCGGTCATGATGACCGGGCGCAATCGCTGGCCCGCTCCCTCGCGCACTGCATCCAGCACGTCTCCCGGGTTCTGGAGTTGGGCTTTCCGACTGCGCTGCTCGAAAGCCTGCCGCAGGTAAACGAGCATAACGACGCCGATCTCGGCTGCGACACCAGCCAGCGCGATGAATCCGATAACCGTTGCGACCGACCAGTTGTACCCCATCAACCACATGATCAAGACGCCACCGATGAGCGCGAAGGGAAGCGACAGCAAAACGATCAGCGTCTCACCGATGCTCCTGAAGTTGAGGTACAGCAGCAGCAAGATGATCAGAAGCGTCGCCGGGACTACGAGCCGGAGCTTCTCCTTGGCCCGTTGCATGTACTCAAATTGCCCTGACAACTGGAGCGTGTATCCAGCCGGCAGATCGACCATCTCGGCTACCATCTTCTTCGCATCTGTCACATAGCTGCCGATGTCGCGTCCAGCCACGTCGACGAACACCCAAGCTGTCGGAAAGGCGCCTTCGGTCTTGATCGCCATGGGTCCACTGACTTGTCGGATCGTGGCCACCTGACCGAGCGGAACCTGGGCGCCACTCGCTTCGCCTCGGCCGGCGACCAACGGAATCAAGACCTCGGCAAGCTTTTCCGGTTGGTCGCGCAACTCGTGCGGGTAGCGCAGTCGAACGCCGTATCGTTCGCGCCCCTCGACCGTCTCGGTAATCGTTCGTCCACCGATCGCCGAGCTCACCACGGCCTGGATGTCCTCGACGTTGAGGCCATACCGCGCTGCCGCGGCGCGATCGATGTCGATATCGAGGTAGTACCCCGACACCGCCCGCTCGGCGAACACCGATCGTGTCCCTGGAACGGCTTGCACCGCCGACTCGATTTGCCGGCCGATTCGCTCGAGCGTCGCCAGGTCGGGACCAAAGATCTTTATTCCGACTGGAGTACGGATCCCGGTCGCCAGCATGTCGATCCGTCCTTTGATCGGCATCGTCCAAGAGTTCGTGATCCCTGGAAACCTGACTGCGGCGTCCATCTCGTCGATCAACCGCTCCATCGTCATCCCTTCGCGCCACTCCTCTTCAGGCTGGAGGGTGATCGTCGTCTCGAACATGTCGAGACCGGCGGGATCCGTCGCGGTACTGGCACGACCGGCCTTCCCAAAGACACTCTCGACTTCGGGAATCGCGGCCAAGAGGCTGTCCTGGCGCTGCAGGGCGGCGCTCGCACGAGACACGCTGATGCCCGGCAACGTGGTTGGCATGTAGAGCACCGAGCCTTCGTTCAAAGGTGGCATGAACTCAGAACCGATGCGTTGAAACGGGATCCACGTCAGGATCAGGACCGCCACCGCTCCGGCTAGAACAGGCCAACGGTTGCGAAGCACAAAATCCAACACCGGCGCATAGAGCCGTTTCAGGCCACGTGAGATCGGGTTCTTCTCCTCGGGGTGAATCTTGCCACGCACGAACAACCCCATGGCCACAGGCACCACGGTGATCGAGAGCAGGCTCGCCGCCGCCATCGCCAGCGTTTTTGTCCATGCCAGCGGTTTGAAGAGACGTCCCTCCTGGGCTTCGAGCGTGAAGACGGGTAGAAAGGAGACCGTGATTATGAGGAGCGAGAAGAAGAGCGCCGGCCCCACCTCTTTCGACGATCGGACGACAATTCCCCAGCGTTCCGCCGGTGTGATGGTATGCGCGCCATCTCCCTTGGCTTCAAACGCTCGCTCGAGGTGCTTGTGCATGTTCTCGATCATGACAATCGCCGCGTCGATCATCGCCCCGATCGCAATCGCGATTCCACCCAGGCTCATGATGTCGGCGCCCAACCCCAGCGCGCGCATGGTGATAAAGGCCATCAAGATCCCGAGCGGAAGCGTGAGGATGGCGACCAACGCGCTGCGGGCATGAAACAGGAACACCAGACAGACCAGCGCGACGACGATCGACTCCTCCAGGAGCTTCTCTTTCAAGGTGTCGATCGCCCTGTGGATGAGGTCGGAACGGTCGTATACCGGATGGATGACGACTCCCGGCGGAAGTCCCTTTTCGATCTCGGCGATCTTGTCCTTGACGCGCTCGATCGTCGTCAGCGCGTTCTCGCCGAAACGCATGACCACGATGCCGCCCACGACATCTCCACGACCGTTGTAGTCCGCAATACCACGGCGCACCGCCGGGGCCGGTTGAACCGTCGCGATATCAGCGACCCGGATCGGGGTTCCGCTCATCGTCGATCCCACAACGACGTTCTCGATGTCGTCGATGCCTTCGAGGTAGCCCAAACTACGGACCATGTACTCGCGCTCCGACAGCTCCATCATGGTGGCTCCGACGTCCTCGTTGGAAGCCCGGATGGCATCGATCACTGTCAGAACGGGCACGCCGTACCCGCGCAGCTTTAGCGGGTCGATCGTCACCTCATACATCCGCTCGAACCCGCCCACCGAAGCGACCTCGCTCACACCCGGCACCGCCGTCAGCTGGTACCGCAGGTACCAGTCCTGCAGGGACCGGAGATCGGCTAAGGATTTCGTCCCCGTCGTGTCCTCGAGCACATACTGGAAAACCCACCCAAGACCGGTGGCGTCGGGCCCCAGCTGGAGCTCGGCGTCCGATGGCAACTTGCTGCGAATGGCGGAGAGGTATTCCAAGACGCGGCTCCGCGCCCAGTAGAGGTCGACCCCGTCCTCGAAGATTATGTACACGAACGAAACGCCGAAAAACGAGTAGCCGCGAACCGTCTGTGCGCCTGGAACCTTGAGCATCTCTGAGGCCACCGGGTAGGTAACCTGGTCTTCGACGATCTGTGGAGCTTGACCTGGATAGTCCGTTTGAACGATGACCTGCACGTCCGACAGGTCGGGCAACGCTTCGAGCGGGATGCGCTGCATCACCACCACCCCGCCGACGAGGACCACCGCGGCAAACACGACCACGATGAGCTTGTTCTCGACCGACCATTCGATCACGCGGGGCAGCATCCTTACTCCTCTCCCTTCTGCGTTGCCGGCTGTTCCATCTCCATCCCCGGCATCGCCTGAATCGCCGAACCCATGCTCGATTCGGCATCGATCAAGAAGTTGGCTGCCGACACCACTTGTTCGCCCTCTTCGACGCCGCGCAAGATCTCGATCTCTTTCCCGGACACGAGACCTGTCGTCACCTCTCGTGCCGAAAGGACGTCATCGGCCCCGCGAACGAAGACGTACGCGTGTTCTCCGGTGGCGTGTACCGCGCTTCGTGGCACAACCAGGGCATCTTCTCTCGCTGGCGACGCAAGACCGATGTTCGCATACATGCCGGGCCTGAGCTTGAGGTCGGGGTTTGCGAGCTCGACGCGTATGCGACCGGTCCGCGCATCCAGCGACACGGTTGGGTAGACATAGGTGACAACGCCCGTGAATTCCTCGCCCGGGTACGCATCGATCATGACTCTGGCGGCCTGACCTTCTCGCACGAGCGATAGATCCTTCTCGAACACCTCACCTTCAATCCAAACCCGAGACAAGTCGGCGATCATGTAGAGGTCCATCCCGGGAGCGATCCGCGTGCCGTCAACCACGTTCTTCTCGACTACGATGCCACTCGCGGGCGCCATGAGCGTCAGCGTCTTTTGCGGTATGCCGCTGCGTTCGATCCTTTCGATTTGGTCAACGGGGATGTCCCAGTACTCGAGTCGGCGGCGAGCTGCAGCCAGCAGATCCCGCGCTCGTTCTGCGGCCCGGCTATCGGGCTCGGCAATCGCGTCGTCCACCAACCGGCGGGCGAGAATCAACTCCTCCTGCGCCGACACGAGGAGCGGGCTGTATAGGTCGAGCAGCGGTTGGCCACGCCGAACCGGCGCACCGGTGAAATCGACGTACAACCGTTCGACCCACCCCTCGATCTTTGGGTTCACTTTCGTCAATCGCGTCTCGTCAAAGTCGACGGTGGCGACGGTGCGAACCGTCAAGACGAGCGGCTTTCTTTCGACCGTCGTATACGCGACGCCGATGCGGGCAGCGCGTTCCGCACCCAACTGGACCGGCGACAGCTCGTCGTTCGCCGCACTCGTCATCGCGGCATGGTCGTGACCTTCGGGTGTCTTACCCGGGTCTCCATCGTTGCTACTCGCATAGAGGATCACGACGACTGCAGCCACGACGACCAGACCGATCGATAGCTTCCATTGATTCTTTCTGTTCATCGGACCTCCGCCAGCAGCGCCGGGGCCGTTGACAACTCGCGTCCCACGGTCATCTCCAACTCGGCGACGGCCGTACCATAACGGGCCAACAGCTGGTAGTACCCTTGTTCGAAACGATTCGTGGTAGTCTGCGCATCGACCAGCGTGAGAAAGTCGACGTCGCCGATGCGATACAGTGAGAACGCCGACTCCACGTTGGCCTCGGCCGCGGGCAAGATCTCTTTGCGGTACAGATCGATGAGGGTCCGACCCTGATCTAGATCCGCGAGGAGTTGCTCGATCCTCGCGTCTACCCACGCGCGGGTCTCGTCCAGCGTCGCCTCAGCCACACGTTCGAGTGCAACCGCTTCATCGCGCATGCGCAACTGGCGACTGCCGGCGAACACGGGGAGGTTGAAGCCCACCAGAAAGCTCGCCATGCGCCGCGTGTCGTCGTCCACGTCTCGCTGACCGTAGTGAACGCCGACGGTCAGATCGGGCCATACCTGCTTGCGCGCCAGGTCGTACTGGCTTCTCGCGCGCTCGACTTCGGTTAGAGCTCCGTGGATAAGCGGCCGCGACGTCTCGGCCCATTCAGCCAGCGTGTCGCGATCGGGCACTTCTTGGGGGAGGCGCGGAAGCCGCAGCGAGGGCACTGGGGTCTCTGCCGGTAGATCGAGCAGCGCGTTCAGTCTCGCCGCCGCGCCGACTCGCGTCGCTTCCATGCGCGCGATCTCGGTATCCATGCGCGAAACCTCCACGTTTGCCCGTAGCACATCGCTCTGTCGCCCCGTTCCGGTCCCATACATCGCCCGAGCGACCGCCTCGAAATCCTGCAACAAGCGGAGCGTCCTGCGCATAACCTCGAGTTGGCGGTCGGCGCCATAGACCTCGAAGAACGCAGCCGCAACCGCGGTACGAACCTCCCACCACGTCTCGTCGGCATTCGCGCTCGAGATGTTCGTTGTGTAACGGGCGATCCGTTTGCCGAGCGACAACTTCCCGAAGAACGGAAACGTCTGTGCGATCTGGAGCGACGGCGCCATCGAGTTTGGCATGTCGGCGCTCAGGTCAGGCAAGCGGAGGTTTCTGGCGCCGATCTGGAACACAGGGTCGGGCGGCAACCCAGCCGACGGCTCCAAATGCTTCTTCGCCTCGACGACCGCAATCGCAGACGCCAAGCGCTGGTTCCGCTCTCTGGCCAGCGTGATCACGGCATCGAGCGTCAACTCTTCGTCGAGGCTGGGATGATGCTGGCCGCGCGCATTCCGGGTCATGAATGACATCACGACCAACAATACGATCGGGAGAATTCGACTGTGACGGAGCTTCACGTAGCACCTCCTCAAGTGATTTGACGGCGACAAAACGATC
>JBFGIA010000040.1:0-19837 GCA_041577935.1 Gemmatimonadota bacterium | reverse complement strand
GGCGACGTCGTCGAGGTCGCTGCCGGCTACGCTCGCAATTTTCTATTGCCGCAGCGCTTGGCCTACGTCGCAACGGCAGCCAATAAACGACGCATCGAACAAGAGCGCAAGAAGTATGAGCAAAAGCTGCGCGAGGAGCAGGTGAAAGCCGAGGAAGTGGCGGCGAGCATGGCTGGTCTGGTGCTCGAGTTTCAGATGATGGCCGGCGACGAGGACCAGCTCTACGGCTCGGTTTCGACCGCCGACATCGCCGAGCGATTGGTCGAGCGCGGCTTCGTTGCGGCGCGAGGCCACGTCAGGTTGGACAATCCAATCAAGACGCTGGGCGATTACGAAGTCTCGATCCGACTCCATCCCGAAGTCAGCGTCCCGATCCGAGTGCTCGTAACACGAGACCAGGGTTGACCCCACCGAGCCGCCGGGCGCGCCGCACCTCCGGCGACGCCGAGATTCGTGCCTTGGCTGCTGTGGCAGCTCAGGAAGCGGTCGACCGCCGGGGACGAGAGGTGGTGCTGCTAGACCTGCGGGGCCTGACTTCCGCCACCGATTACTTCGTCCTCGCCAGCGGCGAGAGCGACGTCCAGGTGAAGGCGATCGCGGATCGCATCGAAGAGCGATTGAGAGCCGAAGGTGCTCGTCCCTGGCACGTGGAAGGGGCCCGGCAGGGCAACTGGGTGCTGCTCGACTATATCGATTTCGTGGTGCATGTCTTTCATCGGGAAACGCGAGCCTATTATGAGCTCGAGCGTTTGTGGGGCGACGCGCCGGTCGAGACGTTCTCGGAGAACGGTGAATCGCCCTCGGGGGATTAAACCGCCCGTTTGAGGCGTCTATTTCCTAAGACAGTGGCATTTGCCCGTCTTGTGCGGGCGTTATAGCGTTTCTTCGGCCGCAGGAAAGAGCTTGAATGAAAGTGAAGGGAGACTTCTTGTCGCGCTCCGTGACCCGCAATGTTGTCACGCTCGTCGCGGTTCTGATCGGCGGGTCGATCGCTGGCCCAGCGTACGCTCAGTTCGGACAGAATAAGGTCCAGTACAAGGACCTGGACTTCCGGGTGCTCGAGACCGAGCACTTCGATATCCACTATTACCCGGAAGCAGAGGACGCCATCCTCGACGCGGCGCGCATGGCCGAGCGGTCGTACGCGAGGCTCTCCAAGGTGTTTCGCCACGACTGGAACGAACGCAAGCCACTCATTCTGTATGCGTCGCAATCTGACTTCCAACAAACAAACATCTTTCGCTTCCAGATCTCAGAGGGTACCGGCGGGATCACCGAAGGGTTGAGAAACCGCATCGTACTTTTCTTCCCGAGTGCGTACCCAGAGTTCGAACACACGCTTACCCACGAGCTCGTTCACGCCTTCCAGTTCGACATCCTGCGGCGCGGGGCTCTATCACAAGGCAGCAACCCGTTCGCGTTCCGCATGCCGTTATGGTTTGCGGAGGGCATGGCAGAGTATCTGACAGCCGGGAAGATCGATCCGTTGACGGCGATGTGGTTGAGGGATGGCTCGCTAGCGGGTTACCTGACGACGATCGATGAATTGTCGCGAGCACGGGACATCCGCGTTTATCGCTTTGGCCAAGCGCTTTGGTACTACATCGGCGTTAAATATGGTGACGAGAAGATCGGCGAGATCATGCAAAAGGCGCCGCTGCTGGGCGTCCGCGAAGCGTTTCGGACGTCCATCAACATGCGACTCGAAGACCTGTCGGAAGATTGGCTCGAAGCGGTCCGCCTCACGTACTTGCCGCAGGTCGTTCTGTATCCGCCGGCCGCAGAGGTCGCGGTACGACTGACTGACCATGTCAAGGAGGGGGCGTCGATCAACATCGGGCCGGCGTTGTCTCCCGACGGCAGCAAGGTGGCGTTTGTCTCCAACCGGGAATTCTTCAACAACCTGTACATTGCGAACGCGGAAGATGGCTCGGACGTAGACAAGGTCGTCAACGGAGAGCGCTCCGAGTCGTTCGAGAGTCTTCGGTTCCTGCGCGTCGGCATGTCGTTCTCGCCCGACGGGAAGTTCCTCGCCTTCTCGAGCAAAGTCGGTGAGCAGGACGCGCTCTACATCATGCGCGTCGACAACGAGAAGATCGTCGCCTCTCATCGCTTTGATCTGGACGGGATTGAAACCCCGTCTTGGTCACCGGATGGCGAACAGCTCGTGTTCACCGGGCAGAAGGGTGGGACTAGCGATCTGTACATCGTTCGCCGTGATGGGACCGATCTGAGAAGGCTGACTAACGACCGCTACGCGCAGCGCGATCCGGTATGGTCCCCGGATGGGAATCAGATCGCCTTCACCACTGAGTTCGGTGAGGGCACGGACTTTGATCTGCTCTCTTATGACGAGTATCAAATCGGTGTGTACGACCTGACCTCTGGCGATGTGTGGTTCATGTCAGACATATCGGCCCAAGAGGGCAAGAGCATCAACCCGCAGTGGGGCCCGGACGGAAAGACGCTCGCCTATCTCTCTGACCGTACCGGGATCACGAACATCTTTTTGTACGATCTAGAGAGGCGCGAGACGTATCAGCTAACCGACATGCTGACCGGCGTTAGCGGGATCATTGAGTCGAGCCCCGCGATGGCTTGGTCACGCGATGGCAGTCGGATCGTATTCAGCGCCTTCGCCGATGCAGGCTGGGATCTGTACCGGTTGGACGATCCGCTGTCGCTGGTGACCGAGCCCTACGTGGCTCCGGATCAGGGCGAGTTTGACTTGGCCGACCGCGCGTTCGTCGAACCAGCTCGGCCGGTGGCACCGGCGCGGCCTGTGGTTGAAGAGCCGATAGCTGTCGACGAGGAGCTGACCGATGATGAGGTGTCGGACGAGGTTGCTGACGCCGAGGCGGATGACACGGCCGAACAGCCCGCCGATGGTGAACCAGCCGATGGGGAAGAAGTGGCGGCGGAAGAGCCTGCCCAGCCAGATGCGGTTTCGTACTACTTGGGTGAGCAACCCGATCGCCGTCGCCCGGTTGCCGCTGCGCCAGGTCGTCGCTTGCCGTCGTTCAACGAGCCAGTCGATATCGCGACGTTGCTCAAGGATCCCACGATCGGTCTGCCTCGCGATACGACCGCCTTCAAGTCTCGTGATTACAAGGTCAAGTTCCAACCTGATCTGATCGCGCAACCTTCAGTAGGATTTGCCAGTGGGGTGGGCGCGTTTGGCGCGTCCCAGCTGGCGTTCAGCGATCTGATGGGGGATCACAACCTGTACATAGCGGCGTCGGTGTTCGGCTCGATTACAGACAGCGATCTCTTCTTCACGTACTTGAATCGAAAGAACCGTTGGAACTGGGCGGCTTCGGCTTTTCAGTTCCGAAGCGACTTCGCCTCGCTCTCGACGTCCACCGGTCGGAGTGACGATCTGTTGTTCCGAAGTGACATCTATCGCGGCGGGCAATTGACCGGTGCCTACCCGTTTAGCCGCTTCCGGCGGCTAGAGCTGGCTGCGACCGTAACGCACATCTCGCGTCGTGAGGCGCGGTTTGACTTCTTCGATCCGACGCCGGAGATCGTCGATGAGCTGGGGAGCGATACCTACATCGCGCCGTCGATCGGTTGGGCGTTTGACAATAGTTTCTTTGGGTCGACTGGGCCGATTGGGGGGGCGCGGCGGCGTTTTGACATTCAGAGGGCTTTTGGCGATCGCGACTTCACACAGTTCTACGGCGACGTCAGGAAGTACTGGTTGCTCGGTCGTCGCTACACGATCGCATCGCGGCTACTATACCTTGGCACGTTTGGCGAGCAGGAGGACCGGCTACGGTTCCAAGGCATCGGAGGCCCGACGCTGTTGCGTGGTTTCGACTTCAATGATGACGACTTCCTGATCGGGACGGGTGTGGGGCTCTTTAACCTCGAGTTCCGATTCCCGATTATCGAGCGCCCGCGGCTTGGAACGTCGGGGTTCCCACCGATCCGCGGCGCCATATGGTACGATCTCGGCTTTGCGAGTTGCGGCAACGAGCTGTGTCAACATCAGCAAGCGGAAGTGTTAGCCGAGACAGGTGAGGTTCGTGAGTCGTTCAAGTTCTCGACCAGCCAAGACGGAGGTCCCTTTGGCTTTCGACTGGTTGACGCTCGCGCTTCGTTCGGTGCGGGTGTTCGAATGAACCTGTTCGGGTTTGCCGTGATCCGGGTTGATTACGCACAACAGACTGATATGGCTGAGCTCAAGACAGGCCGCTGGGTATTCACGCTCGCGCCTGAGTTCTAGCGCCGGTTGATCCTCGAGGCCTGAGGCGCTACTGTTCCCTTGGTTAGCGCCTCTGGCCACCCCATCCGCAGCCAGAAAGCCCCATCCACAACAGCCAACTTGTGTCCGGTGGTTAGCCGACTTGCATCGATGGGCTTGGGTCGACAGCAGATACTACCCCTCGTACCCCGATCCACGTGCAACCCCAGATGTAGTGGTGAACGATTGACTCGAAACGACCCACCAAGGTATCTTTGGGACTAATATGCGCGATTTTGAGCTAGACGATCGATTCTGGCGCGAAGCGCTGACCGCGGTCCGCGAGGGCTCGCGCGCCTCGGCGCTCTCGGGCAGCTATCCCGACTACGCCCAACTGCTCACCGAGATCGAGGCCGACGCCACCCGCGACGCGATGCTGGTCGGCGCCCGGCTCACGGGAGGCGGTCATAATCCGCAGCTATTGTCGTTCGTCTCGGCCGCGTTTCTGGCTCGGGCCGGGTTGCGCACGCTGTTGGTCGATCTGAGCCCCGAGTTTCGATGGCTCGAGCGGTTGTTGGGCCGAGATCTCAAGGAGGGAATGATCGATCACCTTCAGTACGGTGTGCCGCTCGAGCAGTGCGTGCGCAATACGGCGATCCCGAACATGGACGTGCTGACTGGCGGAGCCAGCTTGTTGGGTGGGTCAGCGCTCGACGACGGGCCTGCGTTTCGGGCTGCCCTCGACCGATTGCGGCAACATTACAAAGTGCTCGTCGTGACCTTGCCGCGGAGTAACGGGGATGCCGATGCCGCCGGGGTGCTTGCGATATGCGACGCCGTTTTTGCGATCGAGGCCGAGGAAGCGAGCACCGATCTGATTGGCAGCGAACGCTGGATCGTTCGTCTTGGCGGTGATCCCCAAGCGGCTGACGAGCTCGGCCAGCTGACACACCGTTTCCTGGGTCCGCTACCGGACGTGCTTGTCGGCGCGAAGCGCGGCACCAGTCCGCTCCCGCCGGCCGGCCCGCCGGATCACATTTTCGCCCTGGCGAACAATAATGGTTTGCCCAACAGCGATTCGTTGCCGGTGGACGATGCGTGGCTCGATGATGTCGAGTTGCACGATGACGGTCCACTGACGGACAGCGATCAGCCAGTAGAAGACGTGCCGCCGACTTCCGATGCTGACGACTTGGCGTTCTTGAATACGCTCGAAAGTGACCGGCTGCCGGAAGACCTCGAACCCGAGGCACAGATTGACGATCGGTTGAAGGCGGTGCGGGCAAAGATGGCCCGCAGTCGGCTGTTGCCGGTGGTCAGGGTCACGCGACCGCGACGCCGTTGGTTGGGGTTGGCCTTGGCTAGTGGTTTCGTGGTTCTGGTCGGTGTCCTGGCCGGTCGCATGATGGCGCCGGTAATCAGTGGCTGGCTGGGGGATAGCGGCGATTCTATCGATCAGCTAGTGGCGCGGGTCGATGTCGAGGGAGGCGCAACCCGGGGAACCGATCCCGTAGCGGAGCCCGGAGAGTTGGTTCCATTGGTTGACCCGGCTGGGCCGACCGGTTCGACCGAGGAGCCGGTGGTCGAGGAGCCCCCGGCCGAGCCGGCACCCAAGCCGTCAACTGCGGCTCCGATGTCGACGCCGTACTCGATTCACGCCGGCTCGTATCAGGACAATCGCTCGGCGCGTCGAGTTGCCGGTCGCATCGAAGCCGCCGGTTTTACGGCGTTCGTCACCCCAGTTGACATCCCCGATCGTGGTCGGTGGTATCGCGTGTTCGCGGGGACATTTGCAGATTCGGTCGGTGCGCGCACCGCGCGTGAAAACCTGCTGCGGCGTGGCGTAGTCGATGACGCCCTCGTTGCATCGACACCGCTGGCGTTCGATCTGGGGATATTCGACTCGCGCGATCAGGCAAACGTCCGCAAGCGCGAGCTCGCTAGCCGCGGGATCTCCGCCTACGTCGTTGGTGCCGGTCCATACCGCGTATATGCGGGCGCATTCCGCGATCAAGATGAGGCAAGAGTTCTTCGGCGCGCACTCGAAGAGGCGGCCGAACCCATTTCGATGATCAAACGCCAGTAATCGGAGGTCCTGCCCGTGAAACTCCAGCGCCTGGAACTCTTCGGCTTCAAGTCGTTCGCTGATCGCGTCGCAATCGAGTTCAATCCGGGAATCACCGCGATCGTCGGTCCCAACGGTTGTGGCAAGAGCAACATCTCGGACGCTATCCGCTGGGTGCTGGGCGAGCAGCGACCCACGCTCGTCCGCGGTTCGCGAATGGACGAGGTGATCTTCAGCGGCAGTCGACATCGTAAGCCGATCAATCTGGCCGAAGTAGCGCTCCACTTCTCAAACGAAGACGGCTTGCTGCCGGTCGAGTACACCGAGGTCGCGATCGCACGGCGCGTCTTTCGGGACGGTGACAGCGACTATTTGCTGAACCGCCATCCGTGTCGGCTCAAGGACATTCAGGATCTGCTGATGGGGACCGGGATCGGTACCCATTCATACACCCTGATCCAGCAGGGGATGGTCGATAGCCTACTGTCGGATCGGCCCGAGGAACGGCGGACGATCTTTGAGGAGGCGGCCGGTGTCACGCGTTACAAGAACCGGCGTCGGGCCACAGAACGGAAGCTCGAGGCGACCACGATCGATCTCGACCGCGTCGAAGACGTCGTGGCCGAGGTTGACCGGAACGTCGCCTCGCTAAAACGCCAGGTCGGCAAGGCACGCCGGTTCCTGAAATATCAGGCCGAAGAGACGCGGCTGGATGTGTATTTGGCAGCTTGCGAGTTGGAGACGCTCGAGAAACAGCGCGCGCCATTGACCGAGGAATTTCATGGGTTGCAGGAGAAGGAGTCGGAGTTGGCGGCTCGCTTGGCCGAACGCGAGGCCGGAGTCGAAACGATGGAGGTCGAGCTGCTTGAGCTACGCCAGCAGGAGCAGGCCACGAGTGCCTCGGTCGAGGCGGTGCGCAGCCGTATCGCGCGTCGCGAGGAAGTCCGACTTGTAAACGGCGAGACGCTCAAGCACCACCGGCAACGGTTGCAGGAGCTGACCACAGAGGCGGAGCAAGCGCGTATCCGTTCGGATGACCTGGCAGAGCGGCGAGCGAACTTGGAAGTGGATCTGGCCGCGGCGCGCGAGCAAGTCGACCGGATCGCGGAACGAATGGCCCCGTCCGAAATTGCCGATGAGGAGGAACGCCGGGCGGACCTCATGGCTGAACAGCGGCGTCTAACCGAGCGGCTCGAGTCGCTGCGCGAGAGGTTGGCAGAGGTCGACCAAGCCCGGGCTCGTCAGGCCACGGCGGCCGAGAGCGCAGAAGAGCGCTTATCGGCGTTGAGTGCCGAACTCGAGTCGCGGGAACGCGAAGCGGGTGAGTCAGGGACCGCCGTTGATCGGGCCCGGGCTGCAGTTGAAGCCGCCGAGGCGCAGCGGGCGGAAGCAGACCAGGCCCGTGAGATCGCGAAGTCGGCGGCGGACATGCTGTCGTCAACGGTCAACGCGATCCGCGAAAGATTGGAGACAGCTCGGGCTGCCGAACAGACAGCGGCCGGTCGCAAGAGTGCGTTGACCGATCTCGAGGCGCGATTCGAAGGGTATGCGTCGGGCGCCCGTTCGTTGCTTGCCGCATCGAAGCGCGTGCGCGGGGTGTACGGCGCACTACCGCAGGTCCTCGAGCCCGTCGATCGCCGCTTCGAAAAAGCGCTCGAGCGCTACCTGGAGAGCCTCGGCCATGGGTTGCTGGCGAAGGACCAGAAATCGGCGTTGGCGGCGGCCGAGCAACTGGACGGCAAGAGTGGCGGCAGGGCCGATTTCCTGATTCCGGAGCTGATCAATGCGGCAGTTCCACCCCCCATACCGGATGCGGCCGCGGCGCATGTGCTGGCGCGCGGCTCGGATGTCGTCCGCTGGACCGGTCATCGCAGGCTGCCCGAGCGGTTTGAGCCGCTGTTCCAGCGGCTGCTGATCGTCGCCAATGCGGCGGCCTGTTTCGGTTGTCGCTCGGCGCTCGGCAGTGAGCCACAGGCAGCCAGTTATTACACCATCGCCGGATTGGACGGCACGCTATTGGAGCCGGTGGGCCGTTGGCGTACGGCTGGGTCCGAGAACGGTCACGGGTTGTTGTCCCGCCGCCGTCAGTTGGCGGAAGCCGAGACCGAATTCAAGGGGCGGCGGGCGGATGTCGCTGGCTTGACCGAGGAGCTCGATCGGGTCGATGGCCAGCTGGCGGAACACAAAGCGGCCATGAGTGCGGCCGGAGATCAATGGCGAGAGGCGGACGGGTCTTACTGGGCCGGGCGAGAGTCCTTAGTCGCCGCCGAAGAAGCGGCCACGCATGCGGCTCGTCGGCGAGCTGAACTCGAAGCCGAGATCGGCGAGCAAAAGGCAGCCCGCGATCGAGCCCTTCAGGCTCAGGAAGCGGTGGCGAAAACCCATGCCGAGCTATCGATCGACACCACGCGCGCGACCGAGCGGCTGGCCGCCGTTCGCACGGCGCTCGAACGATACGACGAGGTGCGCACGGAACGGATTTCGGCCCGCCACGCGGTTGAACTCGAGCGAACCGCTGCGGAGGCCGATCTGAGTCTCGTCGAGCGGGAGCTCGAACACTTGAGTGCGGCCGAGTCAGCGCTGGAGGAAGCCCGCGGCGGTCGAGCAGGTGAACGCGCACGACTAGAGGACGAGTGCAAGCGGCTCGAGGCAGAAGCCAAAACCGCGGGCGAGGAGATCGAAGCACTCTACGTCGAGCTCGAGACGGTCGAGGTCGGGCTACGCGGACATCGCGAGACCTTGGCAGCGATCGAGGAGAAGCGATCGGGGCACGACAACGAAGTGAGGGCGTTGCGGCGCGAGCACGACGCGGCGATGGAGCGGCGTCACCAATGTGAGCTGACGCTTCAAGACATCGAGCACCGCCGGCAAACGGTAGCCGGTCATATCGAGGAGACGTACGAGGCCGAGCTGGCGGCGCTGGTGGCCGAGCACCCGCTCGAAGATGACGAGAACACGGTGGAGTTGGATGAGCTCGAGACGCGGCTCGAAGCGGTGCGTCGTAAGCGCGCCAACCTGGGCCCGGTCAACATGCTGGCAGTCGAGGAGTTCGACCGCGAGTCGGAGCGGCTCGAGTTTCTGGTTAAGCAACGGGACGACCTGGTGGTCGCGCGGCGTCAGCTAGAGGAAGCGATCCGAAAGATCAATCGCACCGCCCGCGAGCTGTTCGTAGAGACGTTCGGGAAGATCAAGGAGAGCTTCGACTACACGTTCCAGACACTGTTCGAGGGTGGGTTTGCCGAGATCCACTTGGAGGATCCCGACGATCCGCTTGAGACGCCGATTCAGATCGTCGCCAGCCCGCGCGGCAAGCGCGTCCATTCGATCAATCTGCTGTCCGGCGGTGAGCGGGCTCTCACTGCGCTCGCGCTGTTGTTCGCGATCTATCGCGTCAAGCCAAGTCCGTTCTGCATCCTAGACGAGGTCGACGCCCCGCTGGACGATGCCAACGTCAGCCGCTTCCTGCAGATGATTCGTCATTTCAGCGACGACAGTCAGTTCGTCATCATCACCCACAACAAGCGGACGATGGAAGCGGCGGATTATCTGTACGGCGTGACGATGGAGGAGCCGGGAATCTCGGCGCTGGTCTCGGTATCGCTGGACGGTGCGCGGCAGAGCGTAGACGCACCAGTCGAGGAGCCCGAGCCCGAAGAGGCATTGGCCGCGGCCGGCTAGCCGACTAGCTCGAACGCGAAGGCGATGAGATCGAGTCGGCGGGCACCCGTTCGGCTGCGATGTCGCCGATCAGTGGCAATGCCGACCAGTGACCCCGCAGGGCCCGCCAGGTCAAGAACAGCGTCGCGATGATCCACAAGCCGGCGGCGCCCAAGGCCATCATGAAGCCGACGATCGGAACCCGCTCCAACGCCAGGATCGCGACCACGAGGGCTGCGCCGAGCAGGATCGATTGCCAGGCGTGGAAGCGCACGAACGGGTGGCGTCTTCCGACTATCAGGCAGGCTATGCCGCTAGCGACGCTGAACGGATAGGCTAGCGCTGCCGTCCGGTTGATGGGTGAAGAACCGTTTTCGCTCACTGGGCCTCCGATGCCGTGCCCCGCCGTCTCTGGTTGACGAGCCTAGGGGTGGCGGCCAGATTCGGGTTCATCGCTGCCAAACTCACTGTTCTCGGTAACCCCGACAAGGCGCATGAACGAAGAGTCGATCCCCGAAACGAGCACCGACGAAGAGACGATCGCGCAGTTGGAGGCGGCAGTTCAGCTCAAGAACCGAGAGCGGTTGGAGTGCGTCTACGTGTTTGACCCGGTGGTGAGGCGCGAGACGGCCTTCTCGCTAGCCCTGATAACGAAACGCCTCGACGATCAGCGGCTCGAGATGGTGGCCATCGGTGAACGCGCGGTTGGTGCCGCCAGCCCGGCCAGGGACTTTATCCGGCGGGCCCGCTTCCCAGCGGAGATCTTGCCGCTGATCCTGGAGGAGTTCATCGATCGGTGTGGTGTCGAGGGCGCATCTTACAGAGAGGTGCACATCGAGAACCAGAACCCGTCCGAACAACTCTTGGAATTGGCAGCGCTGGTATCGCCGCGTCCGGATGCCGAGCCGTCCCCGGCTCAGTGACTCCGCGCACCGGGAGCGTTCCCGGGGTTGAGCGTTTTCGCGAATTTCTGAACGAGTACAACCATCCGGTCACCCCACAACGTTTACGGGTCGCCGAGCTCCTGTTCGGGACCCACGACCATATATCAGCGGACGAGATCGTCCAGCGGTTGAGAGTCAGCGGGGACACGGTTGGAAAGGCCACGGTTTACCGGACGCTCGACCTGCTGCTGAAGGCCGGGCTAATTCGAGAGCATGACTTTGAGGAGGGGTTCCGTCGCTATGAGCCGTGTCCGGCACGCCCACATCACGAGCACCTGGTGTGCGTTCGCTGCGGCAAGGTGATCGAGTTCGAGTCGGCAGCGTTTGAGCGGCTGCAAGCGGACGTCGCCGCCCTGCATCGGTTCGAGCCTTCCCATCACAAAGTGGAGATCTACGGCGAGTGCGAAGAGTGCCACAGCTGAACAAGATCGCGATTCTCTGCGGGTTGTTGTTCGCGCTTCCAGCCACCGCTGGAGCGCAGAAGCTCACCATGTCGTTCAACTCGCTGGCCGCCCACGACACCAACCGGGCGTTTTTGAGGGTCTCCAACCGGGGTGGGTTTGGGCTCGCCCTGGGCGACGCCGATGCCGGCAACTTTCCGGAGGGCACGCTGAACCGTTACATCTTTGGCGCCGGCTTGTGGATCGGCGGTATCGGCGACGTGGACGATAACGGGCAACCCGATCGAATCACGACGATCGGCTACAACCCGTCGAACCTGTCGGATCTCGAGTGGATCGAGGGCGCCGTCGGATTCGGTCGTAACGACTCTCGGTTCCGAGTGCTCGATTCTTCGAATCCAGCCGACCAGGCCGACTTCCCCGCTACGCTCTTGGTCGCCCCTCAGGAGCTGTTCGCCGTTTACGGTGATCGATTCAGCACGTTTGGGACCGGCCAGGCGTCCGTCCCGCTCGGCGTCGAAGTTCGGCAACGATCGTTTGCGTTCACCGAAGTCGATCTGAACACAGCGGTGATCTTCCAGTGGGATTTTCTCAACATCTCGGATCAGATCCGGGACACCGGGTACACGATCGAGGATCTGTGGACTGGGATCGTGCTCGATCCTGACATCCAGGTCTCACCGGTTGGGAGCGTGCTCGACGATACGGCGGCGCCGCTGACGGTCGACGGGGAAGAGGTTCTGTTGATCTGGGATAGCGACTTCTCCGAACCCGCCTTCGAGGGTACGCCCGGGTTCATGGCGGTGGTGCCGCTCGTGAATCCCGGCGGGCAAACCACGATCACACAAATGACATCGCAATTCGGTGCCGATGTGCGGATCGTCCCTGCGAACGACGCCGACCAGTACGATACGCTGGCGGGCATCGCTCCACGCGACCCGACGATCGTCGAACCGGGGTTCGATCTGCGGGCGTTGATCGGTTGGGGCGCGATCGACCTCGCTCCGGGCGCGGTGCACCGAACGGCAGCGGCTTTCGTGTGGGCCGACGCCGCCGGAGATCCGCCATCGTTCTTGTCACCGCTCGACCCGGCACTGGATGAGAGCCTGCCGTTGCTCACCGATCTGGTTGCGGCGGTTCGATCGGTGCGGGACGCGTACGATCAGCAGTTGGCTGGGCTGCCGGCGCTGCTCGACTTTCCTGGGGATCCGGGGCCCGGCCCCGGCCCGGGGGCCAGCGAGCCCGGTGTGGTGCTCCAGAACTTCCCCAACCCATTTACCGACCAGACGACGATTCAGTACTCGATCGTCGACGCGGCCGAGGTACAGCTCAAGGTGTTCGACATCACAGGTCGCGAGGTGACGACGTTGGCCGATGGTTTCTTGGAGCCCGGTGAGTACTCCGCCAGCTGGGACGGTCGCTCGACGCTGGGGGTCGATGTGCCGGCCGGGGTCTACGTGATTCAGCTCGTCACCCCGGCAGGCACCTCGACGGTGCGGGGGTTAAAGGCGCGATGATCCTTGCAACGGTCAGCCCTGGCGGACAGATTCGGGCCTCAATGCGACCCGCCATCTTCTCATGCCTGACAGCTCTGGTTCTTGCGGCGCTGATCGCCCCGACATCTGCGCGAGGTCAGGGCAACGGCGAAAACGGTGGCCTGGTCGGCCTCACGCTGCCGCTCGGTGCGCGACCGTTGGGTCAAGGTCGTGCCATCGCGGCGGTTCGCGGTGAGCTGCAGGGGGTCCCGTACAACCCGGCCACCCAGAGTGGACTCGAGCGCGGTTCTCTGACCTACAGCCGGTTCGAGGGTGCCGACCTCGCGGACCTCAACAGCAACTATATCGCCGGCGCCTACGTCGCGACGTGGGGTACGATCGGCGCGCATTTCGTCTATCACGACTTTGGAGACGTGCCGCTGACCGACACCTCGCCCACACCGGTCGGCAGCATCGACCTCAACGAGTCGGTGATCGGGGTGACCTACGCCAACCAGTGGCGTGATGAGCTCGACTACGGGGTCACATTCAAGTGGTACAGCTCGGACCTCGGGGTCGTCGAGGCGAGCGGCCCGGCGTTCGATTTTGGCGTCCTGTACGCGCCGCGAGACGTGCCGGTGCACCTCGCCGCGGCGGTGAGAAACGTGGGCCCGAACCTCGACCTCGAGGACGGTAGCGTCGCCGTTCCGGGGGGCGGTTCGTCGGGCGCCGTTCGGGAAGAGCAGCTTCCAACCCGGATTCGGATCGGGGTCGGCGTGAACCTCAACGATCTGTTCAGCGTGCCGGAGGGCTATGGGGCGAGCCTGCTGTTTGACGTCGAGACCGATGCTCGGGAGATCTCGACGGCGAGCCAGCATTTCGGGGGAGCCGTTACGCTCCGCGAGGTGGTGACCGTGCGCGCTGGTATCGTCTCGATTGACAACCCGTTTGTCGACGAAGGGGACGGCAATCGCCAGATCGGCGGGAGTTTCGGAATCGGTATCTACTATCAGGGTTTCGAAGCCGACATCGCGCGCGAGGTGTCGGTCAGCGAGCTGGGCGACGAAACCCACTTCGCTGTCGGTTGGCGCTTCTAGGCTGACGCGACGTGTCGTTTGTCGCCAAGGAGATGTTTCTCACCAGCGGTGTCGGGCGGCATCGCGAAAAGCTGGCCTCTTTCGAGCTTGCGCTGCGCAGCGCGGGTATCGCCGAGTTCAACTTGGTTCGGGTCTCCAGCATCTTTCCGCCACACTGCAAGCTGATCTCTCGCAAGAACGGATTGGCCAAGTTGACGCCGGGGCAGATCCTGTTCTCGGTATTGGCCGAATGCGCGACCAACGAGCCGCACCGACTGATCGCCTCGTCGATCGGAGTTGCCATTCCGCGCGATCGAAGCCACTACGGCTTTCTCTCGGAGCACCACGCGCACGGTCAAAAGGAGAAGCGTGCCGGCGACTATGCCGAAGATCTGGCGGCGGAGATGTTGGCCACCGTGCTCGGGGTCGAGTTCGATTCGGACGCTGCGTGGGATGAGCGGAAGGAGTTCTGGCGCATCTCTGGCGAGATCGTGACCACCCGCAACAAGACGCAATCCGCGGTTGGCGGGGTGGACGGGAAGTGGTCCACCGTCGTTTCGGCGGCCGTCCTTCTCGAGTAGGGAATGCCCAACTTCCTGGGATTGAGAGACGCCGAGTGCTGTTATGACGACAGCGCCGCGGTGATCGTACCGGTGCCGTACGAGCGGACGGTGTCGTGGGGTGGGGGGACAGCCAGCGGACCGGCGGCCATTCTGACCGCATCCGACTACGTCGAGCTGCACGATGAGATCTTGAACGAAGAGCCGCATCGGGTGGGGATCCACACCGCGCCACCGGTAGCGGTCGATCAACCCGACGCCGAGCAGTTCCTGGCCGATCTGGAGTCGACCGCGGCTCAGCTGTTCGCCGACGACAAGTTTCCGGTGTTTCTGGGTGGCGAGCACGGACTTACGACGGGTCCGGTCAGGGCGGCTCACGCGGCGTTCGACGATCTAACGGTTCTCCAGCTCGATGCGCATGCGGACCTTCGAGACAGCTACCACGGAACGCGGTGGTCACACGCGTGCGTCATGCGGCGGGTCACGGAGCTTGGCGTGCCTGTCGTTTCGGTCGGCGTGCGTGCCGTGTCACCCGAAGAGGCCGAGCTGATTCACGTCAATGACATGCCCGTCTTCTGGTCGCATCGGATCGCGCACGGCGACGAGTGGATGAAAACGGCGATCAATACGCTCAGTGACAACGTCTACCTGACGTTCGACGTGGACTTCTTCGATCCCGCGGTCATGCCGTCGACCGGGACGCCAGAGCCCGGGGGCGGAGACTGGCACGGCGCGATGCGTTTTTTGGCCAAAGTGTTCGCTCGCCGTCGCGTGGTCGGCATGGACGTCGTCGAGCTGGCGCCGATCGACGGTCTCCACGCCCCCGACTTCATGACCGCACGGCTGGTCTATCGGGCGATTGGGTACCGGTTCCATGAGTGGGGCGCGTGAGGCGGAATAGTCACTGCAGGCCCTACGTACTTATGTTATAAGATTGAGCATGCACAAGCCGATGACGATACGAGCGGCTCTCACCCTTGCGCTGATCGCCGGGAGCGTGAGCGCCTGGGGATGCCGGGCCGAGTCCGCCGCCAAGAGCGAGGGTGGGACGCCGATGCTCGAGCCGATCAGGGCGGCCGCCCCGTTCGCGCTCGCGACGCTCGACGGCGACTCGCTTCTGTCGACCGACATCACCCAGAACGTCATGCTGATCAACTTCTGGGCGTCGTGGTGCGCACCTTGCCGGGCCGAGATACCGGAGCTGATCGAGATCTGGGACGAGTACCACGACCGCGGGCTGGCACTGGTGGGCGTGTCGGTCAACGACCTGCCGCGCGATTCGCGCGAGTTCGCCGCCGAGATGGAGATGCCGTACCCGCTGGCGATCGGGACGCCCAAGATGCTCGAGGAGTACGGTCTCTCGCCCTGGCTGCCGACGACACTGCTGGTGGTCGACGGGCAGATCGTCGAGGAGTGGGTGGGGCCCAAGATCCGGTCCGACCTCGAGTACCCGATCCGGGTCGCGCTCGGGCTCGCTCCGCCGATCGCCGATGTCCTTCACAGCGTTTCTGATACCGAAACACCCTAGTCGTGAACACTGAGCTGTCGATCGCGGTGGCGTTCGCCGGGGGCGTCGCCTCGTTCTTGAGCCCGTGCGTGCTGCCGCTGTTCCCGTCGTACCTGTCGTTCGTGACCGGGCTCACGTTCGACGAGCTGAGCGACCCCGGCCCCGAGGCGCGGGCTCGGGTGCGGCGGCTGGCGATCATCCACTCGCTGTTGTTTATCCTGGGCTTCACGCTGGTCTTTATCTCGCTCGGGGCATCGGCCACCGCGCTCGGGCAGTTCATGCGCTACAACCAGGTGTGGATCCGGCGCGTCGCCGGGGCGTTGATCGTCGTCTTCGGGCTCCACATCACGGGGCTGCTCAACATCCCGTTCCTGCAGCGCGAGCGGCGGGTGCACCTGAACCAGCGTCCGGCCGGGTTTCTGGGCTCGGTGCTGGTCGGCTTCGCGTTTGGCGCCGGTTGGACGCCTTGCATCGGCCCGGTGCTGGGTACGATCCTGACGATGGCCGGGACCACCGGCGACGTCAGTCAGGGCGTGACCCTGCTGTTTGCGTACAGCGCCGGCTTGGGGGTGCCGTTCTTCGCCGCCTCGGTCGGGTTCAGCTCGTTCCTCTCGGCGTTCAAGCGGGTCCGCCACTGGCTGCGGCCGATCGAGATCGTCAGCGGGTTGGTGCTGGTCCTGGTCGGGATTCTGATCTTCACCAACTACTTCGCCATTCTGGCCGCGTGGCTCAATCGGATCGTCCCGTTGTTCTCGTTTATCGAGAATCGCATCTGACGGCGCTGGCCCGGCTCTAGACCGCTCCATACATTGCAATCGGCGGCCAGTTTGGCCGTTCACGGGAGCGAGCGATGGCGCGACGCACAATCCAATCTCTATTCACCGACAATCTCGGCTACAAGCTGATCGCGCTGTTGCTGGCGCTTCTCTTGTGGTTCGATGTCCGCACCGAGAAAGTCACCGTGATCGACTACCCGGTCCCGCTGACGCTGTCGCTGGTGGGGGACGAGATGACGATCACCAACGATCCGCCGGCAGAGGTCGAGGTCAGCTTCTCGGGCACCGGTCGCGACCTGCTGTCGCTCGACAAGGAGTCGCTGAGCATCCAGAAGGACGTGCAGGGCGGGGACAACGACACGCTCGTCATCAACCTGGACCTGCAGGATGTCCAGCGACCGGCCGATCTCAACGTCTCGCCAATCGGGATCACCCCCGGCAGCATCGAGGTGGTCACCGATCGCTACGTCGAGAAGACGGTCCCGCTCCAGACCGAGGGGTCGCCACAGGCTCGCGGCGAGGGGTACCACGTCGTCGAAGTCACGGTCGAGCCGAGCCGGGTGCTGTTGCGCGGGGTGACCGCCGAGCTCGGTGACATCGGGTCGCTGTCGCTCGATCTCACACAGCTCTCGCGCGGTCCGGGGCGGTTCGACCAGCAGCTCGCGATCGCCGTCCCCGAAAAGTTCCGAACGGTGACCGTCACGCCCGATAGTGTGCGCATTCAAGGCGTCGTCGTTCCGATCGAGCAACCCGCACCGCCGGCCGAAGAGATCGCCGAGAACTAGGCCCCCACAATGCTGACGCTTGGCATCGAGACTTCCTGCGACGACACGTCGATGGCCGTGCTGCGGGACGAGAGCGAGCTCTTGTCGAACGTCGTCAGCTCGCAGCTCGAGCACTCGCAGTACGGCGGCATCGTGCCCGAGCTGGCGAGCCGGGCGCACGTCCAGAACATCGTCCCGGTCTTCCGGTGGGCGATGGGTGAAGCCGGTGTGGAACCCGAGGAGCTGGACCTGATCGGCGTCACGAACACCCCCGGGCTGATCGGCTCGCTGATGGTCGGCGGCGCGTTCGCGCAGGCGTTGGCGCTCGCCCTCGAGCTGCCGATCGTCCCCGTTCACCACATCGAGGCCCACATCGTGGCGTGTCTTCTGGAGTACCCAGATCTCGAGCTGCCGGCGGTGGCGCTGGTCGTCTCCGGCGGCCATTCGTCACTCATCTACGTGGGCGAATGGCGGAAGTACGAAGTCATGGGCACGACCCGCGACGACGCCGCCGGTGAGGCGTTCGATAAAGTGGCGAAGTTGCTGGGTCTCGGGTTCCCGGGCGGACCCGAGATCGAGCGGTTGGCACTCGAGGGCGACCCCGCCGCGATCCCGTTCCCGCGCCCGATGTTGGCGGTTAAAGATTTCGACTTCTCGTTCTCGGGACTCAAGACCGCGGTCGTCCGGTGGGTCGAGCAAGCCGGGCCGGAAGGTGTGCAAGAGCAACTAACGGACGTCTGCGCGTCGTTTCAGGCGGCGGTCGTCGAAGTGCTAGTCGAGAAGACCGCCCGCGCGGCGGAAGAGAGAGACGTCAACACCGTGTTGTTGGCTGGTGGCGTCGCGTGCAACAACGCGTTACGAGAAGCGCTTCGCGATCGGACGCGTCGGCCATGGGCTCGGCTCAGACGCGCGTGACCCTCACGGGCAGGTTCGTGTAGCCCTTCACGAACGACGAGAGCGTGCGGCCCGGCTCGTCCTGCACCTCGATGCGGCGGAAGCGCTGCAGGATCTCCTCCCACAGGATGCGCAGCTGCAGCTCGGCCAGGCGGCTGCCCATGCAGAAGTGGATGCCATAGCCGAACGACACGTGCCGCCCGGCATTCGGACGTTCGATGTCCAGAGCGTTGCCGTGCCGGAAGACGTCCTCGTCCCGGTTGCCGGACACGTACCACATGAGCACCTGGTCGTGCTTCCGGATCTGCTTGCCGCCCACCTCGCAGTCGCGCGTGGCCGTCCTGCGCATGTAGGAGAGCGGCGTCTGCCAGCGGATCACCTCGGGCACGAGCTTGGGCACGAGCCCGGGATTGGCGACGAGCTTGTCGTACTGGTCCGGGAACTGGTTCAGCCCGTAGACGCTGCCCGACATCGTGTTGCGCGTGGTGTCGTTTCCGCCGACGATCAGCAGCAGCAGGTTCCCCAGGTGCTCGACGGGCGCCATGTGCTTCGTCGCCTCGCCGTGCGCGAGCATCGACACCAGGTCGTGGCCGGGCTTCTTCCGGCGCTCGTCCCAGAGACCGGAGAAGTACTGGACGCACTCCATCAGCTCTTCACGCTTCTGCACCTGCGACTCCACCACGCCGCCGGGCTGCGGGATCGCGAAGACGATGTCGGACCAGCGCGTGAGCTTGCGCCGGTCCTCGTACGGGAAGTCGAAGAGCGTGGCCAGCATCACCGTCGTGAGCTCGATCGAGACGGTGTCGACCCAGTCGAAGGTCTCGCCCTCGGGCAGCGAGTCGAGCACCTGGCAGGTGCGCTCGCGGATTAGCGGCTCGAGCTTGGCCAGGTGGCGGGGCGCCACGATCGGTTGCACGGTCTTGCGCTGCTCGTCGTGCCGCGGTGGATCCTGGGAGATGAACGGCGGGCTGCCCTGGAACGCGGCGCCCTGGGGGAGGGTCGCCCCGACCCGGAAGCCGAGCGTGATGCCGTTGGCGGACGAGAAGGTCTTCCAGTCCGCGTTGACCGACTTGATGTCGTCGTACTTCGTGATCGACCAGTAGCGCCCGGCGGACTCGATCTCGTTCAGGTGGACGGGGTCTTCCTTGCGCAGCCGTGCGAAGACCTCCTCGAAGCGGTTCTGCGCGAACAGGTTCGCGTTGAGCGGGTTCACCTCTTCGAGCGGGATCTCGTGGACCGGGCGGATGTGGCGTCCCGCCTCAGCCTGCTCCTGCTCGGGGGTGCGGAATTCGCTGGTCGGCATGACGGCCGGTCCTGGTGCGGTCGCGGTCTCGCTCACCTGTGATCCTCCTGGGCGGGGCCCGGTTGCGCCGTCATCTTACCGTCCCGGCT
Organism: Gemmatimonadota bacterium; assembly: GCA_041577935.1. Taxonomy (GTDB): domain Bacteria; phylum Gemmatimonadota; class Gemmatimonadetes; order JACCXV01; family JAHWKZ01; genus CAMYLR01. The sequence continues at coordinate 137 of JBFGIA010000040.1, read as the reverse complement.
CTCCGAGGGGATCCAGGCGCAGAAACCGGCTCGGCGCAAAGCCGCAGACGAAGCGGAGGACGAAGCCCATCCGGTAGGCGTCCGAGACGCGGGCCCGTTCCTCCCCTTCGATGGGAGTCGCCCGGTAGGTCGCCCGC